>CBDUVZ010000021.1:0-30261 GCA_965370805.1 uncultured bacterium | reverse complement strand
GAAGGCAGAAGGAATGACCGCCAAGGCCGCCAAGTCAGGAAATGCTCAATGACCAAGTTCCAATGACCAATGAGGAAGTAAACTACGGATGGACACGGATGAACACAGATGAGAATCGGGGTGCTGGGGAGCTACCCGAAGTAGGTTTCCATCCGGTCGAATGCTTTGTTGATTTCCTGTTCCGATACGCAGAAGGAAAGCCTGAGATGGCTCTGGCCGGTCGGGCCGAAGGCTATCCCCGGCGTTGTTGATACTTTCGCTTCCTTCAGGAGGTTCTTGCAGAAGGCCGTTGAGTCTTTGCCCTGGCCAAGCAGGATTCTGGGGAACATCAGGTACGAGCCGCCGGGTTTCCGGTACTCGAATACCGAGCTCAGGCGGTCAAGACGCTCGCACATCAGGTTGCGGGTGGCCAGGTAGTGTTCCCGGAACTCGACAACGCAGTCCTGCGGACCCTGAAGAGCGGCAAGCGCCGCGTATTGAGAGACTACCGGCGCACAAATAGCGAAAGGGATGTGGGCTTTGGCAATCTGGGGAATCAGTTCTTCGTCGGCGTGGAGGTAGCCGATGCGCCAGCCGGTCATGGCGTAGGTCTTGGTGAACGTGTAGCAACTGACCACGTTCTTTCTCATTTCGGGAATCGACGCGATGCTGAAGTGCCGGTTGTCGTCATAGGTGAAATACTCGTAGGCCTCGTCGGTAATCGCTGTCAGGTTGTGTTCCAGGCAGATTTCGGCCAGTTGGCGGAGCTGTCTTTCGGAGAAGACCGTGCCGGTCGGATTGCTTGGCGAGCAGTACATGACGGCCTTTGTCTTTGGAGTAACCGCATCCTTGATGGCGTCGATGTCCAGCGTGAATCCCTGGTCTTCGATTGTCGGGACCATGACCGGCTTGCCGGAAGCGATTATGACCTGGCGGATGTGGGTGGAATAGGTCGGGGACGGAAGGATGACTTCGTCGCCCGGGTCAATCGTCGCCATCACCGCGGCCGCCAGTCCTTCAATCGCGCCGACGGTGACCAGTATCTGGGCCGGGTCGGCGTCAATGTTGTTGTCCCGTTTGAGCTTGGCAGCGATTTCCCGGCGCAGGGTCGGCAGGCCCGAGCTTTCGGAGTACCCGCCGACGAGTCCCTTTTCTATTGCGGCAATCGCCGCTTCCTTGATGTGCTCCGGGGTCCCGGACGTCGGCTTGGCCCAGGACAGGAACGCCACGTCCTCGACCTGCTGTGACAGTCTCGTCATTTCGTGGATGGCAGACTTCGGTATCTGCCGAACCCGGTCTGATACTCGCAGGTCGTTTGTCATGATATGCTGTCCTTCAGTTGGCGGTTGCGCTTCGGTATTCCATTGACGTCAGTCTAGTTGGCGCGGCAAGGTAGTCAAGCGAGCGGGTTTCGGCGGTTGATTTCGGATTGGCGGTCGCTAGACTTCTCCATCTTGCGCAGACTACGGAGACAGTCGTGAGGTCCCCTGTTCCGGGCGTGCTGGTTGTCGTCGCCGGGCTTCTCGGGGCCGAAATGACGCAGGTGGCGAGTGTGTATGACGGCCGAACGTTCCTGACCGCTGACAGCCAGGTCGTGCGGATGCTGGGTATTAACACCCCTGAAATCTACCAGCCGGGTGGGGATATCTGCCGGGACGTTCTTGAGAAGCACGTGCTCGGCCGGATCGTGAGGCTTGAAGCCGGGAAGACCGACGCCGACGATGACGGCCAGCTGCTGCGCTACGTGTACGTGGGCGATACGCTGGTGAATGGTTCCATGCTGCGCAAGGGTTTCGCTTCGCTGCTGCCGGAGCTCGATGATGCGAAGCTGCGGGACAGCCTGCGGCAGCTCGAACTGACCGCGGCCCGAATCGGCAAGGGACTCTGGCCGTTCGACGTTTTCCCGCCGCCTTCCCTGAAACTGCCGTCCGGCGATATCTCGAAGTACCTGGTTGAGCCCGATACCGGCGGCCTGCCCGGACTCGACGTGGTTTCGTGGGCGGAAACGGATGAGTGTTACGGCCGACTGGTGAAGGTCGTCGGCATAGTGGTCGCCACCTACCGTTCGGAGAAGGTCTTCATCATGAATTTCCACCAGGACTACCGGCGTCATTTCAAGGCGGTGGTATTCGCCGGCGACCTTGGCAAGTTCCCCGCATGCCCGGAGGATTACTACAAGAAACGGCTGGTGCGGTTGACCGGCACAATCAAGGAATACCAGAACGCGCCGGAGATGATAATCAATGACCCGGGGCAGATTGAGATACTGGAGTAATGGCGAATTGCGAATGACGAAGTGCGAATGGCGAATGAAAGAAGAACCACAGATGGACACGGATCAACACGGATTGAGCCATCCAATGGCACATTGGCCGCTGACACGGCCCACGGTCACAACGTCCAATTCACTCGGGTGCTCAATGATGAATGTCGGACTGACTGTCGGAAGGGCCATACGTGCAGGGTTCGCCGTCCTGCTGGTTCTGGCGACGGTGGTGCTTGCGGACGAAGTTACGCGGGTGGTCAAGGTGAATGACGGGGATACGTTCCTGACTTCCGATGGGAACTACGTGCGGATGCTGGGAATCGATGCCGCGGAGAGCTATCAGCCGGGCGGTGACGTTGCGACCGAGATACTGGGGAAGTACGTTCTCGGCAGAACGGTCCGGCTGGAAAGCGACGGGGCGGACACCGACCATTTCGGCCGATTGCTGCGCTGGGTCTGGGTTGGCGATACGAATGTCAACCTGCTGATGGTGGCGCGGGGGTACGCGCCGGTGCGGCTGTACCAGGACAGCCTCCGGTATCGTGACACCCTGAAAGTACTCGAGGAGCAGGCGGCCCGGATCGGAACCGGCCTGTGGTCGTTCAATGTCTACACGCCGCCGAGCATCCAGATTATCAAGGACCGGCTGGCGCGGCAGAGTCCGGGTGATTCCGGTGTTGTTTCCTGGGCGGTGGCGGACGAGCATATCGGCGAACTGGCAATAGTGGAAGGCGTCGTGGTCCGGACCTACCAGTCGGACAAGGTGCTGTTCATCAATTTCCACGAGGACTACCGGAATACGTTTTCGGTGGCGATATTCGCTACCGACCTGCACTTGTTTCCGGAGAACGCCCGGGAGTACTACAAGGGAAAGCAGGTCCGGGTAAGCGGAATCATCAAGGAGTACAAGGGTGCGCCCGAGATGATCGTCAAGGACCCGGGACAGATTGAAGTGATGGAGTCGGAGCAGTAGTTGGGGTCCGAAGACCGGGGCCGGCCGGAGTCGGAGCAGAAGAGCCGGGGGCGCAGGGGCGCGGTATCCCCGACGATGACAGTGGTCGGGGTGCTCGTCGTCCTGGCCGTGGTGCTGCTGTCACTCAGGTTCATGCTCGGGCGCCAGCCCCAGTACTGCGGGCCGGCGGTGCCGGACCCGGATTCCCTGTACTTCGCCGGCGATACGATGCGTCAGTACGAGGTGTTTACCGGGATGCTGGTCCGGATGGGGGTGCCGTGGGACCTGGCCGGTCAGGCCCACAACGCGCTGGCGGAGACCGACTTCAACTTCCGGAGACTGAAGCCGGGCGATTCGGTTTCACTGGTGTACCGCGGTCTCAACCTGGCGGCAATTTCCTACCACAAGGACATGATGACCAGCTACGAAGTCAGGTTCTCCCTTCCGGTTGCGGGTTCCACTGCGTTCCACGTTGATTCCGCCGGCCCGGTCGCAGAGAAGATAATCCAGCCGGTCGATACGGTCAGGACCGCGTTGTCCGGGACCGTTCATGAATCGTTCTGGAACTCGTTGCTCAGCCTGGGCGAGCAGCCGTGGCTGGCGATGCGGTTCACCGAAATCCTGCGCTATGACGTGGACTTCTTCACCGAGTCGAACGACGGCGATTCGTTCCAACTGGTGTTCGACCGGCTGTACGTGGATTCCACTTTCTACCGGTACGGCCGGGTGCACGCCGTCCACTACCGGAGCCGGATTCACAACACCCGGGGATTCTTTTACCAGGACCCGCGGGGGCACTGGGATTTCTACAACGAGAAAGGCCAGTCGCTCCGGAAGACAGTGCTCCGGTCACCGCTTGAGTTCAAGAAGGTCACGTCCCATTTCGGAATGCGGTTCCACCCGATCAGGAAAATACGGTGCAAGCACAACGGGGTGGACTACGCGGCCCCGAGTGGCACGCCGGTAAGCTGTGTCGCCGACGGCGTGGTCACCATTTCGCGGTGGGTCGGCGGGTACGGCAGGCTGGTTGAGGTCAAGCACAAAGGCGGGCTTTCTTCGCGCTACGGACATCTCCGGGGCTACGGCCCGGGCGTGAAGCAGGGCCGGCGTGTACGCCAGAGCCAGACGATCGGCTACGTCGGCTCGACCGGGATGTCAACCGGCCCGCATCTCCACTTCGAAATCCGCAAGAACGGGAACCCGGTGAACCCGCTCAAAGTGATTCCGCCGAGGGCCGACCCGGTGCTGAAGAAGTACCGGGATGAGTTCGACCGGGTCAAGGCGGAACTCGGTGCCGAACTGGAACGGGCCACCGAAATGGCCCGTTCCCCGGAAATCGCCGCTACGGATAGCGGTGCCGCTGCGGACAGCGGAACTGCCGGAAACTAGATACCGAACTCCAACTCGCCGTACCAGGTCTGTCCCGGCAGCGGGTAGCCTTTGTTCGTTTCGTACCGCTCGTCCGTCAGGTTGCGGACGCCGAACCTGGCGGTTGCCGTCAAGGGGCCGAGCTTCGGGCTGACCGACGCTTCGGCATGGAACAGCGAGTACCCGGGCAGAGTATCGGTGTTCGCCGGATCGGTGTAGCGCTCGCCGGTGTGCTCGACAGTCAGGGCAAGCTGGGCGGTGACCGGCCGGAAGGTGTGCTGACCCCAGACAGTTGCCCGGGCGCTCAACTCGGGCCGGTAGATGAGCTTCGTGTCTCCCGACCGGGCGCTGCAGTAGTTCAGGTTGCTCTGAACGCCGGCATGGTTCAGATCGAGTTCGAGGTCAAGTTCCACGCCGCTGATTACCGCGCTGTCGACGTTGACCGGGTGGAACCGGAACGCAGTGTCCGGCTGCCACTGGATCAGGTCGGTGAGGCTGGAGTTGTAGTACCCGAGCCAGTAGTGGAGGAAGTCCGGGCCTTTGCCGCGAATCCCGACATCCCAGTTGGTCGACCATTCGGGCTCAAGATGCGGATTGCCGTAAGAGAACATGTCCTCAGGCCAGTACAGGTCGTTCAACGTCGGGGCCCGGAATGACCGGCCGAACCCGGCATACAGGGTGAGCCACTCAAAACCGGACCAGGTGAGGGTTGCTTTGGGGCTTAGGACCTGAGTTGTGGATTTGTCTTCAGTCGAGTCAGTAACGTGTTCCTGCTGCATTCGCTCGAACCGGACAACCGGATTGAGTGCGAAACCGAAGTACTCAACCCGGGCCTGGGTCCAGCCGGCCAAGCTCAGTAGATTCGGCGCGCCGACTGAAGTGCTGGTCAGACAGCTCTTGTCCAGTTCGCACCCGGCCATCAACATGGCCCACGGTGCAAAGTGGAACGTCTGGTCCAGTTGACCGCCGAGTGCGGTGAGGTCGTGGGTGTCGTCGATGAAGAACGCCGGGTTGCAGTAGTTCTGCCAGAACCGCTGATAGAAAAGTCGGGCGTTGGTGCGCAGGTCTGCCGACGGTTGAAACGTGTAGCCCGCCTGGGAGAGTCCGCGCTGGTCGTCTCGCCGGGCGCTGTCCGAAGGCCAGGCGGTCGAACCCGGGTCCCCGCGACCGGTGACGTTGTATTCACCGAGCAGAGAAGTGTTGTGCGGGCCGGAGCGGAAGACACCCTTGGCGAACAGCCCTTTGCTTTCAAAGTCGGCGTTGCTCCTTGTCAGGGACGCGCCGGCGCTGTCCGGGTAGTCGAAGTTGTTGTCCGCGGCGGTGAGGTTGCCGCCGATGACGTACCCGACCGGTGCATACCAGTTGGTGTGGATGAGCTGAACGTGCTTCCTGCCAAAGGACCCGATGCCGGTACGGAGGTTCGCGCCGAATCGGTCAGGCCGGGGGGTGATGGCGTTTACCAGTCCGCCGACCGGGCTCGAGCCGTAGAGCGCGGAATTGCCGCCGCGGGCAACTTCAACCCGGTCGACAAGAATCAGCGGCAGCGTGGTGAGGTCGAAAGTGCCGTTCTGGGCCAAGTTGAGCCGGACTCCGTCCAGCGCGATGAGCGTGTGCTCGGTGTTGGTTCCCCGGAGTGCGACGGTTGAGAAGTTGCCGTAGCTGCGAGTGATTGCCGACGGCGTTGTTCCGGCCAGCTCGGCCATGCTGGTGCGGCCCCAGGCCTGAACGGCTTCGTCCTCAACCACTGTGACCGGGCCTGACCGGTCAATCGACACCGGGGTGCGGCAGGCGCTGATGGTTACGCCTTCGAGCCGGATGACCTCGGGTGAGAGGTAGAGGAACGCCGGTTCTGCGGCGGGCAGGTCCTGCCAGGTTCCGGGCCGGTAGCCGACCCGCGAAACCGCGACCGACACCAGGTTCGCGCCGGTCGTCAGTTCGAACTCGCCCTGCTCGTCGGTTGTTGTGACTGCGCCGAGGTCGTAGGCGTGGACTTCGGCATGCGGAACCGGCTGCCTGGTGTAGGCGTCGAGAATGGTCCCGCTGAATGTGGTCGCCCCGGCGATACCGGTCAGAAGCGCGAGCGCCGGGAGGACCAGACGGTCCAAGGTCTTGCGTCTCATGTGATTCTCCTTTCCACGCAAGTCGAATCGCCGTGCTGCGGTGATTACCGTCAGACGGCAGAACTCAGTCCTGACAGCAGACAGGTCTCCTGGCTCGCGGCCGTGCTTCATTGGGAGCACGTGCCTGCCGCCTTCCCGGCTTCCGGCCAGTGGCGATGGCAGGCGGGCGTTGAATAGAACGCAGCCGCTTACAGTGGGCGGGACCGCAGCCGATTCGCACGGCTTTCCCTGTGCTTCGGGCCCGGCCCGAAGCAACCGTTTGTGCATCATGTGCACCCGGTCTTCCGCTGTCGTTTCTTTCCCGGCTAGAGAGTAGCGAAACCCGGTTGGCAGTCAAGACGTGAGGTAACCGCTTGACACGGTGATGGATGCGGCTATGCTGGGGTCGATGAAGTTGCTTCCAGTTCTGCTCGTGTGCTGGGTCCCGGCCACCGCCCTGTTGTACAATGTCGATGAACCGATACCGCTTTCGCTATCCCACGCCGAGTACTACGTCAGCGCGCGGCTCTGGGGCGAGGGCGGCGCTATGGTGCGACTCGGCATCGGGCTGTTCGACCGGCTCACGGTCGGCGCTTCGTTCGGCGGCAACAAGCTGGTCGGCAATTCGGCCCCGGAGATGTACAACCGCCCGGAGTTCTTTGCCCGGGGAGCCATCCTGATGGAGCAGGGCTTCTTCCCGGACATGATTGTCGGCTTCGAGAGCCAGGGATACGGCAACCAGGTCGACGATGTATACGACGTCTATCCAAAGGGTGGCTACGTCTGCATCGGCAAGACGGTCGAACCGACCCGGACCTATTGTCAGTTGGGGCTCAATTACTGGCACAGCGTCAATGGTTTCGCAGTGGTCAACCAGTTGCTCCCGGGAGGATTCGAGTTCATTGTGGAATACGACCTCGGGGCCAATGACGAGCGGCTCGAAACCAGCGTCGGCTACCTCAACTTCGGCCTTGCCTGGACTTTCAACGAGCAGATGCGATTCGGCATCGGGCTGAGGGATGTCCTGGGCAACCAGGATGTCACCCGGTTGAATCGGGTGATTGACCTGTCCTTCCACGACCTCTTCTGATACTCCCGGCTCGGTTGGCGATTGACGGGGCGGCTTCTCACCGCTAGACTCACCTAGTTGCCAACGTAAAGGAGGAGCAGTAGTGGACATTAAGGAATTCCTTCAGAGTGTGCCTGTTTTCGATCACCTTCAGGAAGAGGATTTCGACCGACTGGTCAAGCTTGCAAGGACGAAAGAGATAAAGGCCGGAGAAATGGTTGATGCGCAGGGCGACCCTGCCACGAGGTTCTATATCATCATGACCGGTCGGATAGCCGTGGTGCTGGGCCTTGATTTCGGCGTATCCAAGAAGAGCTACATGGTCACCACCATCGGGCCGAAACAGATGTTCGCCTGGTCAGGAATGGTGGGCAATCCCACCTACACCGCCGGAGGCAAGGTGCTTGCCGACAGCACCGTGCTGGAGTTTGAGGTGTCGGAACTCGAGAAGGAGTTCGATGAAGATCCACGGCTCGGCTACGCCGTGATGCGGGGCGTCGCCAAGACCGTCGCCTCGCGATTGAGGCACATGCAGTTGCAGTTGGTGCAGCAGCACGCCGTGCGCCAGTCGGCTGAGTAGCAGGGATGCAGGAATATGACCAATGGCCGAATCAGGCTGCCGTCGCTCGCACGGATTCGTTCTAGCGATTGACGGGCCGGCCGGGTCGGGCAAGAGTACCACGGCCCGGGGATGCGCCCGGCGGCTTGGATTTCACTATCTTGATACCGGAGCGATGTACCGGGCGATAACCCTCAAGGTCATCGATTCGGGCATCGAACCCGAGAACAAACGGCTGCTCGCGCGGATTCTCAGGACAACCGAAATCGGCCTTGATTGGCGGCAGGGAAAGCTGCGGGTGGAGCTGGACGGCAGCGATGTGAGTCGGGAGATACGTACTCCCCGGGTGAGCGAACTGGTATCCGAGGTGTCGGCTGTCCCCGCGGTGCGGAAGGTGATGGTGATACAGCAGCGACGTGCAGCCGGAGGAAGGAACCTGGTGTGCGAGGGAAGGGACATCGGGAGCGTGGTGTTCCCGGACGCAGACCTGAAGGTTTTCCTGGACTGCGCCACCGGAGAGCGCGCTCGAAGGAGAGAACGGGAACTGCAGGGAGAGGGGCTGAGAACCAGCCGGAAGGCTGTTGTCCGGAACCTTGTCAAGCGCGACCGGATTGACTCGGGCAGACGTATCGCACCCCTGCTGAGAGTCCCGGACGCGCTGCTGATTGATACTTCCATGCTGACGATCGAGGAGCAGATCGCAATAGTGTGCTCGCTCGCACGACGCCGGATGGCCGGCAGGCGGGGTGCGGGTTGAAGCCGCTCTGGGGAGTCACTTTGCTGGTTGCCAACCCGCTCGCAAGTTACTTCATGGGATTGCGAGTGACCGGGCGAGATCGACTTGTATCAGGCGCGCAGGTACTGGCGTCGAATCACGTCTCGAATATCGACCCGGTTATCGTCGGCTTGGCCGCGATGCGGGAGCTCCATTTCCTGGCCAAGGAGGAGTTGTTCCGGGCTTCGCGCCTTTTCGGATGGCTGATCAGGAAGTACAACGCCTTGCCGGTGCGGCGGGGATCAGCCGACGCTGCGGCAATCAAGTGCTGGTCGCGAGTGCTACGTTCGGGACAGACCCTGGTCCTTTTTCCGGAGGGCACGCGCAGCAAGACCGGCGAGATCGCCCAGTTCAAGCCCGGCGTCGGGATGCTGGCCATTCGCAACCGGGTTCCGGTGGTGCCGACACTGATTCAGGGGCTGGACAAATCCTGGGTCTCCCATGCTGTTGACCGCGACTTCGTGCAGCGAGGGTGTCGCCGCCGGCCGGACCGGAATCGGGGAATCCGGGTCTCATTCGGCGAGCCGGTTCACCCTCGCGGGTTCGACCGGACCCGAGAGGGGTACGCCGCAATGACCCGTGTAGTCGAAGAGCGGGTCCGGGGTCTGCGGGAGGAGAAGTTCAAGGTCAGGGGCCAGAGTGCAGAAGGTAAAGCCGCGGAGGACGCAGAGAAGACAGAGGCATGAGGAATCGGATAGGCAAACCGCCAAGGCCGCCAAGGAGAGGGAAGTCAGAATGCAGAGTGCAGAACGCAGAGTGCGGATGGCGGAAGGCAGACTGCGGATTGCGGTGGGCGGCTGGCGGTAAGCGGGCAGGGACATGCGTAGGGTGATTGTTGCCCGGCCGACCGGGTTCTGTTTCGGCGTCGAACGCGCCATCAGGATGGCCAAAGAGGGCAAGAAGAAGTACGGCCGGGTGCATACGCTCGGCGAGCTGGTGCACAATCCGCTGGTGCTGGAGGAACTCGGGCGCGAGGGGATCAAGGCGGTGCGAACCGTTCGTCAGGCTCGGGACGGCGCATTGGTCATCCGGGCTCACGGTTGCCCGCCTGAGGTCCTGCGTCAGTGCCGGAAGCTGGGCATCAGGACAATCGATGCCACCTGCCCCTACGTGCACAAAGTACAGAGTGTTGCCCGCCGCCTGCAGAAGCAGGGCTACCTGGTAGTGGTGGTGGGCGAGAAGAACCATCCCGAGGTGCGCGGGATTCTGGGTTACTGCGGGGATGCCGGCAGGGTCTATTCTCCCCGGATGAGGCTGACGTCCGGGAAATTCGGGGTGGTAGCCCAGACGACAATGTCGCCGGCCCGGTTCAGGGAAGCTGTTGCCAAGCTGAGTAGCTTTCGCTATACTGAGGTTCGCGCCTTCGACACGACCTGTGAGGAGGTGACGGCCCGGCAGGAAGCGGTCGCGCGTCTGGTGCGGAAGACCGAACTGGTCATCGTGGTGGGCGGGCGGAGCAGCGCCAATACTTCGCGTCTCGCAGAGATTGTCCGAGACGCTGGGAAACCGGTGCTCTACGTTGAGCGCGCTTCCGAGTTGCCCCGCGGGGTTCTGCAGAGGACCGCCAGTATCGGGGTTGCCGCCGGGTCTTCCACCCCAGCGTGGGTAGTGCGCGAAGTGGCTGCAGTCGCGAGAAATCCCTTCAAGGAGGAACGGTAACAATGATCGAGGAAACCAAGGACGTCGCCGCCGAGGAAAAGGCGGTCGACATATATGAAGGTTCATTCCCTTCACTGAAAGAGGGCGAGATTGTGTCGGGCACGATTATCAAGAAGCTGCCCAAAGCGGTTCTTATTGATCTCGGCCTGAAGGCAGAAGGCATTCTGCCGCTCGAGCAGTTCAGGAATCCCGCCGAGGTGGCCGAGGGCCAAGAGGTCAAGGTGTACCTCGACGCCATCGAAGACAGGGATGGATTCCCGGTTATCTCGAAGAAAAAGGCCGATTTCCAGCTCGCTTGGAACAGCATCAAGGAGAAATCCGAGAGCTCGGAAGGCGTGCCCGCGACGGTAATCAAGCGGGTCAAGGGCGGCCTGGCCGTTGAGGTCATGGGCCTGGATGCCTTCCTGCCCGGTTCACAAGTGGACCTGCGGCCGGTGCCGAATCTGGATGCCCTGGTCGGCAAGCAGCTCGAAGTGAAGATCATCTCCGTGAACTGGTTCAAGAAGAACATCGTCGTTTCCCGGCGGGTTCTGCTTGAGGAACTCCAGGCGCAGGCGCGCCGGGAGTTGTTCGCCCGGATCGGTGTCGGCGACGTCATTGAGGGTACGGTGAAGACGATAACCGATTTCGGGGCGTTCGTTGATATCGGCGGGGTGGATGCCCTGCTGCATATCTCCGACCTTGCTTGGAACAAGGTGGTTCACCCCAAGGAGGTTGTGAACGTCGGCGACGACCTGAAAGTGAAAGTGCTTTCGGCCGATGAGAGCACCGGTCGGATTACCGTCGGGTTGAAGCAGTTGACCGAGCATCCGTGGGAGAGAGTGGAGGAGAAGTACCCGATTGGCACGCGGATAAGGGGCCGGGTCACTACGCTCGCGGAGTACGGTGCGTTTGTCGAGTTGGAGAAGGGAATCGAGGGGCTGATCCATATCTCCGAGATGTCATGGACCAAGTCAATCCATCACCCGTCGCAGATTCTCCGGGTGGAGGAAGAGATCGAAGCAGTGGTCCTGAATATCGACAAGGAGAACCGCCGGATTTCCCTTGGGCTCAAGCAGACGATGCCCGACCCGTGGTCGTTGATCGAGGAGAAATACAGCGTCGGCCAGCGGGTTGAGGGCAAGGTTCGAGCGCTCAAGGAATTCGGGGCTTTCGTGGAAATCGAGGAGGGCATTGAGGGACTGATTCACAATGCCGATATCTCCTGGACGAAGCGGATTCATCACCCGCGTGAGGAGCTCAAGAAGGGTCAGACGCTCAACCCCGTGGTTCTCAGCATCGACAAGGAAAACCGCCGGATTACGCTCGGGTTGAAGCAGACGCAGGAGGACCCGTTCTACCAGATCAGCAAGGAAGTCAGCGAGGGCGACGTAATCAAGGCCCGGATTGTCGATCTGCCCAAACCCGGAGTGGTGGTCAGTCTTCAGCACGACATCGAGGGATTCGTGCCGCTCAGCCAACTCACGCGCGGCGGCAAGAAGGCCAAGGAGAAGTATCAGATCGGCGAGGAACTGGAACTGAAGGTAGTCCGGATTGACCTGGGTCATCGGCGAATCGCGCTGAGCGAGCGGGCGGTGCACGGTGAGATCGAGCCTGAGCAGGAGGAACCGCGCGCACGCAGGAGGCCCAGGCGGGAGCGCGTCCGCGAGCCGGAAGAGGAGATGACGGACCATTTCACTATGGAAGATCACCTTCGGGGGCTGGACGAGGAGTAGTCGGTAGCGCCATCCGGAGGAACCGGTCCTGCTGGCAGGGAGTTCGGACGAAAGTTGCCATACTGACGGTTGGCTGTCGCCTGAACCAGTCCGAGAGCGATATCCTGCGGGCGCGGTTGCGTCGGCAGGGGGCTGAGTTCGTTGACAGTCCGGCAGAGGCCGACGAGTGCTTTGTGAACACATGTACTGTTACCGCGTCGGCCGACCGCAGTTCCGTTCAACTCATCAGGAGGTTGTGCCGCCTGGAATCCCGGCCCCGCGTTACGGTCATCGGCTGCCTGGTTCAGCGCTCGCCGGAACGGGTCAGCAGTATCCCGGGAGTAGCCGAGGTCTGGGATAACGAGAAGAAACGGATTGTGCTGGCCGGTTATGGTCCGGAGCCGATTCGCAGTCGGGCGGTGCTGAAAGTTCAGGACGGATGTGATCGGGGTTGCGCCTACTGCGCAGCCGCCACACTGCGGGGGAAACCCGCGTCACTTGCTCCGGAAGAAGTGGGGCAGCGGTTTGACGAGCTGCTGGCCGCCGGATTCCACGAAGTTGTACTCACCGGTCTGAATCTCGGTAGCTACCGGAGCGATTCGGGTCTGGGCCTTGCCGGACTGCTCGATTCCCTGCTGGCTCGGCCGGATTATTTCCGAATCCGGCTTGCGTCACTGGAGCCGGATACGCTGAACTCCGGACTGATTGAGCGGCTGGCCGACCCGCGCATCTGCCCGCATTTCCATCTTCCGCTGCAGTCGGGCGATGACCGTGTGCTTGCGCGAATGGGCAGGCGGTGTGACAGCGGGAAGTACGAGCAACTCGTCCGGGAAATCAGGCGGGTCCGTCCCGAGGCCAACATCGGGGCCGATGTGATTGCCGGTCTGCCTGGTGAGGACGGCGAGTCGTTTGAGCGTACCTGTTCCTTTGTCGACCGGCTGCGGCCGGGGTATCTGCACGTTTTTCCGTATTCTCCCCGGCCCGGTACGCGCGCGTATTCGATGGCCGACGGCGTGCAGGCCGCTGAGAAGAAATGTCGGGTGCACCGGCTACGGGAGATATCGAGTCGCCGGCGAGACGAGTACCGGAGTTCGTTCGTCGGCAAGGTCAGGTTCGCAGTCCCGGAATCGGGTGCTGCAGCACTGACCGATAACTACATCCGGGTGGCGCCGGAGATGGATGCGTTCTGTCCGGGCAGGAGTCCGGTCAGACTGCTGATCGGCAGAACAGAAGGACGCTACACGGGCCGGGTAGTGGAGACCGGCGGGCAAGTCGTCGGGCGGGTTGGTTTCGCTGCCGGGGTGGCCGATAACTAGAGGAGGTCAGATGTTTTTGCGCTGGGTTGCAGTCGGAGTAGCATTCGTCGCGGTGATGCAGTCACCGGCAAAAGAGTACAAGGTGGGTTTCGTCGATTCGGACGAGGTCATCGCCGAGTACGAAGCGGCCACGGAAGCAAAGGAAGAGTTGGATGAGGAAATCGCCGGGTTCCAGGCCGAGGCCGATTCACTACGGCAGGAGTACGAGGACGCGAAGGAGGAGTACGAGTCCCAAGAGCTCACGCTTTCCGAAGAAGGGAAGCGGGCCAAGCAGGCCGAGGTGGACCAGCGAAAGCGACGCTACGACAGCTACGTCGATGACGTGTACCGGACCGGGGGGAAGATCGACCAGAAGAACGCCGAGCTTATCGCCCCGATAGTCGAGAAGATCAACGAGGCGGTTACCAAGCTCGCCGAAGAAGAGGGTTTCGCGCTCGTGCTCGACGCATCCCAGACTGACGTGGTCTACGCCGTGAGCGGTCTGGACCTGACCGAACTGGTGATTGAGGAGTTGAACCGGGAGTTCGTGCCGGTCGGCCCGACGGGCACGGAGAAGCTCGTCTACGCCATCATGCCGATATTCGAGAGCAACGACGAGGCGCGTCAGGACAGAATCGGGTACCAGATAAGGCAGTTCGTCTACGACCTTGCTCGAGGTCAGTCGAGAGTGGATATGGCGGCAAACCAGGAAGTGAACGAACAACTTCGGACATTGGGTCTGCAGGAGCGGGAGCTGCAGGAGGGGGAAGTACTGGATGTGGCCAGAAGGGTCAGTGCTGACTACGTCATCTACGGCGAGTGCAGCAAGCAGGACCGGCGGATCGAATTCACGCTGACGATTATCGATGTAGGGTTGAACATGTCGGTCACGACCGAGACCGGCGAGGCCGCCCGGGTTGAGGACCTGCGGGAACAGATTGGTGGGGTGGTTCAGATTCTGCTCACGAGCGTTGAAAAGCCCTGAGGCCTGCGGGATTTCGCCCCGGGCGACAGTAGCCCCGAGCGCGAGAATCGGGCTGTTTGTGTACATCGGCCCGGAGGTTACGGTCGGTGATGATACGGTGATACATCCGAACGTGACACTCGACGGCAGAACGACGGTTGGTTCCCGAGTCACAATCGGTCCGGGCAGCTCAATCGGCTTCGACGGGTTCGGATACGAACAGCGGGACGGCCGGTACTATCGTCTGCCGCACACCGGCAAGGTCGTTATTGAAGACGACGTCGAAATCGGGGCCAATGTCACAATTGCGCGGGCCAAGGAAGGGCGGGAAACCAGAATCGGGCGGGGCACCAAGATTGATTGCCAGGTCCACATCGGCCACAATGTTGGAGTTGGACAGGACTGCATTATCATTGCCCAGGCCGGCATTGCCGGCAGTTCCCGGCTCGGCAACGGGGTGATACTTGCCGGCCAGTCCGGCATCCGGGATCATGTCACAGTCGGCGACGAGGCGGTCATACTCGCCAAGTCTGCGGTCTTCCGTTCGGTGCCGGCCGGCGCTCGCTACTCCGGCATCCCAGCCCGACCTCATCGTCGGACCCAGCGGCTCTGGGCGCGGCTCTGGCGTAAGTTCGGGGGAGACGGACAGCAGGAATGACGATCCGGAAACCGGCCCGGATATCGGGGCTTGACCACCCGCAGATGCGCCAAGTCGAGGTCGTCCTGTCGTCGGCGCCGGCAGGGCACGGTATTGTCTTCAACGACAGCCTGCGGGCGGACATCGACAACGCACGCGTTTCCGGGCATGCTACCTGTCTGGGCCAGGGCCGCCGGACAATCCGGATGGTTGAGCATCTGCTGGCGGCATGCTCCGGGCTGGGTGTGACCGACCTTGCGGTGGACGTGTCCGGCAGTGGGATGCCCGTTCTGGACGGCAGCAGCCGTCCCTACGTTCAGGCTTTCAGGAGAGCAGGCCTGGTCCGGCGCGGCGAGATGAGTTCCTGGCGGCCGGCAGGGCCGGTGCTCGTCGAGAAGGACGATGGCTTTATCGCCGCGGTGCCGTCCGACAAGCTGCGCATCAACTGCCTGGTTCGGTTCCCGGAGTTCGGGGCGCAGTTCGTGGCGGTGAAGGTCAGCCCGACGGTATTTGAACGCCAGATTGCGCCGGCCCGGACGTTTGTGAGAACCAGGCAGAGTCCGGAGTTCCTGCAGAAGACATGGGGCCTGCGGTTCCGGCTGAAACGGCAGGGACGTTTCGTCGTGCCGCAGTGGCCGCGGCTGCCCGCCGAGGTCTGCCGCCACAAGCTGCTCGATCTGCTTGGCGATCTTGCCCTGCTGGGCAGGCGGCTGCAAGCGGAACTGTTCGCATTCAGGCCCGGGCACCGGCTGAACCACGTTCTGGTGGAGGCCCTCAAGCGACAATCGGAGGCATCATGAATCTGGAGGAGATCAAGCGGCTGCTGCCGCACCGGGAGCCGTTTCTGTTTGTCGATGAAGTGACCAAGCTCGAAGAGAATCGGATTGAGGCCTACCGCGATATCAGACCGGACGAGTTCTTCTTCGCCGGGCACTTTCCCGGGTTCCCGGTTCTGCCGGGCGTGCTGATGGTGGAAGCGATTGCCCAGACCGGAATCCTGCTTGTGCTGGCCCGGCAGGAAGACCGCGAGGGGAAGAAGACACTGTTTGCCGGAATCGACAGAGTGCGGTTCCGGCGCCAGGTGAGTCCGGGCGAGCGGCTGCTGCTCAGTGCGACGGTACTGGGCGCCCGGGCCGGAATCTACAAGATCAAAGGCTGGGCGCACGTCGGCGATGAACTGGCGTGTGAGGCAACTGTGATGGGAGCGCTGCGGGACTGATGGGCAGAGTGGCGGTGGACCCGACCGCGCTGGTGGGTCCTGAAGTTGCTTTCGGTGAGCAGACCGAGGTCGGTCCGTTCTGCCGATTCACCGGCCGGGTGCAGGTCGGTGAAGGCTGCCGGTTTGCGACCGGCGTGGTTGTCGGCAGCGAACCGATGGACCGGGGCTATCGGGGTGAGGCGACCGGCGTGGCAATCGGCTCGGGCAATGCGTTCTTCGAATACGCGACCGTGCATCGTTCGGTCGGTGCCGGCACGAACACCGTTATCGGCAGTGACAACTACGTGATGGCTTACGTTCACATTGCTCACAACTGCCGGGTTGGAAACGGCTGCACGCTGACTAACGGGGTCCAACTCGGCGGGCACGTGCAGGTCGGGGACCGGGCGAACATCGGCGGGCTGGTCGGTGTGCACCAGTTCTGCCGGGTCGGCGAGCTGGCGATGGTCGGCGCGTGCTCGTACGTGAACAAGGACATTCCGCCCTACGTTATCGCCGGCGGCCGGCCATGCCGGGTGCGGGGATTGAACGTCGTCGGCCTGCGGCGGGCCGGGATTCCCGATACGACAGTGGACGTGCTGAAACAGGCGTTCCGCATCATCTACCGTTCCGGGTTGAACCTGAGCCAGGCTTTGGACCGGATTGAGTCGGAACTCATTCCGGGTGCGACGACGGGCCGCAGTCAACTCCGGACATTGACGGATTTCGCAGAGTCAAGCCGGCGGGGTATCGAACTCCGCCAGGGTGTTTCGGATCCCGAGGAGGAGTAATGAAGAGAACCGTCATGGTGGTGGTGTCGGTGGCGATTGCAGCGGCTGCGGCCCATCCCTGGGCGTGCGCTGAATGCTTCACGTCTGACGCGATACGCCTCACGCTTTGCGCCGGGTGCCTGACGTCTCGGGCGTCGCGCGTGGAGCGTATTGCGTCAAGCGTCCTGTGAAGTACGCCGACGCGCTTTCATTCCTCGACAGCCTGGTCAATTACGAGAAGCTAGCCAGGCCCCGGAATGAATTCAAGCTCGACGACATCCGGAACCTGCTGCGGCTGGCCGGAAATCCGCAGCACCGACTCCGGCGAGTCGTGCTTGTCGCCGGAACCAAGGGCAAGGGGTCAGTCTGCTACATGCTCGAAGCGGCGCTGCGGGCGTGCGGAACGCGGACCGGGATGTTCGTGTCCCCCCACGTCAGCACGGTGAGGGAGCGAATCCAGTTGGACGGCTCGGCGGTATCCAGGCAGACATTCGCCCGGCAGGTGGAGCGGTTCGTCCCGCTGGTGAAAAGGCAGGCGGTCAGCTACTTCGAGTTGACGGCCGCGTTCGCGTTCGACCTTTTCGCCCGCCGGAAGGTCGAGTATGCGGTTCTGGAAGTCGGGCTCGGAGGCCGGCTCGATGCGACCAACCTGGTCGAGCCGGACGTGTCGGTTATCACCAGGATCGGCTTCGACCATATCCGGGTGCTCGGCAATTCGCTGGCCCGGATTGCGAAGGAGAAAGCGGGGATAATGCGTTCGGGTCGGCCGGTGGTCGTCGGTCGCCAAGTTCCCGCTGCCGCCCGGGAGCTCGTTCGTCGTGCGGGACTGACGGGTGCCGTTCATGTGCCCGCGGGTTCGCGCGCGCGGACCCGGGATGTGGGTCAGACCGAAACTAGAATCGGTTTCTTGGTGCATTGCGACCTGGGTACGGGTCGCGTCCGGTTGCCGCTTCCGGGACGACACCAGGTCGAGAACTGCGCGACCGCGCTCACTGTGCTTGGGCTCCTGGCGCAGGAGGACAGGCGCATTCAGTTGCCCTGTGTGACACGGGGACTCCGGCAGGTGGCGATTCCAGCCCGGTGTCAGGTTGTGGAGCGGAAGCCGGCGCTGGTCGTTGATTCCTGTCACAATCCCGACTCAGGACAGGCGCTGGCCCGGATGATTGCCGAACACCTGAAGCAGAAAGTGGTGCTGGTGTACGGGTCGCTGCGCGGCAAGCTGATTGCCCGGACGGTGAGACCGCTGGCGCCCTGGGTTGAGCGGGCGGTGCTGGTCCGGCCCGAGTCCCCACGGGCCGCGGAACTGACCAGGCTCAGGCGCGTTTTCGGTCGGCTCGGAATACCCTACTCGGACGCAGAGAGCATCGGTCCGGCTATCGAGCGTGCTCGCCAACTGTCCGGGGGCAGAAAGCCGATAGTCGTGGCCGGTTCGTCTTACCTTGCGGGCGAGGCCCTGGACTACCTGAAGCCGGGCCGGGTTGGGTGATTGTGTTTCGCAGTTGGGGCCTACCCGCCGCGGCGGATGCGACGCCGTGCGGCTTCGTGCTCGCGCGACGTGCGGGAGAAAGTGTGACTGCCGTCGCCGTTGGCTACGAAGAAGAGATACTCGGTCCGGGCGGGCTTCAGGGCCGCGCGCAGAGCCCGGCGGCCGGGACTTGATATCGGGCCGGGCGGCAGGCCCTGGTGGATGTAGGTGTTGTAGGGCGAGTCTGTCTTCGTGTCTTTGATTGTGAGCTTCGTCCGGTACTGCGGAAGGACGTACTGCACTGTGGCACAGGACTGAAGCCGATGGCCGCGGCGGAGCCGGTTGAGGAAGACACCGGCGATCGCGGGGAATTCCCCGGGCAGGATTGCTTCCCGTTCGACAATCGACGCAAGGATGACCGTTTCCGTATCGTCGAGCGGCGGGTCGGCATTCTGTTTCAGGTTATCGTAGACCTTGAAGAAACGGCGCGCCATCCGCCGGACGATGTCGGCCGGGTCTGAATCCAGTTCGAAATCGTAGGTATCCGGGAACAGGTAGCCTTCGGCCGAGCCGTGCGGCACGTTGAGACCGCTCAGCAGGACCCGGTCCCGGCACGCGGCCATGAAGCCCGGGACGTCACAGATGCCGTTCTCTTCGAGTAGTTCGGCAATCTGCGTGAGTCGGTAGCCCTCCGGGACAGTGATGAGGGTCGAGGTTCGGCCCTGCTCGGTCAAGGCACGGAGCACCGTGAGCTCTTCGGTGTTCCGGTTGAAAGTGTAGCGGCCGTAGCGCAGCCTCCGGTCGAACCCGAGAGCCCGGGCGAGGAACCTGAACTTGACGGTGTTGTCGATAACGCCATAGGCCTTGAGGGTATCGCCGATTGCGGAAGTCGAGAGGCCCGGCGGAATCGAGACCTCGACTTCCCGGCCGGAGCCGGACGGGCAGGCGAGTGACAGCAGGAGCAGGAGCGGAAGGAAACGCCGAATGTCGAATGTCGAATGCCGAATGCGTGAAGCGTTCAGCGTCAAGCGTCGGGCGTGAAGCATCCGGTGGCGCATCTAGCCGTTTCTCTCCGCGAGGAAGTCTTGGAGGATGATAGTTGCCGCGATCCGGTCCACCGCCACCCGGCGGGATTTGCTCGTGCCGGTTCCCGGGCGTTTCGTCCGGGCCTTCGGGCGGCCGTAGGTCTGTTCAAGAACTTCGTTGGCCCGGACCGTGGACAGGCTCTCATCGAACAGGTCGATTGGGAGTTTCGTTGCCCTGCCGAGTTTCCCGGCGAACCGCCGGATGGATTCGGAACGGGTGGACGGCTTGCCGCTCAGGCTCAGGGGCAGACCGACGACGATGCGCTCGATGTCCTGCTCGGTGAGGAGCCGGCTGACCGCTTCGAGCAACTGCCGGCTGCCGTCGTGATGGATGGTCGGCAGGCCGCGGGCGATAATCTGCAGTTCGTCGGTGACGGCCACGCCGGTGCGCTTCTCGCCGACATCAAGACATAGAATCCGGCCCATTGGACAAGTGTAGAGACAGGACGGTTGGTGTAAAGCTTCGGGTGCGGAAACCGCCAGGGCAGGAAACGACCACGCCCCAATGACCAAAGCGGAAACCGCCAGGTGCGCCAGGCATCAGTGCTGTTCGGCCGCAGGGTATTCCGCGTCCTTCTCGCCACGCGGCACAAAACCGAAAAGGCCCGGGGCAAGCGTCTTGCCCGGGCCCGAACCTGGGCCGACACACGGGCAGTCCCGACCCAGGCTGCCGAATGCCTTCAAGCCAGAGTCAGCGACCTGTTCTGTGACATGGAAAAAGAGGGCGAGCTCGACTGGCTGCCCGATAAGGAACACGCCCGCAAGGTGATGTTCGGCTCAGCCCGACGCCGGCTTCTGACCGACTGGAACATGTGCCGACAAGAAGACGCAATCGAACGCAAGCAACTCGACGAGTACCTGAAGCTGTCCGAGCCGGTGATTGCTGGTGCCGTGAAACTGCTTGAGGCTGCAGGCATTACTGGCAGCAACCTTGGCAACTACCGCGGCTTCATCCCGGCCTTCATCAGAATTGCCGGCTCTCCACCCGGCCTGGTTCACCTGAGCGGTTGCAGAAGCTGGATTACCTGCTCTCCGTCGTTACCCGGCGCTGGCACGACCTCGCACTCCTGCGCCAACTTGCCGGGTTCGTGTTCGAACGCTGGGACGCCATCAATCCGGCGACCCCAACCTGACCCGCCCAACCGCTCCTATTCCCTCTCCCGTTCAAGGAAGAGGGAATATCCATGCCGCTCGTCAACATGCTATGGAGACGCTCTGTCGTAGGTTTGCACCCTTTGTGACTTTGTGTTGTATTCCGGGCCCCCATTGACTTTCTCCCGGCGCGGCAGATAATAGAGTATGAACGGCAAAGCCTATAGCTTCTACATAACCCATGAACTGACCGAGTATGCTGGCGAGTGGATTGCCATTGTCGAAGACGAGGTCATTGCCAGCGGCGACAATGCCCGGCTCGTCCTTGAGCAGGCCAGGAAGAAACGGCCCGGCGTGGAACCGGCGCTGGCCAAGGTCCCCAAAGGCGAGATTCTCGTGCTGTGAGCCGGGTCGAGTTCGACTACCGGCAGGAGACCGCACGAGGCGAGACGGTATTCCGACCGGTGGCGAGGGTCATCCTCCAGCACGAAGCCAGAACGGTCGTATTCTTCCCCTACATTGATTCCGGGGCCGACGTGACGCTGATTCCGAGGTCTATTGGCGAGGCGCTCGGACTCGACCTGCAGAGGAGCGACATCGAAGAACTGGCGGGCATCGGCGAAGGCAAGGTAGCGGTCGTCCGTCGACAAGTCAGAATGTCGTTAGGCTCGACGACGTTCGACTGCGAGATTGGCTGGGCGCTGATTGAGGAAGTGCCGCCGCTTCTCGGCAGAAAGGGCGTGTTCGACCGCTTCAGCGTGGAGTTCCGCGAATGGGAGCGAAAGGTTGTTCTCGTTCCGAGGCCCGAGACGGCGACGAAGTGACCGGCCTGGCGCCGCTGAGAGACCCGACCGCGGCCGCCTGACCGCCGGAAGCTGACAGCGCACTAATCTAGAATCGGTGAGCCGTCGGCCTTCTCCTCAGTGCCTGCCGAATGGTCGGGCTTCTTGTCATGCCGCGACCATCCCCAAAAGAAATAGCCGCTGTCCCCATTTCGCCCCGCACTTCTGCGCCGGCTTGCCGGGTTCGTATTCGAACGCTGGGACGCCGTCAACCCAGCGACCCCAACCTGACCCGCCCGCCGCTCCATGTTCCCTCTTCCTTGGACGGTGGAGGGTAAGGGCGATGCCTCATTGTTGGCATCCGGCGTGCAGCGTATGGCGTGAGGCTACGGCATCGCTTCCCTGCTGCCCTTGACGCGACTCGGGTTAACTGAAATGGGCGGCGTCCCCATTGCCCCAGATAGGTAATGTGTCCCCGTCACTCCAAGCGGTGTGAGGGCAAGTCGGTGTAGCGCCAGTAATGGTTTCGGGAATCAGCGGCCGGTGCGGACCGTCAGTCAGCAGTTCAGGTGGGTGCCAGAAGTAGTCTCAGCCGGTCTCGGATAGCCGTCAGCAACTCATAGTGGCGGGCTGCGACCCGCAACCACAGCCACCGGCCGTGCCACACCACTTTGCCGGCGATGGAAATGAGCTCCCAGCGGAGCGTACCAATCGTCTTCGTCACCCACTCGCCACCCAGGAGCAGTCGCTTTACCGCCACCGCCAGGTTATGCGCCAGCACGCCGACCTCAAGCTAGACGGTATTCGCTCTGATGCTCTGACACGGCATGTAATCCATCCCGAATCCGCTTTTGATCTCCTTGTTGTAGTTCTCCGCATTCCCCCGCCCGTTGTGAAACCAGATGATCTCCTGCGAGTTACGCTCGTAGTCACTCGTCGCAATCACATAGTAGCGGTAGGGTTCAGGCTGAAACAGGTCCGGTTTCGGATTCGGCCGCCGCTGGATGACGAGTGTGAAAGCCTCGGTCTTCTCCATGCAGTGGACCGCGGTCTTGTACTCCCGGTCAGTCCGCTCGCCGTCCTGATCGAAGAGTCGAATCCACCCGCTCTCTCGGGCGACCCTCTTGATTATTGCCTTTACCGCCGCATCACGGTCCGCCGTGATCGTGAACTTCACACCCAGCTTGTGGCAGGTGTTGATGACCTCGGCCTGATAGCCGGCCGAGTCGCTCCGGAAGTAGCGCAGCCGCTTGCCCAGTGAGGTCAGGAGCCTATGAGCATACGTCAGTTGCCGTTCGACGCCGACGCCGGCCGGCACATCTCCATTCCTGAAGTCACTGGCAACGCACAGCCCGAGTTCGGCAAGGAAACTGAAGAGCGGGGCAAAGGCCCGAAAGCCCTTGTAGCACATCTTGGCCGTGGCTTTCTCAGTCTCAATCGGTTCTTACCCAGGTACATGGTGACCCCCTGAGGAGGAGTAGAAGGTCAGTTGGTATATCGCCGAAGAACTGGCGGGCGTTGAAGGGAGTGTTGCGAACTATGAAGCCGTGGTCCGTCCGCAGGCGCAGGCGAATGACATGAAAGTCGAGTGACGGAGTTCCGGTGTTTGTTGGTATAGTCGTCTTATGACAAACAAGAGCCGATAGCGAGGAAACGATGCCACCGATAGCTTACTATTCTGCGATCAGGCGAAAGCACCGGCAGTTGCGATACGAAGTCCGGCATAACATGGTGATGCTGGCGCTGAAAGACGGAATCAAACCGACGGCCCGATATTTCGGGGCCTCGAGGAATACGGTCAGGAAATGGCTCCGACGGCATGAGCAGTCTGGTGCGGCGGGTCTGGAAGAACAGAGCCGGGCACCGCACCACATTCCCCACAAGACCGATGCAAAGACCGAGGCGGCGGTCATCAAGTTGAAGGAACGGCTGCTGAGGTATGGCTGCAAGCGGCTGGTGCGCGACTATGAACCTGGGTGCAGCCATGGGGCTATGGAGCGGATATGCCGGGAGCAGGGACTGAACAGTCGACGCAAGAGAAAGCGTGAGCGGCGGAACGACTTGCGTGCCGAGAAGGCCGGATACCGACCAGGAGAGCGGACCTGCAACGATACCAAGCATCTGGACGACATACCCCAGTACTACAGTCAGGCGCGGGACCTGAAGCTGCCGTGGTATCAATACAGCCATCGGGACGTGCGGACCGGGATGATGTTTCTGGGGTTTGCGGATGAGCTGTCCTTGAGTCATTCCACGGCGTTTACGGAAATACTCGTGGCCTGGTACAAGCGGCACGAGGTCAAACTTGAGGGCGGCACCTGGAGCTACGACGGGGGAAGCGAGTATATCGGCAGCTGGAATGCGAAGGAGCCAAGTTCATACCAGCGGGTACTGGCTGGGGCAAAGATTAACGGGCTGCGGATACCGAATGTGACGTACAACGCCGAGGTGGAGACGATCCACAACACCATCGAGTTTGAGTTTCTGGAGGTGGAACGGTTCTGCGACCGGGACGACTTCTTCCGAAAGGCGAACGGGTATCAACTGTGGTACAATTGCGACCGCAAGAACTGCAACCGGCGGGACCAGAGTCCGCGGGAGATACTGGTGGAAATCGCTTCGGAGATTGACACCGGGATTCTGATGTTGCCGGTGATAGATCTTGACTTGGTCCTGGCGGCGAAGGTAGAATTCCTCACACGCCAATCCTCAACCGGGGGTCACGATGTGCCTTGGCACACCCTTCTCAGTCTCAATCAGTGTGGCATCGGTGTCGAGCGTGAAGTCGGTGACGCCGCTTTTGGCAACAATCATCCGGCACAGATACTCGTTGACCCGCCGCATTCCCACGATACGGTACGGCGTCTTGAGCCAGACGCCGATGGCATCGGCACCGGGTATACGGCGAAAGCCGCAGAGTCTTCTTAGACCTGTGTCCTGCTTAATCTCGCGGATGTGCTCCATGGTCCGGCCGCCGCCCGAGAGCATGAGTGCCAGGGGCATGACATACTCCTCAGGCTGGATGCCGCGGTTAGAACATGGTGTGGGCAGGTGCTTTCGGATCTGCGCCACGACGCCGGAGGCCAAGGCCGCCTCATGGAACACGGCCAGACCGCTCCGGCTGGTGATGGTCTCGGAGGTTACGCCGAGCTTGAAAGGAAGCGTTCTTTGTCCGATACCGTCATTGCTCACAAGGTTGCTCCTCTCTTCACCCAATGGGTGAAACTCTTCCATACCTATTAGACGCAGGTAACACATGGAGCGGAGCCTTCTTTGTCACAGTTCTATATCGGGACTAGGGCTTCCCTGCCGCCCTTGACCGCTTCGGACTGCGGGGTGCTGAAACGAAGTGTTGGTCTATTGGCTACTTGGGAATATGGGAAGTGTCCCCGGATTACCATTGCTGTCCTGATGCGGCTGTTCACGGCTTTCTGCCGACTACTCGGTTTCGATCCGGTCACGGCCTGCGCTACCGCTTCCTGACAGCAGTCGAAGCCCGGTTTTTCAACAGCCCCAGTGTCCCGGAGTTTCCCATCATCAGCTTCTCTCGGCGCACTCCCCGTAATTCCTTAATTCCCCCTTAATTCCAGGCATCAACCGAGGTTGCGGCGCACGCTCCGGTCGATAGATATCAAGATGATCCAAGAGATGACGGGAACGAAAGCCAAGACAACCACGAGCGCATCGGGGAGTGACCCCGCTCGATACCACCCTGCAGTTCTCCTGGCCTTGAGGAGAAAGATAACGGCAGCGACTACCAACACGTCGTGGAGCACGAGCGCCCCCCATATTATGGGTGTTGTGTCCGGAGCGGGGCGTTCGGGAGGTACGAACGAAGGCCAAACGACCGCCAAGATGATGCCCCCAAACACGGCCACGAATGCAAAGGTGAACAGAGACATGTAAATGGTCCTCTGGGTTCTGGCCCTCTTCGTCGGACCACTGCCGCCGTCGGAGGCATGTCCTACTGAGAAAATGATGCCATGTTCCTGAGCTGGAGGATTGTCTCGGCCACACTGGGGGCACTTCACGGAGCCCGGTACGGCGTCGCCGCATGCGGGGATCGGCTGGTAGCAGTACATACACACCTCGGAAGCGTCTAACGGAACAGCCAACTCCGTGCCGCAGCTCGGGCACACGACCGGTTCACCTGCATGAAGGCGCTTTGTAGTGATCATGTCGCACCCGCAGGAATCGCACACGAATCTCAAAGCCATATCCCATCTCCTTCTTCAACCGCCTTCCGGCGAGTTTGTGGGGCGATTTCGTTCTGGGGAACAAATAGGGACGCCACCCGTTTGGGAAATCCCGGGGACATAATGAAGAATTCCTTGCGGACCATCATGCTTGTGTCTGATTCAGTATTTCCGCCGGGGTCTTTCTGCCGCGTTCTGTCTTGTCGAGGTGGGCGTCGAAGCTGACCAGGGTAAGGCCGTGCTTTTCTGCCGCGGCATACTTATACGCGTCGTCGAAGTCCAGAGGAAGACGTTCTCTCGTTTTGGCCACAGTCAGCAGGTCGGCGAAGTCGAGGCTCACGTAGCGCACACCCGTGTCCACCAGGAGGTCGGGGATTTCCGGGGACACAATAAAGGATTTTCTTGCCTCCGGCCGCGGGCTGGGTTGGAATCATCTTCCACGGCTAACTTCTACTCCAATTCGCCTGCGGGTTGAGAAGAAACAGGGACTGAGGATTCAGGGAATCGAGGGGTCGAGTGACGAGCCTTTCGATGCTTCTCATTGCGGTTGGAGGATATCACCCGGCGTCTTTCTGCCGCGTTCGGTCTTGTCGAAGTGGGCATCGAAGCTGACCAGGATCATGCGTCGTCGGTCACCTGGACTGCTTGTCCCGCGCAAGAAGGGGTGCTGGCTTGGACCTGGTTCTGAGTATCTTCTCTGCCTCTTTCTCGGCGAATGCCAGGTATTCCCGCAAGCCCATTCGCTTCGCCTCAACTGCAAGTTCCTCTTTGACCCTCCAGACTTCCTCCAGCCAGTCCCGCTTGCGTTCCTCGTCACGCTTCATAAACGATTACCTCCTCCGGTGTCATGATTCGGAAGTTGAACTCATAGCCGCAGCCCAGGGTGAGCGCTTTGACCTTCCGCTCAACGGTCAGATTGGCGATGTGGCGGCAGTTCCAGGTCACCAGAATGTCCAGTTCAGGCCGGACAACCATTGTGGCGATGTGCACGGCATCATCAACTTTGGTCGCCGGTATCGCGCCCTTGTTTACGTATTCCTCCGCGAGCAGGGCCACGTCGCATTGGAGGTCGGAATCCAGCTTCAGGACTTCGATACCATAGTCGCTCAGCAGGTCGAACATGGCGCTCCGGAGTTGTTCGTCTTCCGTCCTCTCCAACTCAAGCACGACAGCGGCTCCACAGTAGCCATCGAAGATGCCCTCCCGGACCTGGGCGAACAGGCGCTGCGTCATGTCGCGCTTGCTGCGATTCACCTCGTGCTGGTCGAAGTGGAATCCGAAGACCGATGTTTCAAGATAGAGCTTATCTCTCTTCACGTGCCGATGCTCTTGGAAGACTTGGAGGGTCTGCTTCCAGTGTCCTGGCCGGTGTCTTGCGTTACGGTTCGGCCCGGACTGACGTCTTGCAGCCCACGATGTATCGCGTCCGCGTTCGAGCATCCGACGAGCGCTGCCTCGACCCACCAGTCGAGGCTCTTGTGTTGGAGTTCGACCGAGGTGTATTCGTCGCGCAAGTCCTTCAAGCCTCTGGCCCAGTCCAGACGCAGTTTCTTACGGGTCGGACGCGCCCTCTTCTCTCCGAGAAAACGGGCGAAGTCCCGGACTTCCTCTTGGAGCCTCTCAGGAAGCTTCTTTGTCAATTCCACTACTTCTTCAACTGTCTTCATCGTTCACCTCACGTCTTCTGTAATCAATATAGCCCCGCCCGGTGCCGAATCAAGCGCGGGAGTAACGAGGTCGGGCTTGAGGACGGTGGTCATTGGCCGGTTCCGTTGTGCTTCCCGCTCGCGGGTTGGGTGTCGTCAAAGAGCGAACTCTGGCGAGACTGCTGCGGCTTCCACTGATAGCGCAGAGGCTTGCTCAGCTTCCTGGCGTGTCCTTCGCCTGCCGCTCGCCCCAGCCAGTCGCTGAGTTGCGATCTGCTGACATCGACGGATTTGAGCAGTTGCTCCGGTGTGACAGGCGCCCTGGCGGTAAGAAGCTCCAGCCGACGGAGAAAAAGGTCATAGCCGTGCCGGCTGTCCGGCCCTTCCTTGCCTGCCGCGGACAGATCGGCGCTTCCCAATCCCGGCCGGTATTCCACTGAGCCGTCTGATGCCGATGATTGCTGAGTCAGTACGTCAACTGGTCTGCCGGCCGGCCGGTCCGCCGGTTCCACCAAGTCCGGAGCGAATAGCGCGGAAAGCTGAAGCTCGCCATCAGGCAGCCATTGAGCGCCCCGCTTTACCAGTTCGGAGTTACCCGAAGCCGGGTCCTGATGTGATTTGACCCAGAGCGGCACCCAGCCTTTCTTCAGGTTCTCGGTCGCGCCATTCCACGTACCTCCTTTTTCTTTGCTGGCAGCAATCACGATTGCCGTATCGGCCAGGCAGTAGATGTACCTGTTCCGTGCCATGGCATTGCCCACATCGAACCCTGCTTCAGGGTTGAAGGGTGAAACCAGCGCAAGATCTCCGGCCATCAATGCCTTGCGGTACTTAGCCGATGTCGCTGCGCGGAGCAGGCTGTTCGACAGGACGCCCACGACAGTTCCTTCCCGTTCCAGCGCGCCGGACATCGCGGCCTCGTCAACGCCTCGTGCCCCGCCCGAAACGACGGACAGGCCCTGCAGCGCCGCCTCGCTGCCCAAGTGTTTGGTGAAGGCGAGATTCTGTTCGTTCGGATACCGCGAGCCGACGATGGCGATACCACCCTGATTCAACAGATTCCGCCTGCCGCACCCGAAGAGCACCGGCGGCGAGGCAGTCTTGAGTCGTTTCTTGAGGCGCGCAGGATAGACCGGGTCGGCTCGGGTCAACACCCACAGTCCGGCACGTTCCCACTTCTCCGCGGCCAGGCCCAGCGCCCCCGCCCGGGCCAGCAGGTGCTGTATACGCCCCGGTGTGACCGTGCGGTCAACCCAACCGGCCAGGACGCCGGCAGGGTCTTGCTGCAGGAACGCATCGGGAAGGACTTCGTGGTCTTTGAGCCATTGGGCGAATCGTCCCCATTCCGTCGGTGACAGCGGTTTCGGCTCATTTTTTGTCGGCTTACCGAAATACGTGGTCAACAGCAACACCGCCTGGGTCTGATTGCTGATGCTCATCTCATCCCCTGCCGCTCGCGGTCGCCAACGCCACCGGCAAGACCGGGCCGGCCCCCGCTTGTCGCAAGAGAGCCGACACGACCGTCATGGTCCAGGTCGAATCAACTATATCGTCCACCAGCAGGACGGGTCCGTCCCGGACATCATCGCTGACCTCGAACACACCGTCGAGATTGGCGCATTGGCGGAAACGATTCTGCTGGAGCTTCTGGGGTTCGTTGGCTTGCACTTTAGTTACTGCGGCCACGAACGGCAGTCCGAGAAGGTCTGCCACACGCTGTGCAAGGTCCGGAACCAGGTGCGGACGGCCAAGCGAAGGAACGCACGTCACCCAGGTCGGCATCGGGCCAGGTTGCCAGCGGTCGCGGAGCATTTCAACCAGGGCGGAAGCCAGTTCATTACGGAAGTGTCCGGAATGCTTGTCTTCGGCCACGAGTTGCCCCCACCCGGAATCGCCCCAGCGAGAGAGAACCCGGCCGGTTTCTGCCCGGAGGTTCTCAGGAAGATTGCCGTGGAATCCATATTGCCGGAACGCATCGGCCGCTACCTGTCTCCGGCAGGTCAAAGGCAATTCGGACTGTTTGAGGAATCGAGCGGCTTCGACCGCGTTGGCCTGCGAGTAGGCCTCGGCGACCACCGGATGGCCGATGCACTGCGCACACCTGCCGCACGGGCGAGGGTTTTCGTCGTCCAGCGCCCGCGCCAGGAACACCATCAGGCACTCGCGGCTGTTTATGTAATCCTGCACCTCTTGCCATTCCGCGACCCGTTGCCGGGTCAATCGCTGGATGTGTTCGCGATCCATCCGGTAGTCCACCGGAGTTCGCTTCCAGAGGCCGGCATCCCTGATGACCGGCGCCGGGCTGTCAACCGACAGAAACTTCACGACCTTCTCTATCTGGCCCATGCGCAGGTTCACTGACTTCTCAATCTGGCGTTCGGTGAGCCCGTCGCTTGCAGCCAGCAATTCCAGGATTGCATTCACGTGGCCTTCATCCGGGAAAGCGCCGCGACGGAAGAACTCGTGAATCTCCTCGTCCTCTCGACCTGACAGCAGCACCCCGAATGCGCAATCAATCGCCCGTCCGGCCCGGCCTACCTGCTGGTAGTAGGCAATGATCGAACCCGGGGCCTGATAGTGAACGACGAATCCGAGGTCGGGTTTGTCGTAGCCCATCCCGAGCGCCGTTGTTGCCACCAGTGCCTTGATCCGGTTGTCGAGATATTGTCAAATGTTGTGGATGAGGCTTTGTCGAGCGCATCCGTAGTGCT
>CBDUVZ010000020.1:0-31519 GCA_965370805.1 uncultured bacterium | reverse complement strand
TCATTACAGCGTCCCACAATCATACTTCATGAACCCAGTATGATATATAAGACACAAAGAGCACCAAGTCGGAAGGGACAACCGCCAGAACCGCGTGCTGTCCGAGTTCCGGCCCCAGTGACTTTGTGTCTTCGTGGTTCAACTTCGGTTCTGGACCGGACTAGCCCGTCCGGAGCAGCACCCGCGCGACCGCGAGGCCGTACGCAATCAGCACCACAGCCAGGGTGCGCCACTCCGGCACCGCGTTGCGGAACCGGAACGCGACGTGCGCCGCCGACGCGACCCCTTTGAACTTCCGGGCCAGGTAGCGCTCCTCGGCCCGGGCAATCAGCAGGTATTCGAGCAGGAAGACCGCAACCACGAGCAGGCTCAGCAGCACCGGCGGCCGGAGCACAACCAGGAACCCGACCACCAGCAGGAAGTTGCCGAAGTAAAGCGGATGCCCGGCCGGCGACCGACGACTCAGCCGGAACCAGCGGTACGGCCCGCCGCCGACGTACCGCTCGCCGCCGACCCGCCCGGCCCGCGCGTCCCCGCCGACGTAGCCCATCGCCCACAACCTCAGTCCGCACCCCGCCAGGACGAACGGCAGGCCGGCCAGGCACGTGAGCACCGACGCCCGTGCCAGCCAGAAAACGACCACGAAACCGAGGAACCCGATCGGCCCGCGCCAGCGGAACAGGAACCGGCCCAGTCGCTCAATGCCGGAAACGTTCTCCATGAATAGAAATCTAGGCCGGGTCGGGTGACGGTCAAGCGGGGCGGTTCAGAACCGGCCGCCGATGCCGAACAGGGGAATGAACTGAATCCCGGTGAACCGGCCGGTCGCGACATTGCCGTTCGAAGTCTCGAACTGCACCAGGTGGTAGACGTTCTCATGGTTGTACAGGTTCAGCACTTCGACGTACAGGTACGGCTTCAGCGGCAGGTGCGGCAACTCCTTCTGCAGCTTGAAATCAAGCCGGTGATAAGTCGGGATCCGCTCCGAGTGCTTCTCCCCTTCGATGATGTACTGCGACCGGCCCCGGTACGCATCCGAGGTCCCCACCTGCCGGTGCCTGGTATGAATCAGCGGCGTGTACGGCGAGCCGGTATGCAGGTGGAACGTGGTCGACAGCCGCCAGCTCCCCGGCCACTCCTTCATCACCGACAGGTTCAGCGAATGGCGCCGGTCGTACTTGTCCCAGTACACGGTCGTGTCCGTCCCCTGCTGCTTGCGGCACCAGGCCAGGCCGTAGGTCAGCCGTCCGCTCCACCCGTCGACCGGCCGCTGCTCCAACTCCAGCTCGACCCCGCGCGCGAAACCGAACCCGCTGTTCCCGAACTCACCCGGATGCTCCTCCGCATCCAACTGCCAGGTCGGCAGCGAAGAATACTCCTTCCAGTATCCCTCCAGTGACAGCGAAACCAACTGCCCGATCTCGACTTCGGTCGCCAGCGAATAATGGTCCGCCCGCTTCGCCCCGAGCACTCCGTCCCGGAACATCTCGTACCCCTCATACTCATCATCGAACACAATCGAAGCCCCGGAACTGCGCAGAAAACTGTACGGATGCTGGTGACTGCGGCGATAGCCCGCCTTGACCGTCACCCGCTCATCCGGCTTCAGGCTCAGCACAATCCGCGGCTCCACCACCCGGTCCGCAACCCAGCGGATTCCCTCGTACCTGACCCCGAGGTCCAGCGACACCCACGGCCCGGGCTTCAGCCTTGCCGACAGGTAACCGGAACCAATCCGGTCATTCCGCTCAAACCCGCGCCGGGTCTGGAGATTACCGGTAAACCCGGCCCGGCCCGCCTCGACTCCGCACCCCACGTCCAGCCAGTCCGACGGGACCGCGGACAAGCTGAACCGGACCCCGGTCTCCTCCTGCCGGGTCTGCGCCTCCCCCCACCAGACCGCGGGGTCCAGCGCGAAATCATGCCGGTTCGAGAAAACCGCCAGCTCGGTCTCGATTCCGTCAACCCGGGACTCCAGGGCAACCGAAACCGAAGCCCCGGACTCGGCCATGTCGGTATACACCTCACGCAGGTTGGTCACGATATGGTCCGAACCGCTGACCAGCGTCGCCTGCAGCCGGTGCTGCCCGCCCAGCGGCACGCCCACCTGCCCGGTGAAATCGGAAAACGACGGCCGGTTATCGCGGCCCGCGCCCATCGGGCCGAACTGCACGAAATAGAAACTCCGGCGCACCGACGCCAGGAAATCAATGTCATCGACCGCCCCGACGTACGACGCCTTCATATTCATCGGGTCATACGCGAAACTCCCCTCGCCCGTCCGCGACCGCCGCGGCTTCACCACGGTCACGCTCGAAAGCGCCCCGCCGAACCGCACCGGAAAAACACTCGGGTAGAAACTCATCCGCTCCACCAGGTCCGAATTGATGACCGAACTGAACCCCAGCAGATGATACGGCCAGAGCAACTCGGAATTGCCGAAGAAGACCTTACTCTCATCCGGGTCCCCGCCCCGGACCGCGTAAATCCCGCTCCACTCCCCCCGCGTGCTGTGCGAAACCCCGGGCAGGAAACTCAAGGTCCGAATCGGGTCCTGCACGAATCCGCCGGCCCGGGAGCGCAGGTCCTCCCCGGTCACCACCCGCATCGTGACAATCTCCTCCCTCGGCTTCGGCTCACCGCTCACCGTCACCGCCGGCATCGGGATAACCCGCGGCACCAGCGCAAACTCAACCCGCCTCGCCTCCCCGGCCGCAAGAACGACCGCGCAGGTCTCCGGTTCATACCCGACATGGCCGGCAACCAGCAAACGCCGCCCAGGCTCCATCGGCCCGAAACGGAACGAACCATCCGGCCCGCTCGCGACCCCGACCCGGCTCCCGCACACAACAACACTAGCGCCGGCAATCGGCCTGCCCGAAAGCGCATCACTCACGCCGCCGGAAATCGACCCCGGTTGTCCTACCAGGGAAAGAGAAAGAATCAGACTAAGAAACAAACACGATGTATTACAACGCAGATACTACCGAACAACCCGGCAAATGTCAACCGAACGCTCGACGCATCACGCATCGGGGACATGACCTTATCCCGCCCTGAGGATAAGGATCGTGTCCCCCAGCCCATTTAGCTTCTGGCTCTTAACTTCCTGCCTGAGTTCGCGCAACCGCCGGCCGAGCTCTACCGAGAACCTGAATCGGTCATCCTGACCGTTCATGTACAGGTCTCCATCAGCACATGATACAATATTGTCTCATTGGTCGCAAGCCGGAATTCCGCGCAACCTCCTCACTTATAGCCTGTTAGCCGGGTCCGGCCAAAACCCCCTCCCCCGCCCAGGATGTTGCCTACATTGTTCCCCAGAACCGTCGCCAACCTCGTCGCTAATCCCGCCGTCAGCTTCGTCGCCAATCGCGTGGCTAATCTCGTCGCCAGTTTCGCCCCCAATTTCGCCCCGAATCGCGTCGCTAATCCCGTCGCCAGAATCGTCGCCAGTCGCATCCCGACTGATGCCCTCAGCTTCGCCCCGAATCACGTCGCTAATCCCGCCGCCAGCTTCGCCCGGAATGTCGCCCAGAGCCGCGCCCATGCTGCCGCCGACAAGCCCGCCGGGCTTTGGACTGCGGCAGCAAGTCTGCCCTGAACGTAGCCGAACGGACTGCCGCTTTGTACCACCCGAAGCGACGCTTCGGGAAGGCAAAGCGGCAGCTTCGCGCTTGAGACTGCCGCGACGCTGACGCTGGTGCGCGCACTGACTTGACATCGGACCGGATTCGTTCTATCTTCCTGTCAATGGAACCAGTGACACCCGGACGCGAAAACAGCAATCCGCAATCATCAATCCACAATCTCAAATCCGCAACGCCCGCCGCCATGAGGATTGACAGGAAAGACGGACAGACGGGTTTGGATGGATAGGACTCAACCGGAATCGGAAGTGCGTAAAGGGGGAAGTGTCCAGGGTTTTCCCCGGACCAGCGGTGCCGCCGTTGACCATGCCCCCGAGTGCGCATATGCTTGCCGTGCATCAACGTCGCAGGCCAATGAAATGGAGTGAAAACCATGTCACCAAGGCAGCGCAAGAGCATCCTCAAGCGGTGGGGGCTGACCGAACGGGAACTCACCGAGATCGTCGAGCGGAACCCGAGCATGCGCGGGCTCATGCTGGGATATGTCGCTGAGTACAAGCTGCGCAAGATGCACTTCTCTGACCCGGCATTCGAAGGCGTCCACAAGGCCGACGACCACGACCGCAGCCGCAAGAACGACCTGACCTTCGCGTACCGGGGCCGCGAGTTCTCGGTTGAATGCAAGTCACTGCAGACCAACAGCATCAGGAAAACCAAGACTGGCTACACAGGAAAGTACCAGTGTGATGCGAGCGACCGCCGGGAGGTCGCCCTGCGCGGCGGAAGGAAGGTCGTCACGACGTGCCTGAAAGTCGGAGAGTTTGACATCATTGCCGTCAACCTCTTCGCCTTCGAGGAGAAGTGGCGGTTCGCTTTCGCCTTGAACTCCGATCTGCCACGCAGTAGCTATCGGAACTACTCTCCTGCGATTCGCCGGCAGCTTCTGGCGACACTGATGCCCGTGACCCTGCCGCTGACGCCTCCGTACCTTCAAAGTCCAATTCCCCTTCTCGACCGTCTATCAGGTCGTGCATGATCTTGACCGAACTGAGTTTCGACTTCGTCGCCCCAAGCTGAAACACCAAGAAGTAGGAGTGGTTCTTCCTGGCATGTAGCTGCTTCACTATGCGCGTCACCCCCGGCCTGTTGCGCCGGACCATTACGAAGATGTCCTTGGCGTAGTACCCGAGTCGCAGAAGATTCATGATTATCTCTACGTGTGTCATGCGCTGTACGCCAGCGCTGACCTCATCCTGGCACTTGACAATCAGCACTCCGTCGGGCTTCAGCACCCGCTTCGCCTCGGCGGCAGCCTGGACGTACAGCTCAAGCACAGCGTTGTGCCACTTGCTCTTCAGGTCGGCCGGACGGTCCCCGTTCGAGTAGTGGTCGCGGAATGACGAGTGGGTCCCATTCCCGGCCAGTGAGTCGTCGCTCCGGTAGAGGCCTTCCATGTACGGCGGGTCCAGGACAACGCAGTCTATCGTCCCCCGCGCGTAGGGCAGACTGCGGCAGTCAACACCTGTCTTCAGGTCAGTCGGCAGCACCCGGTATTCCTCGGGTGAGATGCTTTTCCAGAATACGCCCTTGCCATAGGTCACGTCGGCCACCTTCGATCCGCGCGGCACGTGAAGCCTCAGCACGTCCGGAAAGACGTCTGCGTTGTCTCCCAGGTGAGCGGAGAGAACAAGCTCGGTTGTTGCCCTTCCTGCGGGCGACTTGCGTTTGGCTCTCATACGCCCACTATACCCAATCCTAACGCTTGCGCAAGCCTTTTCTTGCCGGCCGGCCCGGCCGCCTCGGACTCGCCGCAAAGTCCCTCAGGTCGGCATCCCGAATGAGGTGATCCCTGCCGTGCTTCTCTGACTTGAGCCTCTGCCCCGATATCAACTGCCTCACTCTCGCTGGCGTCACACCCAGGAAGGCAGCGGCAGACTCGGTCGTGTGGAGCTTAGGCATTCTTCGAAAGAAAGCTACCCCGGTACACGGGTGTTGCAGGGACGGTGCGTGGCTGTACTGCACTTCGACTCCAGTTGGCGACGTCCCAGCCGAGGACATCGAAGAACGGGTCGAGGTAGTCGCGGCGGAGTTGGGTCTCGCTGCAAGCCGGGGTATGGTAGGATGCGAGGTTGCGGTCGAAGGTCTCGACCAGCCGTTTGACCGAGTCGGGCGCTAGACCATTCACCGTTGCCCCCGAGACTACCGGTACGGCATGGACTGTCAAGGGAATTCCGGGGACAGGAATTCGGAGTTCCGGGGACATAACGAGAGACTATTGGCATCGGGAGGTCAGTGACGCAACACTCTATCCGAGCCCAAGCGCCCACCGCTGAACGCTGAAGACAGGAAGGGGTCCAGGGTCCAAGGGTTCTCCCCTCCAAGGTGAGGCTACGCATCGAGGGATAGTGGATTCCAGATTGGTGATTGCAGACTATCAGGGAATGCCGAATGCCGAATTGCGAATGCCGAATTCGGACTTCCGGTTCTCATCTGTGTTCATCCGTGGTTTCTTTCTCTTGGTGTCCTTGGTGCACTTGGTGTTTATTCCTTCCGCTCCGGCTACCTGACTTCGTGTTCTTCGTGCCTTTGTGGTAAGATTCCTCTCCGCTCCGGTCCTCAGCCTTGGCGCACTTGGCGGTTAGCACAATTCCGAATGCCGAGTGTCGAATGACAAGAGGAAAAGGTCCAAGGACTCCAGGGTTCTAGGGTCCAAGGGTTCAAGGGCGATTTGAGATTTCGGATTGCAGATTGAAGGAGGGAAGATTGCCGCGCTCCGCTCGCAATGACAACTCCTCTCTTGGCGTACTTGGCGGCCTTGGCGGTTATCTCCTGTCTGCGGTTCTGCCTTCTGCACTCTGACTTCTCCTCCCGTGTTCATCTGTGGTCTATTCCGGCCCGCCTCCGCCTTCATGTCCTTCCCCCGTTGACACTTTCCCTGCTCCGTCTATACTGACCCCCGGCGCGAGGATGGCGGAACTGGCAGACGCGCTGGATTTAGGATCCAGTCCCGAAAGGGATGGGGGTTCAACTCCCCCTCCTCGCATCCGCCAACTGAATGGAATATCATGACTGAAGGAGTTGCGTTTGGAAACCAAGGTCAGTACACCCAAGAGCTGGCTGCGCGAAATCGACGTCGTAATCGAGCCTGAGAAGCTGAAGTCGCGCGTCAGCGAACTGCTCGAAGAGTATCAGGACAAAGCCGAAGTCGATGGGTTTCGCAAAGGCAAAGTGCCGCACGCAGTCCTGGTCCGGCGGTTCAGCGAGCCACTCGAGTCCGCGGCGGTCGAAGAGCTTGTCGAGTCGGCGATAACCGAAGTGCTGGAGAAACAGAAGTTCAAACCGGCCGCCCGGCCGCGACTGACCGACCTGGAGATCAAGCCGGACAAGACAATCACGTTCAAGCTGAGCGTTGAGGTCTTCCCCGAATTCGAGCTCAAGGACTACAGCAGCCTGAAGCTGAAGAAAGAAGAGCCGAAGGGATTCGACCAGGAGTTCGAGAAGCGGCTTCTGGGCCTGCAGGAGAAATGCGCGACGTTCAAGGCCGTCTCCCGCGAGTCGAAGCAGGGCGACTTCGTGGTCGTCGACTACCAACTGTCCGACGGCGACAAGCCGGTCGGCGACAGGAAGACGAACGTGATGATTGAGGTCGGCGACAAGATGAGCTTCGAGGCCGTCAACAAGGCGCTGGTCGGGGTCAAGGCCGACGACGACCTGACGGTGGAAGTCGAGATGCCCGCCGACCACCCGGAGAAAGCCCTGGCCGGGAAGGCAGGCACCTACCGCTTCGTGGTACGCGAGGTCAAGGAGAAACTCCTGCCCGAAGTGGACGAGGAATTCGCCCAAGACCTGGGATTCGACGACCTCGACGCCCTGCGCAAGGAGATCAACGAGCAGATAATGTCGGACCGGGTCCGGCTGGTGGAGAACGGACTGAAGAACCAGATATTCGACTACCTGACCAGGGAGCACGATTTCGAGCCTCCCGACACCTGGGTCCGGGTCAACTTCGAGCGGATGCGTGAGGAGTACCGGCTGCCGGCGGACGAGGATACGACGAAACGCCTCACCCCGATTGCCGTGAGATGGGCGAAGTTCGATATCATCGCCGCCCGGATTGCCGACAATGAAAGTATCGAAGTGACCGAAGACGAAGTCCAACGGCAGATCGAGGAACTCGTCAGGGGCACCGGACGTTCGGTCGAGGAAGTAGCTCCGCTCCTGGACAACCCGTCGTCGCGCAGCCGGATGCTGCGGGACAAAGTGCTCAAGTTCATCCTCAAGAACGCGGAAATCAGCTAGCAAGGAGATTGACATGATGATTCCGATGGTTATCGAACAGACCGGCCGCGGCGACCGGGCGTATGATATCTACTCGCGCCTGCTCAAGGAACGGATTATTTTCCTCGGCTCGCCGATCGACGATACGGTGGCCAACCTGGTGGTTGCCCAGTTGCTGTTCCTCGAAGCCGAGGATTCGGACAAGAACATCAATCTGTACATCAACTCGCCGGGCGGCGTGGTTTCGTCCGGGCTCGCAATCTACGATACGATGCAGTACATCAAAGCCAAGGTCGCCACGACCTGCGTCGGCATGGCCGCGTCGATCGCGGCGCTGCTGCTCGCCGCGGGCGAGCCGGGCAAGCGATTCGCCCTGCCCCGCGCCCGGGTGATGATTCACCAGCCTTCGGCCTACGGCCTCGGCGGCCAGGCAACCGACATCGAAATCCACGCCCGGGAAATCATCAAGCTCAAGAAGCAGTTGTCCGACATAATGGCCCGACACACCGGCCAGACCGCCAAGCGGATTGACAAGGATTCGGACCGCAACTTCTTCATGTCTGCGGAAGAAGCGAAGGCGTACGGTCTCATCGACGAAGTCATCGCCAAGCGCACATGAGCCGGAAACCCCCGACCCGTCGGTCGCCACGGAAAGCAATCTGCTCCTTCTGCGGCGGCGAGGCGTCCGAAACCCGCAAGCTGGTCCAGGGAAAGCGGGCCCGGATCTGCGAGAACTGCGCCAAGCTGGCCATCAGCCTGTACGATGACAGTGGCCGCGACGTTGACCTTGCGGTTCCGCGCAACGTCCCTTCCCCGGCGGCAATCAAAGCCCATCTCGACGAGTTCGTCATCGGCCAGGACCACGCCAAACGGGTAATCTCGGTCGCGGTCTACAACCACTACAAACGGATTGCCGCCCGGAAGGACGGCCCTGAACTCGAAAAGAGCAACATCCTGCTGATCGGCCCGACCGGCGTCGGCAAGACCCTGATTGCCGAAACCCTGGCCCGCTTCCTGCACGTGCCGTTCTCGATATCGGATGCCACGCCGCTGACCGAAGCCGGGTACGTCGGCGAAGACGTCGAGAATATCCTGCTCCGCCTGCTCCAGGCCGCCAACTTCAAAGTGCCGATGGCCGAAGTCGGCATCATCTACCTGGATGAAATCGACAAGATCTGCCGCAAAGCCGACTCGCCGTCAATCACCCGCGACGTCTCCGGCGAAGGGGTCCAGCAGGCGCTGCTCAAAATTCTCGAAGGCACAATTGCCAATGTCCCGCCCCAGGGCGGCAGGAAGCACCCCGAACAGCAGTACATCAGAATCAACACCCGCCACATCCTCTTCATCTGCGGTGGAAGCTTCAACGGGCTGGAGAAGCTCGTCGAACGCCGGGTCCATTCCTCCGCACTCGGGTTCAAAGCCGCTATCAAGACCCGGGCCAATCGCGACCTCGACCAACTGCTGCCCCTGGTCGAGCCGGACGACCTGATTCACTACGGGCTGATACCCGAGTTCGCGGGTCGGGTCCCGGTCATCACTTCGCTCCACAGCCTCTCGAAAGAAACGCTGGTCGAAATCCTGACCCGGCCGAGAAACGCACTGCTCAAGCAGTTCGCCTACTACTTCGAACTGGAGGGTGTGAAGCTGACTGTGAACCCACAGGCGCTTGACCTTGTCGCCGAACTGGCCCTCAAACGCAAGACCGGTGCCCGGGGACTGAAATCGGTCATGGAAAAAGCAATGCTCGACATCATGTTCGAGCTGCCGTCGATGAAGAACGTCGTCGAGTGCATCATTACGCCCGAGGTAATAAAGGACTCGGCCCCGCCCCGGTACGTCAAACGCCGGGCCACCCGCAAAGCCCAATAGCCAGCCAGCGGACCGGCGCTGACAGACGCGGACCGGACAACGAAGCAGAAGCCGCCTCAGGTCTGCAACCCTCGACGGCCCTGGCGGTTCTCTGCCTTCTATTACTGGACCTCGAACTGGTCCTTGCCGACCCCGCACACCGGACAGACCCAATCGTCGGGTAGACCGCTGAACGGCGTGCCCGGGTCTACACCATTGTCCGGGTCGCCCTTGTCCGGATCGTAGACGTACCCGCAGACCGAACAGACGTACTTCCCCATCTCTTCATCTCCTTTCTCAGAACTCCCGGTATCTTCCGCAATACTGGCCTTATACCCGGGTGCGTTCTTGCCGGTCTTCCCGCGTTTGACCTGGTGGTAGTAAGCATAAGTCAGCGGTTCGCCCTTCATCAGCTTCTCCGCTTTGACCACGCGACCGATGAACAACGTGTGTCCGCCGCAGTCGACCGTCCCGATTACCTCGGCTTCAAACGAAACCAGAGCGTGCTCAAGCACGACCGGGCATCCGGTCACACCGTCCCGGTGCTTCACGCCCCGAAACTTGTCGAAATCCCGGCCGCTTCGGAACCCCCAGATACCAAGGAACTCCAGCGGCGTGTCCTTCTCCAGCACCTGGACCGCGAACTTCCGGGTCTTGACGATCATGTCGTGGGTCAGGTTCTTCTTGTTCAGGCTGAGAACCAGGGCAACATCCGGTTCCTCGGCAACCTGAATCACGGTATTGACCAGTGCTCCGTTGCGCCTGTCTCCGTCCCGGGCCGTAACCACATGCAGGCCGTAGGTCAATGACCGGAGTGCGGTCAGGTCGATTCCAGACGTATTTTTCTCGCTCATCCTGTCTTCTCCTTCATTCTTGCCGCAACCTGCTCACCCAGTTCCCGGCACTGCCCGAGCGCCGCTGCGTCCGGTACGTAGTTGACCCTGACCGGGTTGCCGACCAGCTCCACTTCCATCTTCTCCAGTTCCCGGGCAACCTGGCTCACCGACTCGCCGCTCCACCCGAAGGAGCCAAACGCCTGTCCCACCAGGTTCTGCGGCTTCAGACCCCGGACATAGCAAAGCAGGTCGGCCACGGCCGGGAGCATGTTGTTGTTCAGCGTCGGGGACCCGACCAGGAGACCGCCCGCGTCGAGCAGCTCGGTCACCACGTCACTCCGGTGCGAGGAATCCAGGCCCATCACCTTGACCCGGGCCCCACCCGCAGTCAGGCCGTCGCATATCGCCCGGGCCATCAGTTCGGTGCTGTGCCACATGGTGCCGAATGCAACCACCGCTTTCATCGTCGGCTTCTGCTCCGCCCATTTCCCGTACCAGGAAAGAATATCAGACCCTTTGCGCCAGACCGGACCGTGGTCCGGCGCCAGGACCCGGACATCGATGCCGAGTTCCTTCACGGTCGCAAGCAGCTTCGTAACCAACCCGGAAAACGGTAGCAGGATATTGGCGAAGTACCTGGCCGCTTCCTCGCTCAGGACGCCCGGGTCGATTTCATCCGCAAACCGCTCGCTTGAAGCCAGGTGCATCCCGAACCCGTCCTGGGAGAAAAGCAGCTTCTCCTCGACCAGGTAGCTGACCATGCTGTCCGGCCAGTGCAGCATCCGGGTCTCAAGGAAGTTCAGGGTCAGGTTCCCGAGGCTCAGCGTATTGCCGCTCTCGACCGCCTCGATGCCGTCCAACTCAGGGAAGTGCCGGCCGATTGCTTTCACCCCCATCTTTGAGGCAAACACGCGTTCGGGCTTCACTGTCGCCAGCACATCGGGCAGGCAACCGGTGTGGTCCATCTCCGAGTGGTTCGACACGACGTAGTCGATCTTCTCCGGGTCAACGACCGACCTTATCCGGGCCAGCAGTTCATCCCGGAAGGGTGCCTTCACCGTATCGATCAGCGCGACCTTCTCACCGATGACAAGATACGCGTTGTACGTCGTGCCACGCCTGGTAGAATACCCGTGGAAATCCCTGATTCCCCAGTCAATCGCTCCAACCCAGTAGACGCGATTGCTCAGCTTGACCGCTTTGAACTGCATTGCCGTCACTCTTTCTCTACCTGCGCTTTCCACAGCCCGTGGACATTGCAGTACTCGCGCGCGCTCACTTTCTCTGCATCGACGTGGAACTCCGCCTCCGGTGCTTCGCCCGGATTCAGGAACTGGTGGTACGCCTTGCCGTCCGCCAGCAGTTCGATCCATTCTATGTAGTGCCTGTCTTCCATCGGGTGCGCGGCGCTGCCGACCTTGACCTTGTAGCCATCGCCGGTCTTCTCAATCACCGGCACGTGCTTCTCCTGGGCCGCATCGGTCGTATTCTCGTCCTGGAGTCTCATCGGCTTGCCGCAGCAGACCAGCGAACCCGCACCGCTGTGCAGCACTTCGACGATGTTTCCGCACACCTGGCACTTGTATACTTCCAGCTTCCTTGCCATCATTTCACCTCGCTTTCTTCACCAGTCAACCGAGTAGCTACCACGGCAGGGACGACCCTTGAACCGGCCCTACCAGTTCTCGCCCAGCAGCTCGAAATGGGACTGCGGGTGGGCACAGGCCGGGCACATGTTCGGCGCTTCGGTTCCTTCGTGCAGGTATCCGCAGTTCCGGCACCGCCAGACAACCGGCTTGTCCCGCTTGAACACCTTGCCTTCGGCGATATTCTTGCGCAGTTCAACGTACCGTTTCTCGTGCTGCTTCTCGGCCACCGCAATCGCCCGGAACACTGCAGCAATCTCGGAGAAACCTTCTTCCTCAGCGGTCCTGGCAAACCCGGGATACATCTTGGTCCACTCGAAATGCTCGCCCCCGGCCGCCGCGGCCAGGTTCTCCTCGGTAGTGCCGATGACACCGGCAGGAAACGCGGCCTGAACCTCAACGTCACCGCCTTCCATGAACTTGAACAGCCGCTTGGCGTGTTCCTTCTCCTGGTTCGCCGTCTCCTCAAAGACAGCCGAGATCTGGACAAACCCTTCTTTTCGGGCCTTGCTTGCGAAATAGGTGTACCGGTTCCTTGCCTGTGACTCGCCGGCAAACGCGGTCAGCAGATTCTTTTCGGTCTTGCTTCCTCTCAGGTCCATGGCTGGTTCCTCCTGTCTAGGTTCATTTCCTGGCCGCCCTACGTCTGCTGCGGCCCATCTCCTTACGGCACGCCGGGCACACCCCCTGGAACTCAATCGTGTGCCCGGTCAACTGGTAGTCGGTCTTGCTTCTCACGGCATCCTCAATGCCCAGGACCGGCCCGGCCTCGATGTCATCCACCCGACCGCACTGAGTACAGCGGATATGGTAATGAGGACAGGTCCGCCCGTCAAACCGCATCTGGGTCATCTCGCCGCCGATTCTCAGTACGTCCCCGGCCTGGGCCAGAAGGTCGAGATTGCGGTACACGGTGCCGAGGCTTATCTTTGGCAGCCGTCGCCGGACCAGTTCATACACCTGGTCTGCGGTCGGATGGCTGCGTACCCGGCGCAACTCCTCCAGAATCAACTTCCGCTGAGTGGTCATCCGGATACTACACGGCTTCTGCCCGGTATTGATAGAATCAGTAATAGTAACTCCTACTGATAACTTTGACTACAGCTCGGTGCCGAAGGATTCACTGGATTTCGCTACTCGCGCACTCCGACGCTCAGCGCCTCCTCGACTTCGGCCGCTGAGGCTATCCGGGCAAACCCGTAGGCCAGATTCAGCAGGCTGGCCCGATGCATCGCTTCGGTCGGGGCCGCGGTGCCGTCGGCCGGGAAGAACACCCGGAAGTCACGCACAAATGCATCCCGGGCCGTGGTCTCGCAGCACAGGTTCGTCATCACGCCGGTAATCACCAGGTCCTTGATGCGCTGCCGACGCAGTACCGTCTCCAACTCCGTGCCGGCAAACGCCGAGTAGCGCCGCTTGACCAGGACCGGTTCGTCCGCGCGCGGGACCAGTTCCGGTACCAATTCGCTCTCCCGGGTCCCGTCCCGGATGAAATCGCCCCACCACTGGCCCAGCATCCCGGCGTCAGACCGGTCCTTATGAGCATGACGCGTGAAGATCACCGGCCTGCCGGCTCCACGGAACGCACCGACAACCCGCTTGACATTGGAAATGAGAGTATCGCCCACCCGGACCGGAGCCACGTCAGGCGGCTCGAAGAAGAACCGCTACATGTCAATCACCAGTAGCGCTGACCTGTCCCTTCCCAGTACTACCGGTCGATTGAGTTCCACTATCTCTGCCAGCCACTGCCGCGTTTTTCGCCCGATATCTGACGGAGTGGCGTACCTTTCCGGGTCAACATGATGGGCCATCGACTTCCTTTCTTCCTTGACTTTGTTTCCAGTTAGGCTAATCTTGCCGGATAAAGGAGACTAGTCAATGTATGGCGTCCTGATATTCATACACCTGCTCGTATCGGTAGTCCTGATTCTCGCTGTCCTGATGCAGCAGCCTCAGAAAGGCGGCATGGCCTCGATAATGGGTGGCGGTGAGTCCGTATTCGGCGGCGGCGGCGCAGCCCCGTTCATGACGAAGGTAACCACCGGCCTGGCAGTAGTTTTCATGCTGACTTCGCTCGGACTCGTGCTGCTCTCTGCACAGAAAGCCCGTGGAGCGGCCCCGGCCCGGCGGCCTGCCCCAACCCAGCCAGCCCCTGTTGAACCCGGCCCGATTGAACCCGGACCCTTGGGAGGATGACAATGTACGCTGTTGCGAGAATCGCCGGTTTTCAGTATCTGGTCAAGGAAGGTGACACCGTGACGGTCCCGCGCCTCACGGCCGAACCGGGCGAGACCATAACCTTGGAGGATATCCTCTTCCTGCGCACCGGCGACAAAGCCCTGGCCGGTCATCCGACTGTTGCCAACAGTCACATCGAAGCCGAAGTAGTCGACCACCCACGTGCAACCAAGATAACAGTCTTCAAATTCCGCCGCCGGGAGAAGTACCGGCGCAAGAGGGGCCATCGTCAAGCTCTGACCCGTCTGCGCATAGTCAAGATCACCGCGGGTGAGTAAGGACGGCATGCCGGCCGGAACAACCAAGAAGGAGGATACGATGCGGTTCTGGAGTCTGGTGGTATTCCTGGCCCTGATGACGTCGGCCGCCACCGCCAATCTGCTCGAAAACGGGGACCTCTCGGACTGGGACGACCCGACTCAGCCGACCGGCTGGGTCGTCGAAGACACCCTCAGAGCCTTGGTTAACCGGAACACCAACCCGGTCCACTCTCCACCCTACTCGGCAAAGATCACCCGGCTGGTGGAAGGCCCCGGCGACAACAAGGGCATCAAGCAGGAATACATCCCGATTGCCAGCGTCCAGGAACACACACTGACAGTCTGGTTCTACGACGACGATGAGAACACGAACGGCGGACTCGGCATCAGCTATTTCGACGCAGACACAGTCTACATCAGCCATTCCGGCACCGCCTACACCGACTCCGCAATCCACACCTGGCAGCAGGTAGTCAAGACGCACACCTCGCCGGCAGCGGCCGCCTTTGCGCGCGTGACACTCCGGGTGTACGGTTTCACCGGTAGCCAGCCCGGCGGCATCGTCTACGTCGATGACGTAGAATACGTCGAAGGCGGACCGGGCGTCACCGAACGACGACCGACATCACCCGGGGCCGGTACGAACCTGGCAATCGAACCGAATCCGGCCTCCGGTCGAACGCGGTTCTCAATCGAAACCTCACTACCGAGACAAATTCAACTCAACGTCTACGACCTGACCGGCTCGCACCGGGCCAGCGTCTACTCCGGCGAACTACCCGCAACCCGCCACACCGTCACCTGGAACGGTGCTGACCGCGATGGCAACCCCCTGCCTGACGGCCTCTACTTCGCGGTGCTGAGCGACACCGCCGGGTGGACAGTAGTCAGGAAACTGGTAATCCGGCACTAGACTGACGGAATGACCAGGCTGGTTCTGCTGGCCGTCTCGGTAGCAACCATCAAGCTCGTTGCTGCAGCGGGCAAATGAAGAACTCTAGGCAACCCCAAACATGGCAGGAGAAATGAAGAACAAGCAGTTGACCGCTCTGGAGAACATCAACAAACTCGGCAAGAAAGCCGGGCAAATGACACAGGCCGAACTCGCCCGCGCCGTCGGTTGCTCACGGGAACGCATCCGCCAACTCGTCCCGCGAATGCAAATCAAACCCGGCCGCCGCGTGCGCGCCTGGCACCGGACTGTCTCCCGCAAGACCTGTCGGGAAATGGCGAAGCTCCATGACCAGGGAGAATCGCTGGCCGGAATCGGACGGCACTTCAACGTCAGCGACTACCACGTCCGGGAAGCCATCCGGCAGGTGAAGCCCAAGCTCGAACCGGCCGGACGTATCCAGCGCCTGCGTCGTCTGGACGCGTTGCGCAGACTGACTGCCCGAGGCATGACCTTCGAGTGGGCCTGCGACAAACTCGGGTTCAGCGGCCTCCAGCGCCGGCGCTATCGAAGACAATTGGAACTGCGCTGGGACGGCAAGAAGACCGTACCGGTCAGAAAAAAAGGGGGAAAGGGCAGACGACGCTAGCGAATCAACCGGGAGAAATGGGCGATACAAGAATTGAACTTGTGACCTCTGGTATGTGAGACCAGCGCTCTAACCAACTGAGCTAATCGCCCCCAAGCTGCTGCAATTCTAGTCCGACTCATCTCCAAGTCAACCGACCCAAGGCGAGTTCAGGGCTCGCTGTCGAGGAACTGCACGCCGGCCCCGGAATCCGGAAGTCGTCCCAGCTCTTCCTTCGCCCTGTTCGCTTCGGCTTCAACGCCAAGCTTATTGTAGATACGGATGGCCTGGGTGAACATTCTCCGGGCCTCCTCGTTCTTCCCGGTAGCCACGCTCAGACGCCCCAGGTCCAACGCACAGACTGCTTCCCGGCGTGCGTTCCCGGCCTGCTGAGCCAGAGTCAACGCCATCGTCAGGCTTTCGTACGCCCGCCGCAGGTCGCCGCGCTTCTGGTGTGCAGCGCCGATAGTACACATAGCCCAGGACTGCTCCGATCTGGTGCCGACGTCGTGCAACTGGTCCATACCGTCCTGGAAACGCCGCATGGCACCTTCCGCGTCACCCTGAGTTTCGATTGCCAGGCCGAAATTCACAAGGTCACGGCCGAGCTCACGCCTGCGCCCGAGTTCACGCTGCAGACCAACCGCCGCCTCCAGTTCGGCAGAAGCCCGCTGTGGCTCTCCCATGGTCAGGTGAATCAGACCGCGCTCGGAATGCACCTCTGCCTGCATTGCACGGTCGCCCGATTCTCCGGCAAGCAGCGCGCTCTTCTCGACCAACTCCAGCGCCTCGGCTGGCCTGCCTGTCCCGCGGAACGCCCGGGCGAGTTCCAGGGCTCGAAGCATCTCTCCATTCCTGTCGGCTGTCCGGCAGGCGATTCCCAGCGCTTCCTGCAGCAGGTCCGCCGCCTGCTCGAACTCCTCGCGCATCACCAGTATCCTCCCGGTTGCCGCAAGATGGCCACTCAGATCCGCATCACTGTTCTGCGCCCGGTCGATCTCCACCGCCTCCTTCAGCAGTTCGAGTGCGCGGTCATAGGCTCCGTGCAGAATGCAACCCTCGGCAATCCCCTCCAGGCTGCGCGCCTGGAAAAGCCGGTCTCCGGTACGACGGGCCTGTGTTAGGCAGTCCTCGAAATACTCCTGGGCCACGTCGAGCTCGCCCAGCTTGCGGTGTGCGCGTGCAAGCTGGAGGAGCACACCCATGTGACCTTTCGCATGCCGCGCCTCCCGGTAGCTCCGTAGCGCCCTTTCGAGCACATCCAATGCCCGCTTGCTGTTGCCCTGCACAAGGTGGATTTCGCCGATGGATACGAGCCGCTCTGCCTCAGCCATCCGGTCCCGCGACTGCTTGGCCAGATGCAATCCATCCTCGTGCGCCGCCCGCGCCTTGTCGATCTCGCCCCGGTCCGCAAGAATCCTGCCGACTGCGCCATATTGCGCAGCCGCGGCCGCGGTGTCGCCCACCCGCTCAAGCAGACGCAAAGCACCACGACGGCATTCCAGGGCACGAGTGTCATCGCCCTGCTGCGCCGAGATCTCGGCCAGCCGCACGAGCGAACGCGCCTCTTCGCGCAAGTCCTTCAGGCCTTGCCAGAGTTCGGCGCTGCGACCGAACTGAGCCAAGGCTTCGGCCCGGTTATCCTCGCGTTTCTCTAGAACTCCGAGCACGTACCGGCACGCAGCCATACCTGCTCGGTCACGCAGACCCTGTGCTTGGCGGAGAGCCGCTGAGAGAACTCCGCGCGCCTCATCGCGTCCTCCCAGCAGATAGCAGCAACCACAGAGGAACCCCAGTGCCGCGGCCTCGCTGCCCTCGGCCTGCCGGCGTGCCTCAGTCCAGTAGCCCAGGGCGCCCGCCCAGTCATGCCGGACCGCACTGCGCACCCCGGCATCAAACGACTTCGCTATTGCCCGGTCGTCCGTGAAAGGAAGGCCATCGAGATAGACGAAGCCGACTTCGACGCGCATATCCCGAAGCCGATCGAGCACATCATGGCAGGAACCTCTCTCCAGCCTGACCAGTCTCTCCTCCAACCGGTACGAACTCCGGCGGCCGGCAGCCCGACCGACGAAAAAGAAGACCACCGCGGCAACTCCGCCGGCCGCCACACACAGCCCGATGATTATCAGAAGTTGGATCAGTGACATCGCCTGCCGGCAACTCCCAAGTCAATCAGACATACAGAAGAACCGGTTGGCTGCGACGCAATCATGCGCGCACAGATTAGAACAAATGCCTCCGGTGTCAAGCCAGACGAGACCGGCATGGCCCTTGCTCCTTCGTTGCTGCAAGACGTAACACGCCAAACCGGCTGAACACAACACCCGAGATCCGCATTTCGCCCCGTCCGGGGGATAGCCCCGGGGGAGGCACCCCAATCCGCACACAGATTCGCCGGCAGTGCCGCACCGAATCTCGCACAGACAACGGAACGCAAGCTTGCACAGAGACTTGCACGAACTGCCGAACGGAAACTCGCACCCAGAACCGCACACAACACCAAACGGAAGCTCACAGACAGAATCGCCGGCAGTCTCGAACAGACTACCGAGGATACTGTCGCCAAGAGGTCGTGACCCACAGTCGCCCGCAGGTCCGGACAGGATGCAGTTGGCGGCAGGCGCTTGAGTTCCGACTGTCGTCCCCAACCCGGCGCAGAACCACGCCCATGCCGCCGCCCGCACTGTCGCCTGGCCTGCACACCTGCCTGTACGTGGCACGGCGGACAGGCTGCTCGGCTCACTTGTCAGCAAGGCTGCTTCACCAGCACCAGCCTCTGCTGCTGATGGCTACCGCGCGCCTCGGCGCGACTATCCTATATGGTATGATCCTCAGCAGCCGGATTCCATTCGCAACCGGCGAACGTGAACCAGGACTTGCCGCGCGGCCTTCGTTCAGCCTGCAGAGAACCGGAGAGACAAGGAACGGAACTCAGTCGGGGTCAACTTCGGTGGCGGACTGGCTATCTGCTGGAGGGCTCTCCCGGCGCAGCCAGATGAGCATCGCCCCGCCCACGAGCGCAAAGAGATATATCAGCATCAGGAAGAAGAGCGCGATAGTAATCGCCTGGGTTTCCGGCATCCCCGCCCGCTGCATGAGGATGGCGAATCCGTTCTCGCGGACTCCCACTCCCCCGATCGAAATCGGCAGCATCGTCACTATCGCCAGCACGGGCACGTAAAGGAGGTAGTAGACCAGGGATGTGCCGGCACCCACCGCCAGACCGAGCGAGTACCAGACAAGACACTGCGCAATCCAGAGCAGAAACGACAGGAGGAACGCCCAGCCGAGCGTCCCGCCCGCGCCGCGGAACGAACGGATGCCGTCGACAACCCGGATGGCTTTCTCGCCCAGATGCAAAATCGTAATCCTGCCCAGCACTCTTGTCAGCATCCGGTGCGCGACGTCGAGAAAGACCGTCGCGAAGAAAACCGCGAGTGCCGCCAGGGCCGCAAGATTGAAAAGAAACAGCCCGGCCGTTCCGCTCTGCACCAGCAGTACCAGCGAAGCAACCAGCGACATGACCAGCAATCCGACCAGGCCGAGTGCCCGGTCGACAAACACAATGGAAATGGCCTCCGCCGCGCGACCCGGCCGCGAGGTATAGAGCATCCGCAGTACGTCGCCGCCCAGGGCCGTCGGCAATACGCAGTTCACTGCCACTGAAGCGAGACTCACCCTGAACAGGAATCCGGCACCGAACCGAAGCCCTCTCGCCCTGAGCAGTATCCCCCATCGTACGGCCCCGATGACCAGCATGACGAGAAGCAGCGCCGCTGCAAGGACAAGCAGCAGCGGCCGGGCGCTACGTGCCATGTCGAAGGCGTCTCGGACGCCGGCGCGCAGAACAAGAACCGTAACCAACCCCAGCGCCACCGCGACTCGAGCAACCTGCCAGACAACCCCGAATCGCCCCTTCCCACGTCCGGGAAGAGACGTACCGGACCCGCCGTCATTTCCCCCGGCGCGGAGAGAATCGCCGGGATGGACGGTAGTTCGACGGTCCGGCGAGCTATTCAACTTTGATCAACCTGAGGTTGAACCTGGCCTCGCCATCCGGATCCTGCACGGTCTCGGGAACAAGAATGTAGTCCACAAAGCCGGGCTTCTTCATCGCCAGATCAGGACCTCCACGCAGGTTGACAGTGTATCGAATCGGATAGCCTCCTGCGTTCGTGAGCGGCATCGCCAAGTGGTTGATGCCAGCCATCTGCCAGAAATCCCTGGAGTAGAGGACAGTGGTCAATCGGCTCTCCGTAATCTGCCATCTCAAGTTGTCGAACGCCCTCACAACCTCCGGATTCCTGTCGTACTCGACCGCGACCCTGCGGTGTACCGAAATGATGCAGTTGCTCGTGAAGTTGACAACCTGCGGAAAGAGCAGCAACAGCAGCAACGGAACTACTCTTCCGATTCCACGGTACGCCGCGGCCGGAATGAGCAGCAACATGAACATGGCAGCCAAAGAACGGTGCTCGCGCCAGTCGAATGCGTCGTAGAAGACTAGGACCATCAGAATGGTGACCGAAGCAACGAGCCCTGCGGCTAGTGCAAACCGGTCCTTCTTCCTGAATCCAACCCACAGGCAGAACGCACTTAGCCCGACCAGCAGGTATTTCGACAGGAAGTAGCTGATGGTAATCCGCGAACCATCAACCGCAGCTTCCGAGACACCCGGGGCCGGCCAGAACGGCGCGTCGAAAAAGAACTTCGCGATGTTGGCCCCGAAGTTCCTGAGCAGCAGCCAGATGAAACGGAACACCTGCCCTTCCTGCAGGACCGCCGCCGCCTTGACCATGAACCCGTAAGGGTATGCCGCAAGGAACAACGAAGCATAGACAAACGAAAGAAAAACACCGACGAGGGAACCGATGATGTAGACGATCCTCCGGCCCCGGCTCTCCGCCAGGGGAATGAGACCCGCGGTCGCAATCGACCAGGAAGGTCTGAACAGCATGGCAACGGCGACGCAGATCAGGTAGACGGCGATATGGGCTTTCCGGCACCGGCCGTCCTCGCACCGATATATACGATACAGCAGGACTCCCACGAGGACTCCGAGGAACATGTGGATGGTCTCCTGCATATAGGCAAACAGCCATATCGGAACCATGAAGTACAGCAGGATCGAGGAGACTATCACGAACTTCCGTGTCAGTGTGAACTTCTGGACAAACACCAGAACCAAACCCAATACCAGAAAGGCGATATTGGTCAGAATCATGGTCAAACCATGGACCCCGAACACCTTGGCTATCAGTCCGTGGAACAGGCTGTAGGCGAAACCGTGAGCTCCATGCTCACCGATTCGGGAGACATTCTCTTCCAGCAGGAAGGCGCCGTGCAGGCTTCCGGTTTCGGCGTATGACTTCGCATTGACGTAGTAGCCAATCTCATCTGACCAGGCCGGCATGTACTGACCGTCGGAAATGGCCAGCAGGAAACGGGCGTAGGCAACCACAGCAATCAGCAGTACGACTACGAGCAGGATGACCTGCGCCCTGCCGTTCGAGTTTCCGGTCAACTGAGAAGGACCTCCGGCTCCCGGAATCCGGGACCCATCACCGGGCGGAAGGCTGCTGCCGGTCATCGCCAGCGCTCTCCCTTGAGAAACTCATCCCCGGTCGCCGGCTGCACCGAATAGACCAGAACCAGCTTGTTGTGGCACCGGTGCAGCAGGGTGAAACGGTTGTCCTCGGAAACGAAGTGCTCGCCGTCGTTCTGGAAGACGAACGGCTCGAGGTAGGCGAAAGGACGCTCATCGCCTGCTATCCAGATGCTCACTGCGGGCAGGAACTCAGTGAATTCCCTCTCCTCCAGCCAAAGCAAACGGTTCAGTAGGGGATAGCTGACAGACCACGTTCTCGGCTCGCGCTGCCAAGCCATAGGTACCTCGGGAATCTCCGCCTGCGGCCAGAACACGGTCCGGTAGTCTTCCGGCTCAAGGCCGACTGCGTAGTCCAGCGCTTCCCGCAGGTCCGCAGACAGCAACTCCGCATCTGCCGGATCGGACAGAGCCGGTTGCTCCGTGTCCGCCCGACGCAGCACGTCGAAACGTCCCAGTCGAGCCTCAAGCTCGTAGTTGTCAACGACGAAACTGCGTAGCTCCGTGAACTCCATCAATGCCTCATACGAATCCAAATCGTGGCCCATCACCCAGGGCGTCTCATCATCGTGCTCGGTGATGAAAACCTCCGGGGGGTCGGCCCGAAGTGACCGCATCAGTTCTTCTCGCAGGCCACTCCAGGACCAAGTCGCGACCAGCGGATGGTTGTAGACAAACCGGGAAACGGTTCCTCGTCGGGCGAGGAAGTTGATGAGCGGGTCAACCCCCCAGATGAAAACCCGGTCGGTCGACGCTGTTTCCTTCCGCAGGTAGTCGGCAAGAAGAATCTGTTCGCCCAAGAAGAAATTCCGCGTCATGTGGCGGGCGCTGCCCCAGTAGCTGCGTATGTTTCTGGTACACAGGCCGACGTTCACGAGATCGTAGAAACGCGCCGGGTAGATACTGCACGCGAGCAAGCCGACTCCGACTGCCGCCACCAACGCTGTCCGGTGCCAGTGCCTTTCCAGACGATTCCGGACCGGCTCGAAGACCACCGCGAGAGCAAGTGCGCTGAGAATCGCCAGCGGCGGCAACAACGGCAGGTAGTGATAGTAGAAGAACTTGCCTTGCACGAAGATCGACAGAACAGCACAACCCAGCCACATCCAGACCAAGGCAGTCGGCATCCGGATACCCGGGCCCCGATCCGGGTTCCTCTTGGCAAAAGCGAAGATGGAGAACACAAACCCGAGCGTCCCGAGCAGCGCGCCCGGCCCCGTGTCCGGCTGAAGCACGTACTTGTCGACCATATGCACAACCCGTCCCAAGATGCCCTCCTGCTGGTAGCCAAGCTGAGCGTAGCCCATGCGGGCCTTCGCCCATGGCTCAAGGAAGTCCGCGAGCACTCCCGAAAACACCAGCACCAGGAAAACCACGGCCGTCACCGCCACAAAACCGACTGCTACCCGGCTGGCCGCGGCGAAATCCCATCGTCTTGACTCCCGGTGTCTAAGCAGCGCGACCAGAACAAAAACCGGAAACAACAACCCCACCGGGTACTTGAAGAACACGGCAATGCCGACGAAAACGCCGGCCGCGAGCCACTGAAGTCTCGCCTCACGGGCCCCGGCCGCCTGCCGGAGAGCACACAGAACCAGCAGGAACGCTGCCACCACCGGGAGATTGAGGAAACCATCGACCTGGGCGGTATTCCAGAAGTCGAACTGGTAGTACAGGAATGCGTACATCAGCCCGGCCATCACGGCCAGCCCGCGCCGCCCAATAGCACGAAACACAAAAAGAAACAGCAGCCAAGCGGTAGCCGCTGTCCAGAACAGGTCGAGTATCCGAATCGCAGTCATCGTGTGCCCGAACAGGCCGAACGCCAACGCATGGACCAGCACGGTCAGCGGCGGCATGCCCATCAGGAAATCCCCGTACATCGTGCTGCCGTGCAGCGCCAAGTGTGCAAGATACCCGTAGATGCCATGGTCCCGGCAGAACGGGTAGATCAGCGAAACCGAACCAAGCACGAACGTTCCACCCAAGACCGCAGCGTACGCCAGCCGGCCCGGCGATTCCCGGACAGCCGGAACGGTGACGCTCATCGGCACTTGCATGGCCCAGTATGCTCTTCTGCCCGAAATTGTCAATGACGGCAGAACGCACCCGGGCAGACGCGATCCCGGTCCGGGCCGACCCCGCCGCAACGGATTGGAAATCCATCCCGGTTCTTGACAGTTTGACGGCACACCGCATAATCCCGTGGTGTCTTATCCTGAACACGAACGGAACAGCGCACACCCGGAGCACAGCCTGCAACCCGGACCGCAAACCCGGGGGCCGACTGCCGGCTGCGACGTCCCTGCCGGGGTTCCCGCGGGCACGCGCATCGAACAGTGGCTGCAGGACCACACCGGACTGCTGGCATCACTGGTGATTGCGTCTGCGTTCCTGCTCAGACTCGTCATTGCCGCCACAACGTTCCTGAACCATGAAGAAGCACTCCTGCTCGTGGCTGCGAAGAACCTGTCCATTGCCAGTGCCCTTCGGCAGGGCATCGTCGGACCCCACCCCCCGCTATACAACCTGTTCCTCTACTGGTGGCACATGCTCGGCAACTCCGACTTCCTGCTGCGCCTGCCGTCAGTCATCGCCGGCACAGCGGCACTGTGGGCAGCCCACAGATGGTTGAACATCACCTTCGGCAGGGCCGCGGCGCTGGTCGGGCTCCTGCTGCTGGCTTTCGCCCCAAGGATGCTGCAGGTGTCAACGCAGGTAGGACCGGATGCACTCCTGCTTCTCACGATATTCACCGCGCTCTACCTGCTCGAACGCGCTTGGAATGAGACCTCGCCGCGCCTGATGGCGGCTTTCGGTTTCACACTGCTTCTTGCTGTCCTGATTCACTACTCGGCTACATGGTTCGCCCTGGGCATCGGAATCTACGCTCTGGTCCGCATCATCCGGCACCGCAAGTCCGTTGCCATGACCGCCACCTGGACGGCAAGTCAGGTCGTCCCCTTGTTGTTGGGCATCCTCCTGTACCTGGTGCACGCTTCAGCATTGACTGACCCGCAGCCATTTGGCGGCCTGGGAGGACCCGGTGTTGTGAATTTCCACTTCGGTCAGGACGGCATCCTGTCCTTCTCACTCAGGCAGATCGCGGCGGTCTTCGGCTACTTCTTCTCCTCGGGAATACTGGGGATCGTCGGACTCGCAGCCTTCGCCGGCGGGGTCATCGTGGCGCTGGCCGCAAACCCGAAGACCGGCAATACCCGCGTCAGAAGGCTGGAACTCGGACTGCTGCTGCTGCTTCCGTTCATCATCTCGTCCGGCGCAGCCATCGCCGGTGTCTACCCTCTCAGCGGCACTCATCATTCACTGTTCCTGATCGCCTTCGCCGTTGCGGGAATCAGTTCCCTGCTGGTCCGCGCCACCGGCCGGAGACTGTGGCTGGTCGTCACGGCGGTTGTCATCCTCATGCCGGTATGGAACCTGACCTGCACGGACGGACGGATTCCCTTGAGCGATCAACGCCGACAGTTAATGACCGCGGCGACAAACTACATCCGCAACACAGTTGCGGGGAGAGAACTGATCCTATCCGACTTCCAGACCCAGACACTTCTGCAGCGCTACCTATGCGGGAACGAAACCACCCGGGAGTCGCTGCCCGACGGACTCGTCGAACTCTCGTGCGGCAGGTACCGTCTGGTCAGACCGTGGGGCAACCGACCCTTCGCTGCTGACAGCTTTGGTGATATCGTCTTCCGAACGATGCAGTCGTACCGGTTGGGACTCGGCGAGCGCATCCATGTCGTCGAAGTCGGTCAGGACCGGCATTTTGCTGCCGTCCTGGAAGAAAACCTGGGCACAGTCTTCTCGGGACTCCGGGTTTTCGGCTCCGGCATCGCCGTTTTCCCGGTTCCGGCTGTCGGCCATGGGCTTGACTCCCTCGCTCTGGACGTCATCGGCCGGACCGACCACCATATCCGGGCGGTATTCTGGCCAACGCGCTACCACGCTGGTCAAGACCAGACCGTGACCGACCGCTTGCCGGGCGAACTGCTTTCCTACGAGGAGCTGTACACGACAATCAACCGGAACGGAGCACGGAAGCTCTACGAGTGCCTTCCGGCGCTGGCATTCTGGGTCTTCAGCAACACTGAAGAACACTTCGAGTTCATGCGGTATATGGACGACAGAGAAAGCTATCTGACCAACGACCTTCGATTCAACCTCATCCGGATCGGCCCTGACGGTGTCACCGGCGTCTACCTAGTCGAATCGCCGGTCAGGAATGCTCTTGATTCACTCGCCCTGATTGCATCTGCTCAGACAGAAAGGGAATTCCGAACTGTACTCTGGCCCACCCGCTATCTCGATGACTCAACCCGCACCCGCATCGCCGGTGTATCGGATCTGCTCCTCTCCTATACGGACTTCTACCGGAGAGTAAGAGGAAACGCCAGCCGGTTCGACGACTACCTGCCCGCTCTGGCGTTCTGGGCGTTCGGCAATGATGACCGGCATCCTGAGCTCATGAGATTCATGGATGACAGAGAAAGCTACGTGACCGGCAATCGCCGGTTCAGCCTTGTCCTCATTGACCCCGACACCCTGGCCGGGCTGTACGTGATCGAGACCGTCGATAACCCCCGGCCGCACATGTATTGACAATTCGCTGCTACCGGGTATAATTCAGTCACCTTTCCTAGGTGCCGTCAGGCACCAGACTCAATCCCCATCGCGGTCGAGAAGTCTGGACGGAAATGCTTTCGTAACGAGGAGGGAGACATGCACGTGAACCGAATCGCACCACTGGCAGTGATGTTTCTGACGTGCGGCTTGGTGCTGATGGTTGGCTGTGACCAGATGAACCACGGGCCGATCATTCAGAACATAGCGGCAGACCCGGCTGATCCTGTCCAACCCGGCGGCAGCGTCGTTCTGACGGTCACCGCCACGGACGAGGACGGCGATCCGCTGACCTACACCTGGACGGCTGCAACGGGGACACTATCAAGTACCGCTGGCTCCAGTGTGACCTGGACGGCTCCAAACGCCGCCGCCATCTGTACGGTAGCTGTCGTCTGCAGCGACGGAAAAGAGGGAACCGACACTCAGAACAAAACAATCAGCTCAAGAGCGTGGCAACACGAAGCCGTTTCAATCGACGGCAACATCGCCGGGGAAACAAACCTCCCCAATCCGGGCACAAGCTTCATCAGCATTGTGATGGAGCAGGAATTCCCGAACGGTACGCTGGTCGATTCGGCCCTCGTGACCACGTCCTTCGACCCCGTGGATTCGCTGGAACTGGAGACATTCAACGTCTGGATGGTCTCCCCAGCCGGGACCGAAGTGCTCATCTTTGACGGCAACAACCTCGTGAGCCTGGAAGTGGATGAGTTCCTGCTCACTGGAACCGCAGACGAAACCGCTACCGGAACGTGGAAGATGAAAGTCGAACGCACGACCGCAGGAGTGGCCGGGTCGGTCGACGACTGCGACCTCAGCATCTACTACCGTCACTGACAGCTCGCACTGAAGCATGCCGGGGCAACCATCCGCCCCGGCATGCCTGCCGGGTTCTCCGACTAATCCGTTTCGACCATCCGCACGCCCACGTCTAGTGCCCTCAGATTCAGGTCGACGAATTCGGGCTTGACCAGTGTCCGAATTGCCGCGTCGTAGGCCTCGGCCGGAAACTCCAGGAAACGCGACACCGCCCCGAGCATTACTACGTTCTGCACACGGGGATTGCCGAGTTCACGGGCAGCGTTGAACGCCGGGACGCACCGGCCCGCTGAAGTTCGCCCGGCAATCCGATGCTCCAATTCCCTGTCCCCGGGCCGCTCCACTATCCCGAGCTGCACCGGAAGCGGATCAAGTCGGTAGGAATCGTAGACCAGCCGACCGCGCTCACCAAGGAAGTGCACGTAGCGCAGCGCTTCCAGCCGCTCGAAGGCAACAATCAGGTCCGCGGTCCCCACTTCAATCAGTGGCGAAAACACCTTCGGACCGTAGCGGACATGTGTGCTCACACTCCCTCCGCGCTGGGCCATACCGTGGACTTCGCTCTTCTTGACATCGAGTCCGGCCATCAAAGCCATATTCGAGAGCAGGTCCGAGAAGAGAATCACCCCCTGGCCGCCAACCCCGCAGATCAGGACATTCACGCTATCGCCTCCTTGGGACAGACATCGACGCACATCCCGCAACCGACGCAGACGGTATCGATTATGGTCGCCTTGTCTCCATCCATCGTGATCGCCGGACATCCCAAACCGAGGCACGTCTTGCAGCCGGTGCACTTATCCCGGTCCACCTTCTTCGGCTCCTCTCTGAGTCGAATCTGGAGCGCGCAGGGACGACGGCTGATAATGACCGCCGGTCCCGGTTCCTTGAGCACTGCCTTGATCGTCTTCTTGGTCTCCCTGACCTTGTACGGATCAACCTCGATTACCTTCTTGATGCCACAAGCCCGTGCAATCGCTGCCGGGTCAATCGCGATCGTCTCATCACCCATCAGCGTCTTACCGGTACCGGGGTGCTCCTGGTGCCCGGTCATACCGGTCGTCCGATTGTCGGTGATAATCGTAACCACATCACTCTTGTTGTAGGCGGCATTGACCAGTCCGGTGATGCCGGAATGGAAGAAAGTCGAGTCACCAATCACCGCAACTCGCCGTCGCCCGTCATCACTACCCAACGCCTTGTCGCAGCCGTGGGCGAATGTTATCGACGCACCCATATCGATGCACGTATCCATGCCGTTGTGCGGCGGCAATGCCCCCAGCGTGTAGCAGCCGATGTCGCCACCGATGATGACGTTCTGCTTCTGGAGTGCGTAGAACATCCCGGTATGGGGACAACCTGCACACAGCGCCGGCGGCCTGTTCGGGAGATCCGGTTCCGGTTCGGTCCGGTCCGAACCGACCGAATCGGTGAGTGCGGTCCGGACAACCTGGGGACTCAATTCGCCGCAACGGGGTAACTTCTCCTTGCCGAGTACGTCCAGCCCGAGTGCCTTGACCTGCAGCTCAATGAAGGGATCGACCTCTTCCACAACCAGGAGTTCGTCCACCGTGGCCGCGAACTTCCGCACCAGTTCGGCCGGGAATGGATGCACCATTCCGAGCCTGAGAAACGATGCGTCGGGAAGTACCTCGCGGGCATACTGGTAGGCGACGCCATCGCAGATGACGCCGCGTTTTCCGGCACCCCGCTCTATCCGGTTCCAGGGCGTCCGCTCCGAGTACTCGCGCAGCCGCTCGATCCGCTGCTCGAGGTCGACGTGGCGTACCCGGGCAAACGCAGGCAGTAAGATGGTCTTCCAGGGCCGCTTCTCATAACCCTTGACCGGCCTTGACTGCCGGTCGGACAACTCCACAATCGTCCTCGAATGGGCAATCCGGGTTGTAATGCGTACAATGACCGGGATGTCAAACTGCTCGGAGATATCAAATGCCAGCTTGGTCAACTCCTTCGCTTCCTGGCTGTCGGACGGCGACAACACCGGTATCTTCGCTGCCAACCCATAGAACCGGTTGTCCTGTTCGTTCTGCGACGAATGCAGACCGGGATCGTCTGCTGTCACAACAACCAGGCCACCACAGGCACCGATATAGGCTGATGAGAACAACGGATCTGCGGCGACGTTCATACCGACGTGCTTCATCGCCGCGAGCGCCCGGGCTCCGCTGATTGAAGCTCCGAATGCCACTTCGAGCGCGACTTTCTCGTTGGTGGACCACTCGCAATAGACATCCCGATACCCGACCAGCGCCTCGAGGATCTCGGTCGAAGGAGTACCGGGGTAAGCGGTTGCCACATGACAGCCCGCCTCCCAGGCACCACGAGCTATTGCTTCATCGCCTGAGAGTAATTTCCTGTTCATAGTGCCTTTCCTTCTCCTCACCATTGAGCACTGCGAGCAACCGCCCGGCAAGAGCCGACATCTCCTCTTCGCCGGCAAAGACGAACACTCTGGGACTCAGGAACCGAACCCACTTCTTCAAGTCCGATACAAGACGCTTGGACTTGGCCAGCCCGCCGGTAAGAACAATCGCATCAATTCTGCCCTTGCAGGTCACCGCGTATGCACCGATCTCCTTCGCAATCTGGTACACCATCGCCTCGTAGATCAGCTTCGCCCGGGCGTTATCCCTGACCAGGAGTTTCTCTACCTGTCGGATATCGTCCGTACCGAGATACGAAATCAATCCTCCCCTCCGCTGGACCAGGTCCAGCACATCTCGCTCCGGGTAGCGTCCTGAGAAACACAGCCCGACAAGCGCGGAAACCGGCAGGGTGCCGGTTCTCTGTGGCGAGAAAGGCCCTTCGTCATTCGCGTTGGTCGCATCCACCTGCCTGCCCGAGACATGCGCGGCGACCGTGATGCCGGTTCCGAGGTGGACAACAACGAAGTTGCACTTCTCGTAGCGCTTCTTCAGCCGTCGGGCGGCAGCCTGCGCTACCGTCCGGCAACTCAGTGCGTGAGACAGGGCCTTGCGCGCGATCCCTTTCAGCCCGGCCATGCGCGATATCTCCCAGAACTCGTCGGTCGACTCCGGGTCAACGAAGTAGGCCGGAATCCCCAGTTCTTCTCCGAGCTCAAACGCAACCAGGGGACCCAGCAGTGAAGGATGCAGAGTCTGGACCTCGCCGCGTCTTATGTCCGAGACAACCCTGACCGTAATCCGATAGACTCCTCCCGAGAGCGGCATCAATGGTCCGCCCCGGCTGACAATAGCATCAACTCGACTGACGTCGAACTTGTACCGCCTGAGAGTATCGAGCACCGCCCTCTCGCGCAGCCGGTACTGGTCCAGCACCACCTTGTACCGGGCCAACTGACCCGGAGGATGCTCAATCGTCTGGGACAGGAGTTGCCGCCGATCGCGGAATACGGCGACTTTGGTAGACCCGCCGCCAGGATTGATGGCCAGAATCACCATTCCCCGCAGTGTATAGACCGGGAAAGGAATTGTCAACAATCACCGGTGTCCCTAATCCCGAGATAGAACTGCAAGAAAAGGAGTTGCGCTCCTTGTGCTTTCTGCCTTTGGACTGCAGCTGCGCAAGCCGTCGCCTTCTCCCCTCTGAAGCATCGCTTCGGATAACAAAGCGGCAGGTTTCCTGCCGCTCTCCAAATCCGGCATGACGTCCGAGACGATCACCAGCAGGAGTGGTCTGGCAGTGTTCCGGGAGGCGGCAATCCCAAGCCGGTTCTCCGCTTGAGACTGCCACGTCGCTTCGCTCCTCGCAGTGACATATCTCTTCCTGGCGGTCTTGGCGGTTTCTGGTTGGTCATTGGGACTTGGGCCTTGGTCATTTCCTGACTTGGCGGTTATCCCAATTGCGAATGGCGAGTTCGGGCTTCCGGCCCTCATCTGTGTCCATCTGTGTTGTGCCATCGGATGGCACTTTCCGCTCGTTCTGTTCTACCTGTGTCCATCTGTGTTCATCTGTGGTTCACTTCCTCATCCTGCCCGTTCAAGTGAACGTCTCCATCAGCACATGATACAATATTGTCTCATTGCCCGCAAGCCGGAATTCCGCGCAACCTCCTCACTTACAGCCTGTTAGCCGGGTCCAGCCAAAACCCCCTCCCCCGCCCCAGATGCTGCCTACGTTCTTCCCCTGAACCGTCGCTTCTCAGAAGCAGGTCAAGGTCGATTCCTGCCTCGTCGCGACATTCCCGATTACGTTCGGTAATCGCTCCCCTTACTTCGCCGCTCTTC
>CBDUVZ010000019.1:0-31656 GCA_965370805.1 uncultured bacterium | reverse complement strand
GTTGCTCCATTTGATGCATCCTTCGGCAACGGAGTCGTTCGTGAGGACGACGCGGACTCCCCACAAGTGCCATCCGCCGTAGCCATCGGCTTCCAGAGTGCTGGCGAGGGCGAGCGCGGCGAGGAAGGAGAGAACTGCAGTTCTGGGTGTACCGGTCCACGCCAGCGTATTGCCTGCGGGAGTCTTGAGGATACATTGCTTATCCCGGCGCGGGCCCTGAGCGGGCGTGCCTTTGGTCTCCATCGCCTGCCAGCTTATCGGGCGCGGCGGGAATGTCAAGCAGCGGACAGCCGATGGCTTGCAGCATCCGTGGGAATCGCAGTCGGGAAGCCGCTCCCACAGCGAAATACAGGCGTTGACGCGGGCAGGGGCTGAGGTATGCTCTCGTGATGAGTGATAGGCTGCCGGAAAGCGTTCGCAAGCTGCTGTGGGATGTACGGGTGGAAACCGCAGACGTCAAACGCCATTACCGTTTCTTCATCAGACGTGTGCTTGACCTCGGCGATGTCGCTGCGCTCAAGTGGCTGCGTCGGAATTATCCGGACGAAGTAATCAAACAGGTGGTGACCGAGAAACGCGGACTGTCTCCTAAAACCCTGGCATTCTGGACCGCGTACTTTGACTCGACCCGGGACCGGCAGCATGTTTGAGCAGACGCTTGGCGCATCAGCTCGTGAACTGGTCCGGAGCCTGAATTCGGAACTGGAGAGATTCGGGTTCTATCTCGGGGGCGGGAGCGGACTGGCGCTGCAACTGGGGCATCGGATTTCCGAAGACCTTGATTTCTTCACCACCCGTGACTTCCCAACCGAAGCGGTATCGCGCTGGCTTGAAACCAAAGGGGAGTATGAGGAGATGCTGACCTGCCCGGGTACGCTGCATTGCCGATTGGACGGAGTGAAGTTGTCGTTCATTCGCTTCGCGGTCGAGCTCCGGTATCCGACAATCGAGTTCGACGGCATAAGGGTGGCGGACTGGCGCGATATCATCGCGGACAAGTTCAAGACTGTTTCCCAGCGTGGCAGCCGCAAGGATTTCTTCGACCTGTATGCCGGTTTCACAATCGGCAATCTGAACATTGCGGAAGGAGTCGGTCTGTTCCGGGAACGTTTCGCCGGGACCGAGCTCAACTTCTACCACGTGCTCAAGAGTCTTGAGTATTTCGAGACCGCGGATAGCGAACCTGAGATGAATCTGCTGAACCCGGTTCCGTGGGAAGACGTCAAAGGGTTCTTCCTTGAACACCTGAGAGAATTCGAGAAACACCTGCTGGCCGGTTGAGGCCAGCAAGCAGTCTGCCCGCGGCTGACAGTCCATCGGATTTCCGATTCAAGATTGCGGACTGCAACTGGGAGATACGGGGATACATTACCTGTCTTGGCACGGTCCCAGAGCGTCTGCGGCTGTCCTTTTCGTCACCGCCGGCATATTGGGCGCAGGGGATGTCAACCGGAAGTGACGAATTGCGCTCTGCGCCGGGGCACAGGTGTTCCGGATTTGTTTCTGGTTCTTCCCGCAGGCTCGGTGGCCCCACTTCGGACCATGCATGTCATGCTCCGAGCAGCAAACGTCGCCGTTGTCCGACGATTTCACTCACGCACGCCCCCAGGCCCCGGTAGTAGCCCCGCCGTTCCAGTTCGGCTTGCATCATGTCGGCAGTTGTTGCCAGGTTCATGCGCAGCTTGCCTTGGCGGTGCCGATCGTATTTGCGCACCCAGCGCAAGGCGACCTTCCTTTCCTCAGCGGTCCAGTGCCGGCAGGGCAACTGGAAGCGGTCCAGTTCGGAAGCGCGTGTGCGGAGCCGGTCGTACACACCCGGCACAGTACGCACGGTCAGATTGCGTCGGCACTTGGGTCCGCGCCGCTCCTGCCGGGCATGCAGACGGGCAAGGCTCCGGCAGCATTCCCGTGCAGCTTCCATGACGTTCGGATAGCGGCGCTTGAGCAGCAGCCGGGCATGGCGGTCCACCTCACGCGCCTCGACAGCAGCCCAGTGGGAATTGAACCAACGGAAGCGCAGTCTGGCGACTCGCGGCCACAGCCGGTGCTGGAGCGACATCGCGGTGCGGTACGGCACCCCTTCAAACTCACGCGGCCGCGCGTCGTGCAACTCGCGCAGCGCCTCGGCGCAGGCCCGTCCGGCCTCGCGTGCGGTGGCAAACCGACCCCGAGCCACCAGTCGCGCGTACCGGTCGAGCAAGGTCAGTTCGGACCTGTGCCACGGAACGAGAAGCCGTGGACGACCGAACAGACGTGCGCGCTTCAGCAACTGAATGTGGATTCCCTGCTTTGCGCGCCATGGTGGTGGAACCCGGTCAGGTCGGGCAGCATCGCGGATGCGGCGGCGAAGCCGGTCGAGCGCGGCTTGACAGTCGGGCACCGCGGCCACCGCATGAGGGTATCGACCCTTGACGATGGCCTGTGCGTAGCGGTCTGCAATGCGCAACTCCGGCCCGGTCCAGCGGACACCGGACCCCGAGCGCAGTTTCGGGCCGGTGTTCTTCCTGCTCATCGCTTCCTCAGCACTGAAGGGTATTCAAGCGTGGCTGTAAGCCGTAGGCCGTACGCAGTTCATGCATCCTCAGCATCCGCTCGACCAGCGCTACTCCTGTTCTGTATCCGAAGCAGCGGACCCGTCCGGTTCCGCGCTCTCGTCATCCAGCAGACCGGCCTCGGCAAGACGCTCGCTGACGTAGTCACCGTAACCCCAGCCGATGTCACTTGCACTTTGTTCCAGGTCGCGAACCCGCTCGTGAAGCCGTTCTAGAATCCGGCGGTTACGCTCATCGCACAACAGGTCGAGCAGGTCGTTCAGCATCGATTCGAGGCTGGTATAGAACGACTCGTAATCCATCCCATAGTTCTGCGCGCAGTCGGTGCCGCTTTCAACATAGACAAGCATCAACTCCGCGGTGCCGGCCAGATCCGACGTTGCCTTTCGGTAGGCCCTGATGGCTTTGCGGGCGTCGCCGAGACGAATCCGGTGCGCAGGGCTCGGGAAAACCGCATCCTTGATCTGCTTCCGGTATTTCTCAAGCAGAGCCGACCAGTCCGTTTCGGGGAAAAGACGTGAGGCGATGAATGTACGGTTTTCCTTGGAGAAATAGAAGAGCGCCTTCACTATCCCGACCACGTAGTCCATATCCGTGTGTACGAGCCTCCGACGAATGTCGGTCCAACCCGGCGGGGTTCTCTTGCCGGTCGATTCCTCTTTGCTCATTGCTTCCTCTCAAACTGTTGGCTGTCAGCCGTTAGCTGTCGGCTGTAAGCTTCTCCTCCACAATCCTGATTTCCTTATCGGTCAGGCCGTACAGCTCGTAGACCAGCGCGTCGATCCTGGCCTGGATTGAGACAACCTTGCGGAGCAGCTTGCGGGCTTCGGTGACGACATGTTTCTCTTGCGTCCGATAGGTAGCGAGGTCTTTCGCAATCGGGAGTTCCTTGACTTCGTCCCAGGATTTGCCTTTCCAGCCCGCAAGAACCTGCTGCAGGTACTTGAGTATTTCCTTCGGCGCGATGACTGTGACCGTTTTCCGGCCCTTGCCGGACAGGCGCAAGGCATACATGCGTTCCTTGCTGCGTTTCGTGAACAGCTCCGCAGCATCCCCGACGTCACCAACCCGGGAGAGAACGAACTCATCAGTATGCTCAGACTGCACCGTCACCTTCGGGTGGTTGTGCAGCCGGCGCAGGGCCGAGCCTTTCAGGCTGCGGGTGACCGCTTCGACGTCCGGCTCAGGCAGTTCCTTTGGTCCGCTCAGCCGGGTCAGTCGAGCAGCAAAGAAACGGTTCAGCTTGGCCAACTGCTGCTTGGTCTCAATCATCAGGTCAACCAGCCGGACCACCTTATCGTGCTTCGCTATTTCCCGCTTCTTGTTGAAGTCGATCCGGCGGATGGGAATCCTCTTGAGTCGTATCTGACGGCTTACCCCTTCGCCGCGTCCTTTGTGGCTCACCCAGTATTGGAGAACCTGAGAGTTCAGTAGCGCAAGGATGTATCGCAGGTCTTCCCGCGTCGAGGCGAGACGTACATACAAATTGATGTCTGAGTTCTCGTAGAAGCCCCCTTCCTGCAGAGCATAGACGTTCTGCTTGCCCCAGCGGGAAGTGACAATCTTCCGGGATTCATAGATGTCCCTGTTGTGCGGTCTGTGGAGACGCCACCAGGGATAGTTCTCGTCATAGCGCTCCAGCCTCGCTGCAAGCACTTCACGATACCTGCTGAGGTGAGTCATGATGTCCTTGTGTGACGCGGGCTCGAACTCGTCGTCGACGTATAGCAAGAAGGACTGTTCGTCGGGCTCCACGACGAGATACGGATCGATGTCTGAGTTCTTGTAGGTAGGTTCTACTACTCGGTGCTCGGGATCGTCTCTCCTTAGGTCCTCGGCGACCGTCTTCCTGACAACGAATATCCCATCTCCGACCGAAATCCCGGTATTGCGGACCCGGCTCGGTGGAATCAGTTCGATGTACTTGGCTGACAGGTAGTCCGCGTTGGAGAAAATGCCGCAGTCGAGTTCACACAGCTTTGTGATTGGCTCCGTGTTGTATTCAATCTGATCCAAGACGGCAGCGTCAGCGCTTGTATAGAACAGATTCCACGCTCCGCCATCCAGCTTGTCCTGGGTTTCCGGGTGGAAGTAGATATCCAGGTACTCGTCGGAGAACTCATCCTTCTCGATGTGTCGGCTGACATGCTCTACGGCCCTGGCGATGGCTGATGTTTTCTCCTCAGATTCCGCCGGCGGAACTTTCTTGACCTTCACAATCTTGATGTGATGGTGCTTCTTGCGCTCAACGTTGGCCGGGTTCGGGCAGCCATCCGGATGGCTCACATTGGCGGTAGCGTCAGAGCATTTCTCAAGCACGAATACCATGTTGTGCTGGCCGGGCGCGCCTTCGAAGATGCGGGTCTCGCCGAAGTCGATGATCTCCCTGATAACGGATTTCTCGAGGATGTATTCGCGCAGGTGAGATGCGCCGTCAGCAGCCGGCCAGTAGGAAGTGGTTATGAATCCAAGCTTGCCGCCTTCACGCAGCTTCAGCAGGCCGAGGATAATGAACCAGTACAGGTAGTCCATCTTGCCCTGGTAGTGTCTATCCCAGAAGGGCATATCAGCCCTGGTGGCGCGAAACAGCTCTTTGTGACCTTTCTCCCCGACATAAGGCGGATTGGAACAGACGTAGTCGAACTGGTCGAACTCAATCAGGTGCTCACTGACGGCGGCTTTCGGATTACTGGATACGAGCTCACGCGGGCGGTCCCGTACGGTTGAGTTGGAATTCCCTCCGAACAGCGACGGAACCCCGACCAGGGCCAGGGAATTGCCCGGGATTGTATTCAGGAAAATCAACGGTCGGTGAATCTCCTTCTTCTTCTCCACGATAGCCCTGATGACCGGGGTCAACTGAATCAGGAGATTGACCTCGGTGATATAATGGGCGAAGCGGGTTATTTCGCAGCCGCACAGTCCGTCCGTCAGGCACATAAGAATCCTGAGCAGTTCGTTGATGTCCGTGCGGTAGTCCTTGGTCTGAGTCCGGATACGGCGGGCCGCTTCGACCAGGAACCCGCCCGAGCCGGTAGCGATGTCCAGTATCTTCCTGGGCATACGTTGGCCTTTCTCGAACCGGAAGAATCCTTCCTCGTCAGTGAATCCAACACGGTCCCAGATGAGGCTGACGATCTCACGCGGGGTGTAGTACTGGCCCTTATTCTTGCGGTCCACCCGTTCGACAAACTGCTCATAGACCGTGCCGAGAACGTCCGAGTCAAGCCGGCCCAGGTTATGGCGGGCAAACTCGTAGAGCACATCGATGATAGCCTCTTCTGACGGCAGGTCGTACCAGAAGTAGTTGTTATGCTGCTGGCCGTACAGCCAACTGTATTTCTCTCCCGCGTAAAGAAATGCGTGTTTCAGGACTTCCTGAATCCGCTCGCCCAGGGTTTCGTACCATTTGGCGAACCCGCCGTCGTACAATCGCTGCTCGAGGAAACCGACGTCCTCCCACATCCGGGCGATGAGAAACCGGGTCATGGTGAAGTAGGCTACGCGGGTTAGAAATACCTCAAAGGCCCGGTGCTCAACTGAGCCGGCCCGGGCGTTCAGGAAACGTGCCACTTGGTTCTGCTTTGCCGGGACATAGCGGTGGTCCAGTTCATGGGCTATGTTTTCCAGTTCAGCCAGAACCGAATTCCGGGTGTGACCGGTCATGTCGTGCTTGAGGTTGACCTCAAGGTCCTGTTTGAATCTGCGGGCGTCCTCGGTGAGGACCCGTACCACCTTGTGAATCGTCCGCACCAGTTCGTCCGGGTCGATGTCGGGCAGGAGCGAATGGTCCTTCGCTGACTTGAGCATCTCGACCTTCCTAGCTCGGCCCAGACTCTGCCGCCGAAACCGGCTGACGAACTCCAGAAACCGTCTGGTGTTCGGGAACTCCAGCACGTGCTTCGGCTGGTCCTTGCAGGCCCGGTAGAGTTGCACAAGGCTCACGCGAAGAATCGGCACTACCGCCCGGGCATCATAGACCAGGATGTCCCGCATGTTGGTGAGGACCCCGAGGCGGAACGGAGCTTTCAGGTACTTGTGGACTTGATCAAGGTGCTGGGTAAGGTCGCTTGTGTTCGTTCCCTTTATCTCAAAGAAAAACGGGTGCAGCAGTGTGTCTGAAGGTTGAACGTCCGGAACCCCGGTGCCGGTGGCGTGCTCGGGGCTGTACTCATCAGCAGGGAAAAGCAGGACTTCCTTCAGGAAGTCCGTGAAGAGCTTGGGCTTGATGAACTCGTCTTCGTCCGCGAAGCCGCCCGAGGCCATGTAGCCCAGGTAGTCACGGAACCGGCCGCCGGAAAGCTGTCCGTAGAGCTTGGCGTACCGGTCGAGGATGCCGATTGTCCCGGATATTGCTTTCTCAGCTTCTGCCTTGGGCAAAGGATTCAACGGCTCCATCCGGCTCCTTCTCGTTGCATCCAGGCAATTATCATCGCCTGCGAGCATATTGGCAGAGTTACGTTCAGTCAAGCGGTAAAGGAAGCAAGTCAATTCCGAATGGCAAGTGGCGATTGACGAATTGCAGTCGGAACTCAAGTGCTGACCGCCTTTCGATTCCAGATTGTAGATTGATGATTGCGGATTGGAGGAAGGAGGATTGCCGCGCTCCCTCCGGTGGGTGAGCCATCCGATGGCACCTGCGAGAACGCAGAGCGCAATGACAACTCCTCTCTTGGCGGGATTGGCGACGCGATTGACGACGTGATTGGCGACGAAACTGGCGACGTGATTGGCGACGAAACTGGCGACGTGATTGGCGACGTGATTGGCGACGTGATTGGCGACGTAGTTGGCGACGAAACTGGCGACGTGATTGGCGACGAAACTGGCGACGTGATTGGCGACGTGATTCGGGACGTAGTTGGCGACGTCATTGGCGACGTCGTTGGCGACGATAGGGGACGTTCCCCGGGGTGGGGCGAAATGCAACTTATTCTGTTATATTCGGGTGGTTTTGCGTGTTGCAGAATGGAGAAGCGGGCCGGAATGAACCACAGATGAACACAGATAGACACAGATGAGGGGAAGCCTGCATTCGCCATTCGGAATTCGGCATTCGCAATTCCGATGGCTGCCGAGCAAGCCCTCACCCTTCCCTCGTGCGAGGACGCACCGGCAGCCGTGCCCAGAGGGAAAGGGAGAAGGAGGGCGTGAAGGGAAACGCAGGAGGCCGAGCGCCGGCGAGACCGTGGGCAACCCTTCTGCGTCAGTGCAGCAGTATGACCCTTCTCGCGCTCTGGGAGCCCGGGCCGCTCAGCCTGACGTGGTATATCCCGTTCGGTAGTCGGTTGCCGGCGTCGTCGGTGCCGTCCCAAGCGACGCATGACGCACTACGCCCGACGCCCAACGCAGGAAACGAACGCACCAGTTGCCCGGCCGCGTTATGGATCAGGACGGTCTGCTTCTCCCCGCCTGCCGGGGCGCAACTGATGACAAAGCCGTAACCGGACACGGTTGGGAACACGTCAAGTGCGACATCTATCCGCTGGGAACGGGTCCGGCTTTCGATTCCGGGTGTGTACATCCGGTACGCCGAGAAAATACCGGTATCCGTTGCCCACAGGACCCAGACCCGGTTCGACCAGGTCTTGACCACGAACGGCGACCGCGGTGAGCCGGTGTCGGAAACCAGTTCGGGCGCGGACCACGTCGTCCGGTCGAAGTAGCGCGCATAGACCTTGCTGTTCGGGGCTGTGCCCGACGCATAGGCGATCCAGAAGTACCCGAGGGTATCGATGCACAGGGTAGGCGGACTCGCAGCGAGCGGCGTGGCGTCCAGCATCACCGGGTCGGACCATACCCCGTCGTACACCCGCGCCACAAGGCAATCCAGACTGTCATCGACGCAGGCAAAAACCAGCCGGCCGTGCCAGTCGTGGACGATTGCCGGGTAGTGACCATTGAACTCGCCGATGACAACGTCATCCGGGTACTGACGCACGAACACGCGCTGCGCAGGTGGTTCAGCCCGCGTAAGACGGGTATAACCCATGTAGAAGACGTCGCCGGTGTCACCGGCAAGGCACGGCTGGATGTAGTCAATCAACATCGGGCCGCCGGACCCGGCTGCAATCCGCTCCGGCGCGGTCCAGGTGTCGCCGTCGCGGTATCGATAGAAGATCGATATGTAGGACTCGACACCAGCACCTTCCACCTTGGAATAGAGCATCCCGGTCCGGAAGGCACTGTTGTAGCTCATCGCCATGTCGAAGACACCGGTGTCGGCAAACAGCTTCACCCCGGGAAACAGACCGCTGCTGTCGCCGTACGCGGCGTACACGCCCCAGGTGTCGTCATCGACCGGGTACGAGCCGTAGTACCACGGAATCCAGACCCGCTGCAGGCCCGGGTCCATTCCGATTGCCGGGCCGGCGCCGATATGGTCCGACGAGTCGGAGAACTCGATCATTCCACCCCATTCGCCGTTTTCGTAGATGGTGCCGCGAATCTGGCAGTCGAGCGAAGGGAAACGGGAGAACCAGGCCGCTACCAGGTTGCTGTCCGCGACCCCGATTGAAACCGGCCGGCTGTCAGTTGCCGAATCGGACGGCAGCGGAATCGGGTCGGTCCACTGGGCGACGGCCGTAGTGCCGGTCAGGAACAGAACTACCGCCAGGACGATTACGTATCTCACAAGTCCTCCTTTGGCTTATTTGCACTGAGATATCGTAACCGATGTGAGCGTTCTGCACAAGCCCGAAAGGCACGGACGGCGCTCAGTCGATCACGCCAACTCGAAGAACGACTCTTTACCCAAATGCCGGCAGTATTTCTTCGCCAGAACCGCCAGGTTGTTGGAGTACTCGAGGGACATCCAGCCGCCTTCTCCCGAGAAGTACATGCGCTCAACAGTGAACGTCCGCTTCTTTCTGTCATCGAGCACAAACCGCATCATCGGAGAATAAGTGAGGCTTGTTTCTAACGCCCGGTGCAGCCCTTTTTCATTTCTGACCGGGACATTTGAGAACAGTTGAACCAGTTCCCCCAGGTTCTGGTCAGGAAGAAACACGGTAATGGTGTCCTTCCGCACGTCAACGATAGCATTGTCTATCTTCGCCTGTTTCCTCACGCTATCTTCAACCACAGACCATTCTTCGTCGGTTATGGCTCTGGGAACAACCTTTCTCAGGAAAACCTGGGCGTTCGGGTGCTCGTATATCTCATAGCCCGCCGGGATGGCCGGTGCCAGAACCCCGTCCTTTTTCATGGAAAAAAAGTACTTGGGTTTGCCGGTCCTGGTTTTCCCCACGTGGAGATAATGGTCTTTGTCTTTGCGGTTCCGGTATCTTACCACGTCGCTCCTCTCATGACCGTCCTTCCAAAACACAAGGGGCGGCTGCACAACGAGGCCGGCGCTCCAGAGAACTGGATTGTGGCATAAGCCGTTCTAACGCCCCGGACTATCTCAGCCTCTACGTCCGGTACTTGAACCCGTGCTAACCGCCCCACAGAATCGCATCCATCTCCGGGTTTCTCGTCAGCAACAGGGTACAGCACCGAAACACGCTGTCAAGGAACCGGCGTCTTCCGCTCAGCGCAGCACCAGCTTGCGGCTGTCGGAACTGCCTTCTGCCTCGAGTCGCAGCAAGTAGACCCCGGCGGCGAGTTCGCGACCCGCGGCGTCGGTGCAATCCCAGATAACGGAATGATGGCCGCCTGCGTGCCTGCCGGTCACGAGGGTTCGGACCAACCGCCCACCGGCGTCGTAGACCGACACGGTCACTTCCCTGGAGTTAGGCAGGCTGAAGCGTATGCGGGCCGGGCCGGCAGCCGGGTTCGGCGCAACCGGATGAAGTGTTGGCCGGGCAACCCCGACTTCCGGGTCAATCGCGTTCTCGATACCGCTGGTGATGTTGTGCTGTTCGAGAATCCAGGCGTCCGGGTTGAATTCGATGCCGGTCGGTTCGGCCGAAAGTACGAAAACGTCGTGCTGCGGGTTGTCGGTCACGTCGTAGTGCAACAGGGTATCGCCGGACGTCATGCTGACCAGGATTTCAACCGGCATGTGGAAGCAGTCCGGCGCCTGGGCCCCGTTGTCCTGAGACAGGTCGATGACAATTTCCCACCCGTCAACCGTCTCGCGGCCATACCAGTTGACTGAGTAGTCCGGGAACCCGGCCTGATACACCCATTCGTCATAGAACCAGTCCAGTTCAAGTCCGGTCATCTGCTCGTGGATCCGCTTGCGGTCCTCGGTTGTCGCCAAGCCGTAGGCGAAGCTGTCGAGGTAGACGCGCTCGGCTTCCCACCAGATGCCGGGGTCGTCGAACACGGTATCACCTTCGACGTAGCGGGTCATATGATTCACCCAGGCCGCTTTGCAGTAGGTGTGACCCCAGTTGAACAGCCGCGAAAGCCCGGGGTCGTAGATCGGGTGCCGGTCCTGCCGGTCAGCGGTGAAGAAATCCTGGCGATACGATTCCATGCGACTGAGGAACGTTGACCGGCCGTAGAAGTGGTAGTGCCAGAGCGGGTCCAGGTAAGTGGCTGAGCCTTCATTGAGCCAGATTTCGGCCCAGATGAAACAGGTGAGAAAGTCGCCGAACCACATGTGGGCCAGTTCGTGAGCAATGCCCCATTCCGAGCCCTGGGTTACCCAGTTGCGGTGGATAGTGGTCATCGTCTGGTGTTCCATTCCGCCGGCACCGAACGGATACACCGCAACCTGGCCGTACTTCTCTTCGACGAACGGGTACATCCCGAACCGGGTCGAGTCGGAATAGAATTCAATCATGTCCACTACGTTCTGGAACGCATTGGCTGACGCGGCCGAGTCCTCGGGCCAGATGTAGTAAGGCACCTCCATCGAATCGGTCGGCGAGTAGTGAAACCAGTCGCTCCACCGGGTGAAAATGCTGGCACCGAAGTTGATGAGGTAGCTCGAAATCGGGTAGCGGTGGGTCCACCAGAAAGTCCTGGTGCCGTCGGTATTCTGACTGGTACTGTCGAGCAGCCCGTTCGCGCACGCGGCGAACGAATCCGGCACGGTGACGTTGACCTGGCACCCCTGTTCGGCCTTGTCCCACGGGTGGTCCCAGCAGGGAAACCAGTACCGGGAATTGTTCGGCTGGGTTATCGAGTAGCAGACGTTGTGCAGCCGGTTGCCGCCGGTGCCTTCGTACCAGTAGAACCCCCGGTTCGACGTGCCCGCCAGGCGGTGGTAGTAGATATCAAGATAGACCGAATCGCCCTGCGGAATCGGCCCGTCGGGGTACACCGTCAGATACGTGTAGCTCTCGTAGAAGCTGACTGCAGTGCCGTTCAGCTTCACCGAATCGCATTCAAGGCTGCGGAAATCGAAAACCACGCTATCCAATCCCGGCTCTTCGCTCCTTAGCCAGATACCGGCGCGCGCTTCCATCGCACCTGAAGTCATCGGTATGTCAATGTCAAGCCGGTAGAACCTGACGTCATAGCCGTGAGTGGACTCGGCATCCACTTCCGGCTCGTCAAGTCCCGGCAGATGCCACTTCGTCTCGTACTCTCCGGGGCCGGGCAGGAAACCCAGGGCCGAACCTGCCAGCAGACAGACAATCAGCGTCACCACTGTTCTTCTCAAGCAACACCTCCAACTGTTTCGGGTCGCTCAGTCAAGCAGCAGGAAACTGCAGCCTGCACCGGCCGACCCGCTTTCCATTCGCGCAACGTACACTCCGGCCGGGACCGGCTTCCCTTTCAGGTCGCGCCGGTCCCATGCCAGTTCTCCCACCGGCAGCCGTCGAATGAGCCGGCCGACGGCATCGAAAACCCCGATCTGCGGTGCGTGCTCCCGCGGACCGATTTCAAAGCTAACCAGACCCCAAGCCGGGTTCGGCAAGGCAACCAGAGCCGCAACCGCTCTGTCCGGACTCGCCGTGGCAGCGCCGTCCAACCCGACCGTGCTGCCGGTATCAACCAGCGCCGCGTAGATGTCGAAGTTACCCCCGCTGTTATCGGACCAGACTACCATGAACCGCTCGCCGTCGGTCACCACGTCCGACTCCCGCTGGAGGTTCTCCCGGGCGCAGACTGCGAACCCGCCCGGGTCGAGAACGACACCGTCACCCATCACCCGGCAGCCGTACACGTCAAACCAGTCCCGCATGTCGGTCCAGGTAACCAGATACCGGTCATCGAGGAACTCGACTGCCGGGTCCGACAATCCCTGCTCCGTCCGGCAGATGAGCACCGGCACTGAATCCAGCACTGCGCCCGCCGAACTCACCCGGCAGCAGAGCAAATCGTCACCCGGCATCCCCGGAGTTTCACCGCACCAGACCACCAGGTAATCCCGGCCGTCGGTCCCGACCGCGATATGGTTCTCGAACAGGGTATCGCTGGTGAACCGGATCGGCACCGAATCCAGCACCGAGCCGTCGAGCCCCAGCCGCACGCCGTTGATGACCGTCCCGATCGTCGCGCCACCCATCCAGGCAAGGAAGTAGTTGTCGCCGTTCGATGCCAGAACCGGCTGCGACTGGTACTCGGTCGAATCCTGGCCGGACAGCCGCCGGCCGACCGGATTCAGAACGACGCCGTTGCCGGTCACCAGTGTGTAGTGAATCTGCTCCAGGCCGGCGCGCCGGTCGCCCCAGGCGACGACGTACCGGTTGCCGTCGAACGCCAGGTCTGGTCGGAGTTGGTCCTGGGTCCAGACGTTCACATTGACCCGGTCAATGATGCTTCCGTCAGGCGCCACCCGGACGCCCTTCACATCCCTGGTAAATCAGCACCCTTCCTGCCAGATGATGAAGAAGTCGCTTTCACCCCGAACGACCCTGGGTATGTACTGGTCCCGCAAACCGCAGGCGACGAGGATGTCGGTTGTGTCAATCACCTGCCCATCCGGGGCAACGCGGCACGCATAGATATTGCAGGACGAATCGGTGACGAAATCGCGGGCGTCCTGCCAGGTCACCAGGAAATTCGCGCCGTCGAACGCCACCGCGGGAACGCACTGGTCTCTTTCCGCCTTGCAGATGTCGATCTGCGCCTGCGCCGGCAGCACCAGGAGAACCGGAACCAGCAGGACGCACCAGACACGCATGACTAGAGTATCGAGCCAATCAACCCTCCTGTCAACCGCGCGGCTTGGCGATGCTCCGCGCCACCGGCAGAGCCCGCGCCTTGCGGAGACTGTTCCACGGCGAGAACCACCTGAAGATACGGATGGCAGTTGACCCCGAGTGTCAACGGCAGTATAATTAGGGTAGTCTGACGTGCGGATACAGTCCGCACGGACTTCGGGGTTGCTATTCAGAGCGAAGGAAGGGAACAAATGAGAAGCTGCGCGATTTCTGTCTTGGCCGGACTGATCCTGACAATACTGGTGTGCCGGGTACCCCAACCCGAGGGCAACCTTGAGATTGTTGTCGTCGATGTCGGCCAGGGAAGTGCCGTCCTGATCAGAACTCCGGACCAGCGCACCTGCCTGATCGATGGCGGCCCCACCTATGCCGGTGCCAACGACATCTGCCCGATTCTCGACAGCCTCGGCATCACCGAACTGGACTACTGCATCGCTACCAACTACACCGAGGAACGAATCGGCGGTCTGGACGAAGTAGTCCGGTATCTGGGAGGCAAAGAAGGGGTTCTCTTCGAATGCCGCGACCGCGGCTACAGCTACGATTCTCCGGCGTTCCACGAATATGCACTTGCGGTCGGGGGCCGGCGCGAGAAAATGCGCCGCGGCGGAGTCATCGAACTTGGTGAGGTTGCCATCTGGTGTCTGGCTGCGAACGGCCGCGTTCTGGGTTCCAAACAGGCCAATTCGATCGCCGAAGAAGACAAAAGCATCGCTCTGCTCCTCTCCTACTACGGCTTCGACATGCTCATCATGAGCGACCTGATTGGTGTAGCCGGGAATGCCCGCTGCAACCTGGGGTCGAAGATTGCCGAAGCATCGGACGAAGTGGAAGTGATGCTGGTCGGCGGCTACGGATCCGATGTGTCGGTCAACTTCGCAATGATGATGCAGATCAACCCGGTAGTCTCAGTGGTCTCTGCCGGCCCGAACGACCGTAACCTCCCGGCCCAGAAGACCATCAACCGGCTCACGAAACGGCACCGTCGGGTCTACCAGACAAATCACACCGGGTGGAATATGATCCCGCACGAAAGCGGCCGCATCGTGGAAGACAACATCTGGATCACAGTGAACCGGAATTGCTACACCGTGGCCGGCGACACGTTCCGGACCTATCGCTAGAACCGGCGACGCGTAGCCCGGCCGGAACCGGGACCGGCCCAGTCATTGCGGTCCTCTCCCCTTGTCCAGTTCCAGATTTCGTTCTCCTGGCTGAAGTAGTCCTCGCAAAGCCGGCCGGCCTCGGTCAACCGGTCTCTGCAGTCCGGGTCAAGGAACACGAGGAACTTCCACAGCCGCTCCTGTCGCCGCTTCAGGTCCTCAATCTCGTGGTTATCCTCGAGCCGCCTCGGGCTCTCACCTTCCCTCAGCTTGAACAGTGCATTCGCCTCCCGCAACTGCATCGAAGCAGACGGGCAGTACACAATCACCGACCGGAACGGCACCTTCAGCCTCCGGGCCAGCCATCGCTCAGCCTCGGCCCGCTTCTCAGGGTCCAGATGGAACTGCGCGAACCGCTCGGTGGTCGGCACGTTGCGGCGTGAAACCATGTAGGCCTTCTTGAACAACCTCCGGGCCAGGAAACCCTCGACCAGGCGACGGGCCGGCGCGGGTCCGGCCTGCAGCAGCCTCAGAAAACCTTCATCTCCCAGTCCGTACAGGGTCCGCTCCGAGACCTTCACCCTGTTCGAAGACATACACAGCTCCAACGCCTTGGAGATCATCGCGGACGCGGCGTTCTTCGCCGGATGGTAGTACACCCGTTCGGTGAGGAAGTACCGTATCCGGAGCAGGTTGATCGTCTCGCTCAGCCCGTCCATCCGGAAAAGGCCGTGCCGCACGAGGTTGATGGCCAAGGACCCGTCCTCGATGATGAAGTACTTGTACAGCCGCTCGTCATAGCGCTGGGAAATGCCGGTGAAGTAGCAGTCCCGCTCGATGTAGTCCATCAGGTCCGCGCAGATGGTACCGGCCACGATGTCGTAGTGGAACGTCGGCCCTTTCGGGGTCAACCTGCGCTCCAGCATCAGTCGCCTCACCTGCTGCTTCACCCCGAGCCGCTCCAGCACCCGGCTGAGTTCGGTCTTCTCCAGGAAAAAGCCTATCCGGTTCGGGTTCCGGTCATGGCGCGCGAATACGCGGCGCTCGTCCTCGAGCGTATGCCCGAACGGTATATGGGTGATATCGTGCAGTAGGGCGTAAATCCCGATGAGCCGCTCCTCCTCCGCGCTCACCGCATTACTCCCACAGTTCTGCCGGACGTGCGCGATGATGCGCTTCGCCACCCCGCACGCGCCCAGGCTGTGCTCGAACCGCGTGTGCACCGCGCTCGGATACACCAGGTAAGACGCGCCAAGCTGCTTTATCTGCCGCAGCCGCTGGAACACCCGGGTGTCGATGACTGCCAGTTCATCATCGGTGAAATCGAGGTCGCCGTGCACCGCATCGCGGATCGTCTTCATTGAATTCTCCAGTTGCCATCATAGACTGGCCCGGCCCCGGGTCAAGCCGGGCTTTGCCTGGACAGTGGGGTCACCGGTGCGGTCGGCACTTGACACCCTCCCCTGCGGCCCTAAAGTAACATAGTCCGAAAGGAGGCCGAATGAAAAAGCACATACTGCTCCTCATCACGGTACTCTTGGCCGCAGGTATCGGTCAGGAGTTGATCCAGAACGGGGATTTCGAGGATTCCCTGAACTTCTGGACCGTCGAGTTCGACAATAACCAGGGCACCTGGGCGGTCACGTGCTCGACCAGCCATCATCCGGACCCGGACAACGAGGTGCTGGTCTATAAGTACGACCGCTACTATGCCCGAATCCACCAGACTGTTGACGTGCCCAACCATAACCTGCGGTTCTCGGCCTCGGCCAAGCTGAATGCCGCTCATCTGTCCGGAACCGGGTACTACGCATACTCGGCAGTGATGCTCGAGTACCAGAACTCGGGCGGCACCGCGCTGGGCAAGACCATGATCATCAACAAGACCGCGAACTGCAACCTGCAGAGCACACCCACCCGGCATCTCATCGTGGTGACCAGCAGCGACTGGGAGGATTACGGGTTCCTGCTCGTGGATGAACTGGCCAATCTTTCCGGTGTCAACCCGGCAGACATCGCCAAGGTCTCGGTCCATCTCGAGAGTTACGGCACCGGGCGCAGCGGCTGAGGGGGCGGGCATACTGAGGCGAAGGTCTTCGCCGATGATGTTTCGCTGACAAACCAGACATCCGGTCCGTGGCTGCTCTATTCGGGAACCGCCATTAGCGACAGTCCTCCCGGGGGCAACGGCAACGGCCGGCTGGACCCGGGTGAGAACGGCAAGCTTGTCGTAGCCCTGCGCAATGCCGGCAACGAGCCGGCCGGAAGCGTCACCACGACGTTAAGATCCGGCAACCCGCTCTTCGAGCTAACCGATTCCACGACGGACTACGGTGACATTCCCGCGGGCTCAACCCGCACCAACGTTTCCGACCCCTTCCTGGTGCACGTTGACACGTCCATCTCCCCGGAAACCCCGGTGAGATGCAGCATTTTCGTCACCACGTCAACGTATTCCGACACCTTCGCATTCACGGTCGTGGTCGGCGAACTCCGGGCGTCCGACCCGATACCGGACGGCCCACGCCAACCTCCGCTCTACTGGGCATACGACGACACCGACACGACTTACGCCGAGCACCCTGAGTTCGCCTGGGTCGAAGTCTCGGGTGTCGGCACCCTCCTTTCTCTCTCCGACGACCAGACTGTGCGGGTTGACCTGCCATCGGGGTTCATCTGGCGCTACTACGGCCAGGATTTCACCCAGATATCAGTCTGCGGTAACGGATGGGTCGCACCGGGTAGTCACACGCTCTCAACCTACACCAACACCGAGTTGCCGAACACGTCAATGCCCGGCCTGGTGGCGGTGAGCTGGGACGACCTGTATCCGCCGACCGGCGGCGGAGTCTGGTACTACCACGACGCGGCCAACCACCGGTTCGTTGTCGAGTATGACAGCGTCCACTACTACGCGCCGCGGGAATGCTGCGACAAGTTCGAACTCATCATCTACGACACGACAGTGACAACCCCTTCCGGCGACAACATGCTCGTCACGCAGTACCTGACCGCAAACGAGTACGTTTCGAGCACGGTCGGGATTCAGGACCCCTCGAAAACGATAGCCATCCAGTGCCTGTTCAACAGCACCCCCCATCGGGGCACTGCGCCACTCGAACAGGGCCGGGCAATCAAGTTCGCCGCCGTCGACCCGCAGACCGGACTATCAGAGCAGGAACCAACCCGGCTGCACCGGTCCCGGCACGCGGACATCCGGGTCTATCCCAACCCGTTCACGGATGCCACAATGCTGTCCGTCGAACTGGCGCAACCGGGTATCGTCGATATTCACATCTACGACAACACCGGCCGGCTGGTATGCACCCTGGCTGAGAACCGGCCGGTCACCGGCCGGACCCGGGTCGCTTGGAATGGCTGCGACCAACAAAACCGGACCTTAGGAGCCGGCATCTACTTCTGCCGATTGTCGGCTGACGGAACCGAGTCCTGGGAGAAAGTGATCCTTTCTCGCTAGCAGAAAGGCCGAAGATGTTACGGGGCGGCGCACCGGCGCCGCCCCGCCCTATTCCGTCCGGATGCGCCGCGAACGCATCGAGAACTCACACCCGCAGTAGTCCTGACGGTACAGATCGAGTTCCCTTGACATCTTCACGCTGCGCCGGAACCCGTCCTTCTTCTTCCAGTCAGCTTCCATGAAACCGACGCCGTGGGCCGCGCAGACATCCCGGCCGATCGGGTTGATGACATCCGCCCGCTTGTTCGGACCGATAGTCAGGGTGCTGGCCGCAACCAAGCACCCGGTCTCCACTGCCTTCCGCGCGGTCTGCTCCAACCTCATCCGGAAACAGACCCGGCACCGGCCGCCGCCCTCAGGCTCATCCTCAAGCCCGCGTACCAACTCCAGAAACCGGGGATGGTCGTACCCGCCGACCTCAATCGATACGTCCCGGGACGTAGCCAGCCGCTGAACCTCGGCGAGCCGACGCTGGTATTCGTCGATAGGGTAGATATTGGGGTTGTAGAAGAACCCGACCACCTCGTACTCGTCCTTCAGCCTGCGCACGACTTCGGTCGCGCACGGCCCGCAGCAGATGTGGAGCAGTAGCTTCGGACTCATCAAGCCAGCCTACCCGGAAACGGCCGCGCGTCAACCGACTCGGGAGCAAGGTGGACTTGACCAGCCCGACCCCATACCTATCCTTGCATCTGTGTACATCTGCCGCGACCTTGAACCTGTTCGCCGGCTCCTCATGGAGGACGAGCCGGCCACCCGGGCTATCTTCAACACTATCTTCGGCCGGGCAGGCTCAAAGGCAACCCGGGTCAGAGTCGACAGCCGCACGAACCCGAAGGTCGTGCTGTGCCGCTGCGGATGGCTGACGCTCTACACCACGGACCGCCGGGCTGCGAAGCGGCTCCTGGACGAAATCCCCGACCGGTGGCACATGAATTTCAGCGCTACTCCATCCTGGGTCCACGCCTACGTCCGGCGCAAGCGCCGCATCATCTGGGCGAACTCGTGCTGCCAATACGTGCTGATTGACCCGTCAAGGCTTGTCATCCACCACCGGCACCGCGTCGGCTCACTGGTTCCCGGGGAATCGTCCCTCGTCGCCGAACACTGGCCGTACTACAGCGGCAAAGGCGACTCGGTCTACATCAAGCGGCGCATCGAGACCGGTCCGTCCTGCGCCATCCGGCGCAAAGGAAAACCGGTTGCCTGGGCTCTAACTCACGGTGACGGCTCTTTGGGATTCTTGTATGTGCGCAAACCGTGGCGGGGTCAGGGCATGGCCCGCACCATCAGCACCGTCCTGTCTCAGCGGCTCCTGAGAAAGGGAATCAGCCCCTTCCTGTTCATCGAAAAGAAGAACCGGGCGTCAATCAGGCTCACCGAGGCAATGGGGTTCGAGCGCTATGGCAGCTATGCCTGGTTCGCGGCGGCCCCGGGCGTCACCTGACGACGTCGCCTAGGCCATCGAGGCGACTTCTTTCAGCGCTTTTATTTCGTTGACGAGTTGCGACGCCTCGTGCGTATTGGCCGCACGGAGCAACAGACACCCCTTGTGCTCCTTGCGGGTCACCCGGGGCAGCGAGCCCAGGAACTCTTCAATCTCATCCGGAGACAGCTCAAGAAGCCGGGACAAGTGGTCTTTCCCGGTATTCACGACAACAACGACCTCCTCAGGCTTGGGGAAAGGCCAGCGGTCCGGATTCACTGCGACCACGATCGTGCCTCCGACTTCGTCCTCCTGCTCAGCGCCCGGAACGAAGTACTCCATACCGACTCGCTTCAGCCCGAGATCATCAAGCTGGACCAACCTCTTCAGGATTTCCTGCTGCTGGTCGGTGACTTCCCCGACCTCGAATGCCTCGTGACTGACCGGCTCCTGTTTCTTCTGTCCTGCTGTCGAGCTGATCACAACCGGTGGGGATGGGGTACGGAATCCGGGCGCCTTTCGCTCAACCGGCTTCGCCTTCCTGGTACCCTCCCCCAGTAGTTTCGGCCGGACAAGTTCGACTCCATTCCCCTGGAAATAGCTGTAGCCGAGTGCCTTCACCTTGAGATTCATGTTCTCAAGGTAGCTCAACATGTCCCTGACCGGCTTGTCGAGGTCAACCACAACCACCAGTATCGGGAACCTGCCCTGGCTCAGGCTTTTCTCCACGCCGGCGCGGAATGCCTCAGCCGTCCAGCCTTCTTCTGTCTTGGAATTCACCCAATCCTCAAGCGGCATGCCGAGCACACCCTCAAACGGCTCGGCCAGAGATTCGTATGGCTGATGCCAGAAACGGCCGCCCGTGGCCAGCAGGTCGCCAACCAGTGCCGCGAGTTCACCCTCAGAGCACTGACCGGGACAACTGACTAGCCGGACTTGGCCTTTTTCATCCACCGCAACAACCACTCGCCCCGAAGAGGAATTCGGGGCCACCATTGCCGCCCGTGGTGCCGCTTCCCGGGAATCGAGCATTCCCAGGAACTCGGGGCACTCGACAATGAGCTGGACCACATCCAGCGGCTCATCCGCAGGTTGGGACAGGAAAGGCTGCCAGCCGTCACCGAACCGACCTACACGCACACAACACGGGTTCATAGTACACCTCCGGCGCGGTCCGCCGCTCGCTCGCTGTTGACGCGTCCGCCTTTCAGCGAAGTCCGACTGCCGACCATAGCTCCCGGCCCGGCTCCCCTTCCTGGTAACACTCCTTGCTTTTGCGCAGGCTTCATCCGCCTGCCCTTCTCCCCAGCTCCTCCCGGATAGCGCCCGGGAACCCCGCCTGCCCGACAGCCACCCCCTCCAATTCGGCATTCGACATCCGGACTTCTGAATTCGGGTGCATCGCCGTACCCCTGGGCCGGGAAACGGTCATGGCGGACGTGACTGGAACGGCGATTTCTATCCCGCCGCTCCCGTAAGCCCCGAGACCGATGGAGCGTACTTCCATGTTCATGGACTTCAGATAGGCAATAGCCTCGCCGGCTTCGCCGTCGGCTCTGCCGCCAACCACCAGCATCGGGAAACGACCCTCATTCAGATGCTCCGTGACCCCGTCTCGAAACTGGTCCGCGGACCAGTCCTCACCGACCTTGTCGGCGACAAACCGGTCAAGCGACCCGCCCAGGAACTCACCGAACCCGGACGCGAAATCCTCATATGAAAGATGCCAGAGACGACCGCACGCCGCAAGCACACCCATCACCATGCTGGAATGGGCATCGGGTTTCGACTCATCAGGGCACCCGACAATGACCACTCGGCCCTTCTCATTGACAGCAATCAGCACCCGGTCCTGGTCTCCGGGAATGGGTGCCGGCATTGCGGCACGGAACACAGCGGTACCATTGACACTGAAACTGAGGAATTCCGGCGCATCGAGAATCAGACTTGCGGCATCGAACTCGCCGTCTACCGGCGCCGGATAGCAGAGCTGCCAACCATCCGTCTCCTTCCGGGCGCGAACGCAGAACCGGTCCGGCAGACTGACTGCAGTAACCACAGTCTATCATAGCGATGCCCCGAACTCCTGTCAATCGGGGGGCACTACCCCGTACTCTCACGACTGGCCGAATGAATCCGATCAGTGCGCCGTCGGGTGGCACAACGCCTCCTGCTTTTTGTGCAGGAGCGCCCACTTCTCGTCCGTGTAGCGCTGAATCTCGGCGACTATCTCCTTGCCTTTCTCATCCTTGAACAGGTGCCGGAACCGTCCTTGTGGCTTCAGGAATTCCTCGACCGGCTTCTTTTCCTTCGGCTCATGGTTGATTTTGTACTCCCCGTCAGCGAACTCGTACACCGGCCAGAAGCAGGTATCCGCGGCCAGCTTTGCTATCTCAACCGTGTCTTCGCCCGGATATGCCCAGCCCAGCGGACACGGCACCAGCACGTTCAGGAAGCTGGGTCCGTCTGCGGCCAGCGCTTTCTGCACTTTGGTCACCAGGTCGTTCCACAGCGCAATTGTGGTCTGACCCGCATACGCGATGTCGTGGGCGATTACGATCTCCATGATGTCCTTGCGGTGCTGGCGCTTGCCCGGTATCTTGCTGCCGGCCGGCGAAGTAGTCGTATGCGCGCCGTAGGGGGTAGCTGATGACCGCTGGATTCCGGTGTTCATGTACGCCCCGTTGTCGGTACACACATACAGGAACTTGTGGCGCCGTTCAATCGCGCCGGACAGGGCCCCGAAACCGATGTCGTACGTGGCGCCGTCGCCGCCGAACGCGATGAACCTGATGTCCTCCTTGATCCGGCCCATCTTCTTGTGGAACCGGTACGCGGCCTCGACACCCGAAGCGGTCGAAGCCGACGTCTCGAACGCAGTATGAATCATCGGCACCTGCCACGCGCTCTCCGGGTATATCGACGAGAATATCTCCAGGCATCCGGTCGGCATGATGGTCACAAGCGGCTTCTGGGCCGCCAGCAGAATCTGCCTGACCGCCAGCGCTTCGCCGCAACCGGCGCAGGCCCGGTGCCCCCGGGAGAACAGCTCTTCGTTCTTGCAGAGTTCCTTGAGTCGTGCCATAGCTACCTCACTCCCACGTAGGTTACCAGCTCATCCTTGGTCCCGGCAAGCACCTGTTCGAACACCTCCATTGCGTGCTCGGGCGCGAACTCCTTGCCCCCGAGTCCGTACACGTAGGACAGGACTCTCGGCCGCTCGGGCGCGTCGTAGAGCAGGGACGTCACTTCGGTGAACAGCGGTCCGCCGTACGAACTGACCGAATCGACCCGGTCCATCACCCCGACGCACTTGAACCTGGACAGGGTCTGCTTCAGCAGCTCATGCGGCAAAGGCCGGAACACCCGCAGTTTCACCATCCCGACCTTCTTGCCCTTTTCCCGCAGCGCGTCAACCGCAGCCCGACCCGTGCCGCAGGCTGAGCCCATCAGCAGAATTACCGCTTCGGCATCTTCGCACCGGTACTCTTCGAGCACGTCGTACCCGCGGCCGAACTCCTGCTTGAACTCCTTCATCACCTGCCCGACAACCGGCAGCGCCTTGTTCATCCCCTCAATCTGAGTCCGCTTGAACTCGAAATAGTAATCCTGCAAAGTCGCCGGCCCGACGAGTATCGGCTTGTCCAGGTTGAGCAGATTCCAGTTCGGCTTGTACGGCCCGAGCCAATCCCGGATTTTCTTGTCCTCGAACACCTCAAGCCGCTCCAGGCAGTGAGACAGAATGAACCCGTCAATCGCAACGATTGCGGGCAGAAACGTCCGCTCCGCCATCTTGACCGCCTGGATCAGACTGTCGTACCCCTCCTCGACCGTCTCGCAGAAGAACTGCATCCAACCCGAGTCGCGCGAAGCGAACGAATCCGAATGGTCGGCGTGGATGTTCAGGGGTGAAGAGAGCGACCGCGAGGCAATCGGCACCACAATCGGCAGCCGCAATCCCCCGGCGATGAACAGCATCTCGTGCATCAGGGCCAGGCCCTGGGACGCGGTCACGGTCATGCTCCTGCACCCCGAAGCCGCGGACCCAATGCATGCGCTCATCGCCGAATGCTCGCTCTCCACCGCCACGAACTCGGTATCCACTTCTCCGTCGTTCACGTAGTTGGAGAAAATCTGGACGATTTCGGTCGAAGGCGTAATCGGGTAAGCGGCAACCACGTCCGGGTTGATCTGCTTCATGGCGTACGCCATCGCTTCATTTCCGGTCTTGGCGAGAGTCATTTCCGCTCCCTCTCCATATCGATAGCGTGGACTTTCGTCGGGCACACCTTCGCGCAGATTCCGCACCCTTTGCAGTAGTCGTAGTCAATCCCGGTCATCTTGCCGTCCTCGACGACAATCGACCCTTCGGGGCAGTATATCCAGCAGGTAAGGCAACTGATGCACTTCTCTTCGTTCCACACCGGCCGCATGCTGCGCCAAGCCCCGGTCTTGTTGTTCAGCACCGCCCCCAGGTCCTCGATTATCGCCCCGCAAGGCAGGTCTTTCCAGCCTTTCTTGTCAGCCATTATCCCTTGACCTCCTCGTAGGCACGTTTGACGCTGGCAAGATTGCCCTCGACCAGTTTCTCGCGCCCGCGGAATTTCATGCCCAGCTTCTTCCTGATCGAATCCATCATCGGGTCGAACTCCAAAACTCCGGTAATCCTCGCCAGCGCGCCCAGCAGCGGTGTATTCGGCACATCTCGACCCACGGTCTCGAGCGCTATCTTCGAAGCGTCAACCGTGTACACCTTGACCCCGGACCCGAGCCCGAGCCGCTTCTTCAGGTCCGCCGGACTGTCCGCGGTGTTCACCAGCAGTATCCCGTCGTCCTTGAGCCCGTCAATCACCCGGGCCGGCTCAATCAGCGACGGGTCAAGCACCACCACCACATCCGGCGACTTGATACCCGAATGCACGTATATCCGCTCGTCCGACAACCGGTTAAATGCGGTCACCGGCGCGCCCATCCGCTCCGGCCCGTATTCGGGGAACGCCTGGATGTACTTGCCGGTATCCAGGGCCGCCCCGCCGAACAGCAGGGCCGCGGTCTTGGCTCCCTGGCCCCCGCGTCCGTGCCAGCGTATTTCGAGAACTTCCGTTCCAGCCATCTTTCCTCCGTTCAGATTGAGCCGTCCAATGGTACAATTCCGAATGACGAATTCCAAATGCCGAATTCGGGAATCGGAAGTCGGCATCCGACATTTCCTTATCCGTGTTTATCTGTGGTTTTTCGCTCCAGCGAGAAATCAGTTCGAGATGTTAGCACAACCGACTGCTTTGTCAACGCACTTGGGGCCTCATTGAACGGCCGTCCGGCCCTACTGCTGTTCCAACAGCCGGACGGTTCCGGCGTCAAAGTCACAGGTCGGAGGCAGGTCGTTCGCCTGCTGGAATCTACCGAGCGCGAGCCTTGTGCCGGAGCCGACAACACCGTCCGGCTTGCGCTTGTAGTATCCGAGCGCCTTCAGCCTGCGCTGTATCGCCTTCAACTCGCTCTCAGTGCGGTAGTCCTGAATCGAACGAACGTCCTCACGGGTGATTCCTCTGCCCACGATGATGACCGGCATTCCCTTTCCCACCCGGTCGTGCTCGAACAGCTCGTCCATGTCTTCATTGCGCAGGGCGATGCATCCCCAGGTCCAGTTGCTTTCGATTCCTTCACCGTGAATCTGGATCTCACCGCCGATGAGCGGGTAGTCACCCCAGCGCTTCTTCATCAAACCGGCTTCCTTCGCGTGGGCGTACCGCGCGCGGTCCATATCATTCGGGTAGCTGAGGTCAAACGCCTTGTAGAACGTCGCCGCGGGCTGCTCGCTTGTTATCTCGTAGATACCTTCCGGTGTCGAAGCCCGGTCCATGTGCAGCTTCCGGTTCCGGGGTTTCCCTCCCAGGGCAACCGGATACCGCTTCTTCATCTGCCCCCCGTCCCGCACTTCAAGGAAGAAGTGTGTCTTGTCGATCAGCAGACTCGAACCGGTAATCCTGCCGATTCCGACGTCCGGCACCCGAACCGAATCAGCCCCGCTCCATAACTCCCGACCGTCCTCCAGCATAAGTCGCGCCCGGTAGTAATAGACGACATTGTGGGCGACCATTGAGTCCACCAGTTGCTCACCGGCCGCGGTGCCGGGGAAACAGAAGACCGTCACCGGGCTGGCAATGGTATCGGGCACTCCCGGTCCCAGCCGCGAACTGCTCCGGTACAACTCGACGCGCTCGACCGGATGCAGCCCGTGAAGTCGCAGCGAAATCCCGACGATACCGTTCTCATCCAACGCGGCACCCAGTTCCACACCCCGCGCACAAGCACACCCAAACCCCAGCATCACCACCGCAAGCACCAACCTGTCCACGCCGGAAGCTCTACGCTTCATGCCCTAAGCCTGACGCTTCATACCTCGGGCGTCGAACGTCCCAGTGGCAATCTGTGGTTTCCTGCTCCGCATCCTCGACGGTTCTACCTTCTGCACTCTGCGTTCTGACTTCTGTTTCCTATTTGTCATTCCGACCGCAGACGCCCCGGCGTCGGAGTGGAGGAATCTCTCCTGAGAGACCCTTGAGCCATCGGATGGCACCTGCCTGCGGCAGAACGCCTTCCGTGTGCCTTGCGACACGCTTCACTCAGGGTGACACGGTGTGTCACTTTGCCTTCTGACTTCCGCCATCCGTATTCATCTGTGTTGTGCCATCCGATGGCACTTTCCGCTCGTTCTGTTCTGCCGCAGTGTCCATCGGTGTTCATCTGTGGTTCACTCGCTCCAATCATCTGTGGTTGTGCCGTCGGACGGCACTTTCCGCTCCGGTCTTCACCCTGCATCTTGTCTTCTGTATTCTGTCTTCTTCTCTGTGTTCATCTGTGTTTATCTGTGGTTCGCTCCAATCACTTGCTCCAATCATCCGTGGTTTTGTACTTCCTGAAATACTCCTCCCACTCGGCAACATCTCCGGGCTTCATCTCCGGCTTCTCGGGCTGCGTCTCGGTCCGACCCGGCGAAGCCAGGAGCCGGGCGAACTCCTCTGACCTGACCGTCTTCACTCCGTAACTCCGGCACTGGTCCACAATCCAGCGGTCCGAACTCACCATAGTCCACGCCTTCGGATGCTTCAACGCCCGCACCATCTTCACAATCCGCTCGTCCGCCTTTTCCGGGGTCCGTGAGAACACGATTTCCACTCCCCTGCTGCGCAGCCTCCCGGGCTGGCCCGAAGCGCTGTCCCCGTCGAACACCAGAACCACCCGGATGCGCTTCCTGCCTCTGAACCCGGCCAACCTTGTCACGAGTGAATCCCGGGCCTGCTCCAGGTTCTGCTCAACCAGCCCGGCCAGGTCCGGGACCTGGTATATCAGATTGTACCCGTCGATGATGAAACCTGGACTCATACCGCATCTCAACATATCGCCGGATACCCCCCGCGTCAACAGACAAGTCCGGCAGACGGATTGAGCACTTCCACCGCCCGCATCCGCAGACAGCCTCACGTTCACGAATATCCAGACCATCAAGACTTGACTGCAGCCCCCAGCCGGGCATACTGGACACGATGCGCAAGGACAGAACCGAAGCAGTCAGCTCACTCCTCCTCAGCCCCGGCCGCGCCTGGACCGCACGCCTCCAACCCAGCGCCCTGACCCTGAAACAGATCAGACAGCGGGTCATGACCCATCTGCAGCAGGAGTTGGGTGGGTAGGAGACAGGTAAATGTGTCCCCGGGACTCCCCGTTGACTTCCCGCGTGCCGTTCCTATCCTACTAGCTAGGAATTGCCCGTGAAGTCGCGCAAAGAAATCGAACGAACACTGCGGAAACACCTGCCGGTGCTGCGCAAACGGTTCAATGTAAAACGGGTCGGCATCTTCGGCTCGGTCGTCCGGGGAGAACAGCGAGCCAGGAGCGACTTGGATATCCTTGTCGAGTACTCCGTCACACCGTCACTTCTCAACCTTGTTGCGCTCAAACGCTACCTCAGCGATGCAACCGGGGAGAAGGTGGACCTGGTTCCCAAGAGCGCCCTGAAACCGGCCTACCGTCGCGCCATCCTGGACGAAGTCGTCTACGCGTGAAGAAACACCACTACCGGCAGTCGCTCCAGGACATCCTTGACGCCGTTCGCGACATCGAGGAATTCGTGACCGGGTTGAACCGGAACAGCCTCGCCAGGGACAAAAAGACGCTCTTCGCAGTTGCCAAGGCGCTTGAGAACATCGGCGAGGCGGTGAAACAGGTTCCGTCTGCCGTGCGCCGAAAACATCCCGACGTGCCGTGGAAGGACATGGCCGGAATGAGAGACGTCCTCATTCATGACTACTTCGGAGTCGACGCCGAGATAGTCTGGAAGACCGTTCGCGAGGACCTACCCCCGCTCAAGCGGCGCATCACCGAAATCCTCGCGGCGATTGACTGATGGCCCCGCCCAGAACCGCCTGTGACGCCGCGCGCCGCAAGAAGGAATAATGCTCCAGTTCTCCGCCGCCATGAAAACCGACAAGGAAGACGGACAGCCGAAGTTGGATGGGTAGGAGATAGGTAATGTGTCCCCATAACTCCCTCGCGCTCGACGCGCGCATCTCACTGCGGATGCTCCCGCGCAAGGACACGGAGCGTCGCAAGCGTTCGCCGGTTCCGGCCCGCCCTGCCCACCAACGCGGACAGCAACGCAACTTCGTCGCCGCGGACAAACCGGCCCGCCGAGCCGGAAAGACGGTCAGGAAAAGAAAGCAGACGAAGTCGGATGGGTAGGAAATAAAGTGTATCCTCGGAACCTGCGCAACTTATCCAAAGGCAAGGGTTGGCTGTCTTAGATGCGCAATCTCAACAACTTGCCCGCAGCTTGACAATACGCCCTCCGGCCAATAAGCTGGCAGGCGATGGCAGCGGCGCAAATGACGGTCTATCATTACCTGATGCGAAAGGCCGTGAGCGCTCAGCGGTATGTCGTCCTGGCCTCATCCACAAGCGGGCGAAGAGGATTGAGAAGAAAGACGGACAGCAATGATTGGATGCACAGAAGATGGCCAAACATCAAGACTTGACCCCAAAGTGCCCGTGTGACGTCCCCGAACAACCCAAGGAGGTGAGTTGAGCATGTCGTCCCAGAAACACCCGAACGAAACCGAAGCGGTCCCGCGCAGACTCCGCGAGGCCGTGGCGGATGGCAAGGCCGTAGTCATCGCAGGTACGGGAGTCTCACTACTCGCAACATCCCAGAAGCCCGAGATGACATGGAGGGGGCTGCTGGCGCACGGCCTCGATTGGATATCGGCCAATTCCTTGATACCGGAAGGCACCTTGTCCTCCTACCGAGCCCTGCTCCAGACCGGGGATGTCAACGACCTCATTAGCGTGGCCGAGCGAATCGAAACTGCTCTCAGGGCACCGGATTCCGGGGCGTTCGGACAGTGGCTGTCGAATGCATTCGGGGATGTCGAAGTATCGCAGCCAGAGGTTGGCCAAATCCTGAAGCGCTTCGTGGACTGCAGATGCCTCCTGGCAACCACCAACTACGACGGGATACTGGAAGAGACAACAGGATATCCCCCCGCAACGTGGCTAGGACATCGCGACGTGAATGCCATGGTCAAGGGCAGAAAGAAGGCGGTCTGGCACCTGCATGGACACTGGGAGCGCCCTGAATCGGTCGTACTGGGCTGGAGGTCCTACGCCAGGACTCAGGCTGACCAGCTAGCCCAGCAATACCTCCGCTCTCTACGAACGCACTATGTCATGGTGTTTGTCGGCTGCGGCGCTGGGCTGGAAGACCCCAATGTCGGCGCTTTGCTCGACTGGTGTAAGGGCGTCTGCGAACAGCTGCCGCCAGACGTGTTCCTCGTGGAGCGGAAGTCCAATGTCGTGAAGACCCAGAAACGTTACCCCGTCACAGACGGATTCGAAGTTGTGTGCTATGGGGAAAACTACGAAGACCTCCCCGGCTTTTTAGAGACTCTCCTGCCGTCCGACCAGCCTGCCGTGGACCCGAAACTCACCGCCCGCGAGGATAGAACGCAAGGGAAGGCTGCAGTGGAGACGCGAGTGCTCGACGTAGACCGGTCGGCGCAGTACGGCACTGCGGCCCCCACCGTCAGAGACGTGATCTACACTCGGGAAGAAATCCGCAGGGTCACTGTGCGGATTCCTGCAGGAGTCGACGTCCCAGCGGGGGTCACCCCGTTCCTAGGTACACCAGAGCGTATGTCCCCCTTCGCCCTGCCGGGGAATCCAGGCGCGCTTGACAGACCTCTATTCGAGGTCTTCCGGACACGCTCCTCGCCTTCCGGCGCGAGCGGACTCACAAAGATGGAGCTAGACAGCCCCGATCTCCAGAGCTCCTTCCTTGCGCTGGATATGCACAGTGATTTCATGAGGGAAAGATTCAAACCGCTGCAATCCTACTGCTTCCGCGCGGCCGAGAAAACGGGGAAGACAAGTTGGCTGGCGTATCTTGCGAGCGCGCTACTGTTGAGACAGGACCGACATTTCGAGCCCGTGTGGGTCGGGTCTTGCCCGGATGGCGCTGACTTCGTGAGCCTGCTCGGCAACTGGCTGGTCAGCTATCTTCCGACCGGGAGCGATGCTCAGCCCGTTCTCATCATTGACAATATCCACCTACTGCCTGAGCTAGTCGGCTCCATTCGCAGGCTTAGAGAATCAGGCGCCGTGTGGTCGCAACTCCCCATCTACTGCTCGTTCATCGGCAGCCCGCCTGAAGACGAGCAGGGACGGAGAAGATGGAATGCATCCACGGCTGCGTGGAAGTCAGCAAGGACGTACTTCCGAGAGGTTGCAGAGGTCCCCGGGCATCCAGTCATCACAAACAAGAAAGGGCGCATTTCGGCCGATGGAAAGAAGGTGCTGGCTGCTGTCGAGGCCGAGGTCGGCAAGGAGAAGGCCGAGGTTCTGCGTGCAGAGTTCCGCGAGCCGAATATGGTCGTCCCATTCCTGTGGGTGGTATCCTATGTCGTTGAGAACAGGGGCTGCACGGTGCAGGAGGCAACGGAGTGGATGGCGCGCAACAGAGCATTGAGGGCGCCCGGCGAACTCTACCGCCGTGTTTGGGGGCATTCTGAGCTGCAGCAGGATGTCCTGCGAGCGGCAGCATATGTCGATCTTATGTCAGTGGGCCTTTTGGTTCGGTTCTGCGCTGAGCTCCGCGAGGAATCTGAGCAGACCGTGCGGGAACGCGTTGATTCGTTGATGGAGTCAGGCGACCTGTGGCTCAAAGACGACGTGTGGCCGTTCACTGGCAAGAAGGTTGGCTCCATTGTGATGCAGGACGGCCTTTCCTCATTCGCACTGGCGCCACGAAACTTCTCTGCCCCAACGCGACGGCGATACAGCGATGCGCTTCTGGCGTGTGTGGGCGCAGGTCCGGTAGACGGCGAACGTGCGGCCATTCTGGCTATGAGCCTATCGAGAGACGGAGATATCAGCAAGAAGGTTTTCTGGCAGCGCCTCATGTCCATCGACTGGTCTGGGTCGGGCCCTGCTTTCGCCTTCGTCCTTGCGCGCTTCCTCCCGGACGACGAGGACGAGACAGTGATAGCCAAGGTCGCTGAGCTGTATCGGCAGTTCGTGCCTGCCAGAACAAAGAGGGCTTGGGTCGTGAGGCTTGCGGCTCTGGCAATACTCGCCGGAAAACGAGGTCTTGGAGACGTGCGTGCCGAATGTGAAGACAACCTGGTGAGTCTCTGCGAGAATGAGTGGACGGATGGACCCGACTGGGCGGACGCTGCGCGGCTCCTAACCGAATGGTACGAAGCTTCAGAACAGTGGGGTAGGGTGTGCAGTTGGTGGAAGGACCTCGCGGAACGTTCAGCAGAACATGCACCAGAGGCCCTGGTCAAGCTGTCCGGCGTTCATCTTCGCCGAGCCAAGTACGACGAAGCAACGAAGGCCGCTGAGAAGGCCGTCGAGCTCGCGCCGGACAAGCCGGATGGTTACGCGGTTCAACTGGCTGTGCACCGCGCGCAGAAGGATGATGCCGGCGAGTTGCAGGTGCTTATACGGATTGTAGAAAAGGTGCCGGACCACG
>CBDUVZ010000018.1:0-32412 GCA_965370805.1 uncultured bacterium | reverse complement strand
CGAGCTTCCGAGTCAAGCTCCGAAGCCATAACTACTTAGCCGCAAGAAGGCCATGTCATGTGGTTTTCCACGGAGCCGACTCGCCCAAACCTCAGGCGTCCGCTGCTGAAGGCTGTACCCGGCTACTCAGCAGTCCGGGTCAGCACCACTTTGCACGTGACCCTTCGGCCCTCAACACCAAGCGTGCAGAAGTAGACGCCGGCCGGAACCAGCTTGCCGCTGACGTCGGTGCCGTTCCAGACGAACCCCAAATCCCCTCTTTTATCCGTTTCCGACTGCAAGGTCCGCACGTGCCTGCCACTGCGGTCATAGATATCAAGTCCAGTTCGGCCTGCAGGGTGCCTCCGAACAGTGAACCTGACCGAGCTGCAGAACGGATTCGGATGCGCGCGAACCGCAGGTGACATGACAATGCCTGACGATGGCTCGGCCAACCCAATCTGAGGCTCATAGACAATAGTGGTGAAACCAGCTCCGACTACCGCCAGCCGGCCTGCGTGCCAGCTAAGGGCATTCCCTGTCCCGCCTCCGCGGCAGTCCAGCCACACCTGGCTTCCGGACGAATCATACCCCAGAGTCACAAAGGTACCGTAGGACCGCCCCGTCACAAACACCATCCCGTCTGCCGCCGACACTATGTCGTATGCAACACCGTAGCCGTAGTCCTGTCTCCAGATCTCCTCTCCATCCGAACCGAAAGCAACCGTCATGTAGGTCGGGTCGCCGCCCGACACCGCATACCCGGTCACACAGAGCCGTCCGTCTTCGGTCGCCTTTGCCGCGCGCGCATCAAATCCGTCCGGCATATCGGCCCTCCGGACCCAGAGCGTCTCTCCTGAAGGATTGAGCTTGGCGCCGACAAACCCGGATGCCCCCTGGCCACCCAGGAAGCAGAAACCTTCCGGGTCCAGACCCATTCCCTCGACGATGAAGCCCACGGGAATGTACGAGGTCCACATCACGGTCCCGGACATGTCGTACATGATAGTCGTCGCCGAATACGTAGAGCCGGCTTCCCTGCTGGTCCCGCTTACGTACGTTGCTCCTTCCCTGTTCACTGCCACGTCAACCGCGTTGTCCCTTAGGTTCTCACTGCCGTTGTACCTCCGGACCCAGAGTTCCCGGCCGGATGATGAGTACCTGACCGTGGCATAGTCACGCTCGGTTCCGTTCCCGTAGCTCTGGCCGGTCACCGCCACGTTGCCCGACCGGTCCACCGCCAGCCCGACCGGGACGTCGTCATCGTGTGCCGGACCGTCGTAGCGTCTGAACCAGAGCAATCCGCCGGTGGCGCTATACTTCAAGGTAACGTAGTCAAAGCCCGTCCCGTCTCCTTCGCTCTTCCCGGTTACGTACACGCTACCCCAACTGTCTATCGCAACGGCAATTGCAGCGTCCTCGTGGCACTCCAGGTTGTGATAGGTCTGAAGCCAGAGCAGTTCCCCGGCAGGTGAGTACTTGGCCGTCGCCAAGTCCAAGCCTTCGCCGGTCATTTCCAGATGACCGACCGCAATTACGTTTCCTTCCGGGTCAAAGACGACGTCATCGGCTCCGCCCCCGCACCGCTGCCCGGGCCCGGCCAGTCGTTGCTCCCAGAGCTCGTTGCCACTGCTGTCGTACTGGAGCAGCAGCGCATTGGAATCCCGGCCCCAGTGCCGATAGTTGACGCCGATACAAGGTCCGGCCGGCGTCAACGCCAAGCCCGCACCCAAAGCAGGCATCTCCTCCCACCGGCGCGCCCAGAGAGACTCTCCGGATGGAGAGTACTTGATTGTGGCTACTTCCTCGTCTTCTCCTGCTCCAGGAGCCTCACTGGTTCCGGTGAGGTAGATGTTACCCTCAGCATCAAGTTGCATCCCGACAAGCTCTTCGTAATAATCCTCTTCGGTGTTGTATCTCCGACACCAGAGTTCATCACCGGTTGGCGAGTACTTCACCACCAGGTAGTCGTACTCGAAGTGGTCGTCATCGTTCGCGGCCAGAATCACATTGCCCTGATTGTCTGTTTCGACCGCAACCGCCCCGTTCTCCTCACCGTTGCTGATGTAACTCCGGGACCAGAGCGTCTCCCCGGCAGGAGTGTACTTCACCACAAGGTAGCCGCTGTTCCAGATGTCGGGATGGGTACAGCCGGCAACCACCACGTTGTTCTGCGGGTCCACCGCCACGCAGGTCGCGCTGTCGTCGTTATCGCCCGGACCGGCAAACGTCCGCGCCCAGACCAGCGCACCCTGCGGCGAGTACTTCAGCACCTGCATGTCGTAGTCCCCGGCCCCCTGCCAGTTGCAGACCAGGCCGACTTCGTAGACGTAGCCCTGCGAGTCGATCGCCGCGGCAAGCCCGAAATCCTCGTTCTCCTGGAAGTCGTACAACTGCGCCCACAACTCCTCGCCTGAGCTCGAATACTTGACCAGGGCCATGTCCTCGTACCGGTGGTTGCTCTCGCCGTACCCGACTACGTACGCACTGCCTTCACCATCCACCACCACAGTTGAGGCTTCGTCGTTGTTCCCTTCCGCATCAAAGTACCGGACCCAGCAGGAGTCACCGGAAGCGGTGTACTTCAACGTGACCATATCGTACCACCGGTCCGGACGCCTCGCGCTGCCGGTGACGAACGCATTGCCGGACGCATCTACCGCGATATCCGCCGGGATGACGTAGCCGTCGCCCTCGAACCGTTGGGACCAGAGGAGTTGGCCGGAAGAGGAGTATTTCGCCGTGATGATGGCGACCGCGCTGTCGCTGGGCCTGTTCTGCACCAAGGCGTAGACGCTGTTGTCAGGGCCGACAGCCAGAGCCCGAACTCCATCATCGCCGTTGCCGGTCCCGGACAATCGCCTGACCCAGACCGTATCGGTCTGAGCCGCTGCCGGGGTCACGCACGCCAGCAGCCACACCGCCAGCACAATCGGACCCGGTCTCAAACGAGTGGTCATCATCCGGTCTCCTTCAGTTGTGGCCCGGGGCCGGTAGTCCAAAGGCCTTCCGGTTCCGATTGGGTATAGCGGAGGCGAAGCATGCTGTCAAGCGAAAAGGAACAGACCAGTCCCCTGACCGCATCTGCGCTTGAGTCTATCCTGTCGCTTCGCTTCCTGCTTCAGCGGCGCCGACAGGCCGTTGCCGTCAGGAAGAACTGCGCCGTGAGCAGGCACATGAATGCCTTGACGCGCGAGTCAGCCGGGCTGAGCCGACCCGGAAACCCGACTGCAGCCATTGACACCGGACGTCACCCGCATAACATTCCGACATCGAGTCTGGAAGAATCACCAACATCTGACGATGCGCATCAAAGAAACCGAACTGCCGACTCCTGAACTCCACGCCGTCCCTGAAGAAGAAGTAAAGCAGCGCCTCAGGTCGAAAGCACTCAGGCGCGGCATCAAGATATTCGTGGCGCTCGGAGTGGCGGCCGCGGTTGTCGTAATCGCGCTCACTGTCAGCCGCGAGACACTCGACGGGCTCCGGCGACTCAAGTGGTACTGGCTGCTCCTGACCGGCGGTCTGTGGTTCATTGCCATCTGGGCCGACGGCGCACGGCTCGCAGTGCTCTCCCGCGCCGGCGAACACAAAATGGGCGTTGTACGCTCGGCGGAGATTATCCTCGTCGGCTATTTCATGGCGGCAATCACCCCGTTCCAGGTCGGCGGCCTGCCGCTCCAGCTCTACAGCATGAACAAGTGGGGCATCAGCCCGGGCAAGGCATCCGCCATGCTGCTCGCACGCGGCGTGTTGTTCTACGGCATGGTCTTCGTCGCCGCGCCGTTCATCGCCGTTCACATCGGCGTTTCGTCGGTCCTGCTCAAAGTACTGACTACTTACATCGCCATCATCCTGACAATCGGAACCGTCTTCGTCGTGCTCGTTCTTTTCTTCCCCCGCGTCATCAATCGCTGGCAGGAGAAGCTCGTCGCAAAGCCGAACCCGGGTCGGTTCCTTCGCCTGTTCATCAAGACGCTGGACGAATTCGAGGGGTTCGCCGAGGGATTGAAGTTGTTCATTCGCGGCCGGAACCTCGGCTACCTGCTCGGCGCGACCGGCCTGACCGTGGTCTACGGCCTGTCGTACTTCGGCATGACCGCGGCGCTGCTGGCCGGGCTCGGCGTGCTCGATTTCCACAATGTCCTGCGGGCCATCGGCATCAATAACCTGCTGGTTGCGGTCCTGCTTTACATCCCGACCCCGGGCGCGGGCGGCGTCGCCGAAGCCGGCGCGGCCGCGCTCTACGCGATGCTCTGCCCCAAGTACATGCTCGGGATTTTCGTTGTGCTCTGGCGGCTCTTCAGTTTCTACATCGGGGCTTTCGTCGGTGGCGTAGTCGCCCTCAAGCACGTCGCCCGGGATTGAACAGTCCGACCTTCTTGTAATCCCCGTTTCCTTTGGCTATCATAATTTCATGTCCGGGCCATTCGGTTACCCCTGGGTTACCTTCAGCGCCGTAATCGCGGTCGCAGTTGCGGCTGTCGCTGCTGTCGTCTGGGCTGTGTTCGTCCGCCTGGACAAGTAGCATGAACCCGCTCGCAATCCACCTCCTGGTCCTCGCCATCTACCTGGCAGCCCTGCTGGTAATCGGCATCGTGACCAGCGCCCGGATGCGGAAGTCGGCCGAAGGGTTTTTCCTCGGCTCCCGTTCGGTCGGCCCGTGGGTCACTGCTTTCTCGTTCATCTCGGCGTACTTCAGTTCAGTCGTTATCATCGGCGGCGGCGGTTTCGGGTACAAGTTCGGCATGGCCACGCTCTGGGTCGGGGCGGCCAACGTCGTGGTCGGCACCCTGCTCGCGTGGATTGTCCTCGGCCATCGGACCCGCAAGATGACCGGCCGGCTCAGGTCAATCACAATGCCGGAGTTTTTCGCCCGACGCTACCGTTCGTCCGGGGCCCGCGTCATCTCCGCGTCGGTCATCACCGTCTTCCTCGTGCTGTACAGCGTAGCAATCCTCAAAGGCATGGGCCACGCGTTCGAAGTGCTGATCGACATCCCCTACCTCTGGGGTATCCTGCTCGCGGGAGCGATGATTATCCTCTACGTGGCGCTTGGCGGCTATCTGGCAGTAGTCTGGACCGGCTTCTTCCAGGGCTGGATCATGCTCTTCGGCCTCGTGCTGCTTACCATCATGGCGCTCGGCCGGGTCGGCGGCCTCGAGAACGTAGCCAGTCGCCTGGCCGACATCGACGCGCAGAAATACCTCTACACGCCCGGCGTCTGGGGCTGGGCCGGTCTGATCTCATATTCGATGATCGTCAGCTTCGGCGTCTGGGGCATGCCTCAGCTCATCACGCGGTTCTACTCGATCAAGAACTCCCGCGTGCTCAAGCTCGGCACCGTCCTTGCCACGGTCGGCGGCGCGATGGCGCTCCTGCCCTATTTCAACGGCGCGCTGACCCGCGTGCTCTACCCGTCACTCGAGCAGGCGGACAAAGCAATCCCGACCTTGGTCAAGGGTGTCATGCCGGCCTGGGGGTCGGCGATATTCCTCGCCGCAGTCATCGCGGCCGGCATGTCCAGTTTTGCCGCGGTGCTCATCGTCACCGTCAGCTCGCTGGTCAAGGACCTCTGGTGCGATACGTTCCGCGCCCGGCCGGACCAGAAACGACAGGTGCTGGTGTCGCGCCTCGCATCGGTCGGAATCGGACTCGTCGGTCTGCTCATCGCGGTCAAGCCGCCGGCGATGATTCTCGTCATCACCGGCTTCGCCTGGGCCGCTATCGCCAGCACAACCCTCTGGCCTTACGTGCTGGGGCTCTACTGGCGCCGGCCGAACCGGGCCGGCACGCTGGCCTCGATGATCGGCGGCTGCGCCGTCGCCCTCGTCTGGATGGTGCTTGGCAACCCCTTCGGACTCCACGGCTTCATCCCGGGCATGGCGGTCAGCCTGCTCCTGTACGTCACCGTCAGCCTCCTGACCGCGCCCCCGAGTTCCCGCACCATCCACGCCGCTTTCGGCTCGAGGCCGGACTGAATGTCGAACGCCGGATTTCGGAATCAGGGACTTTCCTTGACACTCAGAAACCGGGTATCTATAATCAGCAGACAAAATAAAGGAGGAAGAATGCGCAAACAGCAATTCGCTTTTGCGGCAGCTTCTGCAGTCCTGAGCATCATCTTTCTTGTATCTCCTTCTTTCGCAGCAGAGGAGAACCACAAGCCCTGTCTCTGCCGGGCAACGATCCGGCCGATTGACGGAGTCACCCGGACCACTTTTGTCGCTACTGTGGATTACAGTGACCCGGACGGCGATGCTCCGGCCAGAATAGAAATAACCGTCGACGATGTAGCCTACCCGATGCGCCTGGTCAAAGGCCGGGCCGAAGAGGGTGTCTACCGGGCACGTCTGACTCTCCCGGAGGGAGAGCATTCCTACTACTTCTATACTGAAGACAGCCGGGGGCTGAACGAACGGTATCCCCGCTACGGTGCCAAGCACGGACCCTACGTCGGCACCCGGAAACCGCACAATCGGCAGGCATTCCTCACCGAAGGCGGTGTCTATTTCGACTACGGTACCGACAAGAACATCTACACCTTCACCGTTCACTATCGTGACCGGGATATCTGCCGGCCGCCCCGCTCGGTGCGAGCGGTTGTCGATGGCATCATCCACGAGATGAGGCTCCACAAAGGCACCCCGAACGATGGTATCTACCTCTATCAGGCAGCCATGCCGGCCGGCCCTCACGCCTACTACTTCGTGGCGACCGATGGCGACGGCGACTGCATCACCCACCCCCGCCACGGATACCTCCGGGGACCCGAAGTAGCGGAAACGTACAATAGCCCGCCTTGCCTGGTGGACCGGACGCTGATTCCGAACTCCGGCAGCTACCGGACGAAATACGCCTACACCGTCAACTACCGCGACGAGGATTTCGATGCACCAGCGATTGCCCTCATCTACGTGAATGACATTCCGCACGCCATGAAGCTGGCCTCGGGCGTATCCTACGAGGGTCTGTACATCTACCGGACCGGCCACCACGTTGGCTACAGCCACGACTACTACTTCTACTTCGAGGACGGCCGTGGCGGCGTATGCCGCTACCCCGTTGTTGGCAGCTTCCACGGCCCGTTCGTTACGAGATAGCGAAAGCCGAAACAGCTTGAAACCTTTGGAGGATTGATGAACCGCAACAGCCTGCTCCTGCTGTTGGGCCTGTCCCTGCTGGCGTTTGTTGGAATGGGCCTCAACTGCGGAGACAAACCCCCGGCGACTCCCGGTGCGCCGGTCGGGCCCGCGTCAGCCTACCAGCGGGCAACCGCCTCGTTCAAGGTCACAACCACATCCCCGGGCGAAAAGGATGTCATGTACGTGATGGACTGGGGCGAGGGAACGGTCGACACCTCGGGCAAGAAGGACTCCGGTGACACCGCCACGGTCTACCACCGCTGGGATGCCACCGGCACCTACCAGGTCAAAGTGATGGCCATCCTCGCCGACGCACCGGAGAAGGCCTCCGACTGGTCGGGTGAGGCAAGTATCGAGATACTGGCCAACGACCCCCCGGCAAAGCCGACCCTCACTGGCTCGGCAGTGGCGGTGCACGATGTTCCTGCCTGGTTCAGCGCCACGACCACCGACCCGGACGAAGACAGCATTGCCTTCAAGTTCCTCTGGGGCGACGGTGATGTCGGCGAATGGTCCACGTTCGTGGCGAGTGGCGCGGTCGTCCGGGACTCCCATACTTTCACCAAGATCGAGACGGTCGAGGTCCGGTGCTTCGCCAAAGACAACAAAGGCAGCGAATCGGACACGAGTGACCCGCTCACAGTCGTCGTCGGCGAAGCCGGCGCCGTCATCTGGTGGTGGTGGAGCCCGGGCGAGGAAGGCGAGGAAGCACCCACCACCGCGCCGGTCCTCCTCACACACGAAAGCAACGAACTGGCCTATACCGCGCCCGGCTTCCCGAACAAGATCTACGGCATCAATGTAGTCGACGGAGATCCCGAGGAAAGCGGCAGCCCGAACTTTGCGTCCGAAGAGAACGCTTTCACCGGCCACCCGGCCTACTGCGAACGGACCGGGCATATCATCATCGGCAACGAAGACGGCGAACTCTATGCGTTCACTACCGGCCTCAGCGGCGAGTGGAACTGGCCTGATTCCAGCGCGGAAGGGCTGACGATGATCGAATGGGGCGCACCGGCCATCTACGACAACAGGATCTATGTCCCGCACGACGACGACACGCTCTACTACTTCGCCGATAACGGCCCAAGCGTCACACTGGCAGCCCGCTATTTCGTCGCGGGCCTCGGCGAGGCAGCCGTGGTCGACAACGATGGCAATGTCTACGTGACAACCTCCTGGGGCTGGCTCTACAAGTTCCCGTCAGACCTGAGCGCCCCGACCTGGACCAGCCTGCTCAGCACCACCAACCAGGAGCTATACGTTCCGGCTATCGGCGGGGACGGTACTATCTACGTCGGCGGGGTGGACAGCACGTTCTACGCGGTCGACCCTGCCACCGGTGACGTCAAATGGGAACTTCCGGTTGTCGGCGCAGCCCACCGGTGCGTAGTCGGGTACTCCGCGATCTACGTCACCACCGGCTTTGGCATGTTGCACTCCCTGAGCCCGGCTGGTGTGGAGAACTGGGCTGTCCAACTGAGCCCGACCTGGACCGAAATCGTCGCCGGCCCGGTTCTTACCCAGCCCGTTGCCAGCATCGGCGACGGTCTCATCTACGCCCAGGACTATGATGACGTCCTGTACTGCGTCAAGCAGTCAAACGGCGAACCGGTCTGGACCTGTAACTGCCTCGATTTCGGACCCACTGTCAAGAAAGGATCCGGGAAACGTGATATCGATCTCATGGAGGCCTCGCTTGCCATCACTTCCACCGGCAATATCATCGTCGTTGGTGACGAAGCGCTCTACTGCGTTGCCGGCTATGCCGACGGCATCCTGGCAGGTTCTGCCTGGCCCAAGTGGCAGCAGAACAAGTACAATACCGGCAGGATGATTTCCGCCTGGTAGCAGAGCGGAAACGAGTCTACTCACTGCGAGCCCGCCCGGTCGGCGGGCTCGCTTCTTCGCTGAAAACAGACTCCAGACAATCGGCATCAAGTGCTTCCTTCCGCACTTTGGTTTTGGGCTCTTGCCTTTTGACTTCTCCTTCGCTCTTGGTGTCTTGGTGTTGAAACTCCTATTTCGGTATTCGACATTGCCTCCTGCCTTGACAGTCTCGGTTCACAGGCTATTCTAACTCCGGTTCCTGAAGTCACCAGCCTAAGCGCTGGATTGCCAACGGTATATGAATGGTACAGCGGAATGAACCATGGAGGAAAGCATGAAACTGAAGCGATTTGCCCTGATATTGCCCGCCGCATTGCTGTTCCTGTTCGGAATCTGCGGCAGCCCGCCGAACGTGCCGGATGAACCCTGGGGACCTGTCCAGGGCATGGCGGGCGTTCCGTACGCCTGTTCGACCCAGACCACTGACCCGGACGGCGGCCAGGTATCCTATCAATTCGACTGGGGCGACGGCAACTCGTCCGCCTGGTCGGCGATGATGGATGGCGGCCAGCCGTACGGCGATACCCACACCTACGAAACGGATGGCCGGTTCGAGATCCTCTCCCGGGCCAAGACATCCAGCGGCAAGGCATCGGACTGGTCCGACGAATTTGCCGTGAGTATCGCCCCGGGCGAAGGTAGAGTCCGCTGGTCTTTCACTTACACCGACCCCGAAGAACACGAGGAACCGGATTCGGCCGACTTCAGCCTGTACACCTTCGGAATCGGGCCGGACGGCACCGCCTGCATCGGCTGCGAAGGATACGGTGCATTCATTGGCAGGCCCCCGACCGGCAGGCCGTGGGAGAAGGTTTCCATTGATGAGGACGATTTCGCCCTCGCTCCCGCAATCGGCGACGATGGAACGATCTACGTCGCCTGCGCGGACGAGAAACTCTACGTCTTCAATCCCGACGGCACCAACAGGGGCAGTCCTCGCCTCATCGGGGGCATCGTCTGCGGTCCACCGGCTATCGGCACGGATGGAACGCTGTTCTTCCAGACCGAGGACGATTCGGTCGTAGCCCTCAAGTCGGACGGAACCCGGTTGTGGGCATTCAATTCCGGCGGCGGCATTTCCTCGCCGGTCATCGGTACGGACGGCACCGTCTACGTGGCCAATGACGACGGATGGCTCTATGCCCTGGACCCGACCACCGGTGACAAGAAGCGGGAAATCTCCCTCGGCGGTCAATCAATCAACGCCTCCCCGGCGATTGACATCGGCCGCGGCGTCATCTACGTCGTGAACGACGACGGCTGGCTGTCGTCAATCGCCCTGAGCGACCTGTCCGAGAACTGGCAGGAATACCTGGGCGACGAACCTTCCTCACCGGTCATCGGTACGGACGGCACCATCTACATCGGCGCCGGCCCGAAGCTCCTGGCAGTCAATCCAGACGACGGCGATATCAGTTGGACCTTCGTTCCGCCGCTGGAAGGTGTGGTCTCCACCCCGGCCGTTTCCGTGGATGGCTGCATCTACATCCTGGTAACAGCCGGTAAGAAGGACCTGCAGGACGAAGTTGACTCGCTCTACGCCGTCGAACCCACCAACGCCCGGCGCTGGGCCTGCGGTCTGGGTCTGGGCTATGCCGACGACGTGTTCTCGGCCCCGAAAATCGGCGGCGACGGCAGCATCTACGTCGCCAGCGGGCTTGCCGCCTGGTGCGTCGGCGGTGTCGGCGGACCGGCACAGTCGTCATGGCCGATGTTCCAGCACGACGCGCAGAACTCCGGCCGGGCGAGGTAGCAAGCCGGAGTCCGACGAATCATGTTCCAGCCGGTCGCGCGCCGCCCGGACCACGTCGAAATCGAGAAGCGAATTCTCAAGTTCTGGGCTGACGGCGACTTCTTCCGCAAGCTGACCGAACGTAACCGGGGCAACCCGAAGTTCAAGTTCCTCGACGGGCCGATAACCGCCAACAACCCGATGGGCGTCCACCACGCCTGGGGCAGGGCCATCAAAGACCTGTTCCAGCGCTACAAAGCGATGCAGGGCTTTGACCAGCGGTATCAGAACGGCTTTGACTGCCAGGGCCTCTGGGTCGAAGTCGAAGTCGAGAAGGAACTGGGTTTCAAATCGAAAAAGGACATCGAGAAGCTCGGTATCGATGAGTTCGTCCGAAAGTGCAAGGAACGAGTCCTGAAATACTCAGAAATCCAGACCGGACAGTCGATTCGGCTCGGTCAGTGGATGGACTGGAAGAACTCCTACTACACGATGTCCGAAGAGAACAACTACTCCATCTGGCACTTCCTGAAGAAGTGCCACGAACGGGGCCTCGTCTATCGGGGCACCGACGTCCTGCCCTGGTGCGCCCGCTGCGGTACGGCCATCTCGGACATGGAGATTGTCACCGAAGGCTACCGGGAACTGACCCACAAAGCGGTCTTCCTGCGCTTCCCGGTCAAAGACCGCGAGGACGAGCACCTCCTGGTCTGGACGACCACGCCCTGGACCCTGACGTCGAACACGGCCGCCGCCGTGCATCCCGAACTCACCTATGTCCGGGCGAAAAAGGATGGCAAGGTCTACATCCTGGCCGAGAGCCTGCTGCACGTCCTCGGCCCCAAGTCCGAGACCATCGAGAAACTGCCCGGCAGCAGGCTGGTCGGCCTGCGCTACAGCGGCCCGTTCGACGAACTGGCTCCGCAGGAGGACGTCGAGCACCACGTCATCCCGTGGGACGAAATCAGCGCCGGCGAAGGAACCGGAATCGTCCACATCGCGCCCGGCTGCGGCAAGGAAGACTTCGCCCTCGGCAAGGAACACGACCTCGCGGTCATCGCCCCGCTCCACGAAGACGGTACATTCAGGCCGGAGTTCGGCTGGCTCGCAGGCAAGAGCGCTGCCGGGGCCGCCCAATCCATCTTCGACAACCTCGAGGAAAAGGGCCGCCTGTTCCGGGTCGAGGACTACACTCACCGCTATCCGGTCTGCTGGCGCTGCAGCGAGGAGCTCGTGTTCCGCCGGGTAGACGAGTGGTTCATCGGCATGGACGGACTGCGCGAGGAAATCATGGAGTCGGCCCGCCAGGTGCGCTGGATCCCCGAGTTCGGTCTGAGCCGGGAACTGGACTGGCTCAAGAACATGTCCGACTGGTGCATCTCCAAGAAGCGCTACTGGGGACTGGCACTGCCTATCTACCAGTGCGATTGCGGCTGGTTTGATGTCATCGGCTCACGCGCCGAACTCAATGAGCGCGCGGTCGAAGGCTGGGAAAGGTTCGACGGTCACACGCCGCACCGGCCCTGGGTTGACGAAGTCAAAATCAAGTGCGCCAGATGCGGCGCGGAAGCCTCCCGGATCAAGGACGTCGGCACACCGTGGCTTGATGCCGGCATCGTGCCCTTCTCGACCACCCACTACCTCACCGACCACGACTACTGGCAGGACTGGTTCCCGTTCGATTTCATCACCGAGTGCTTCCCGGGCCAGTTCCGTCTCTGGTTCTACGCCATCCTGACGATGTCCACCGTGCTCGAGAAGCGGACGCCGTTCAAGACGCTGCTCGGCCACGCGCTGGTCAAGGACGCAAAAGGACAGGAGATGCACAAGTCTACCGGCAACGCCATCTGGTTCGACGAGGCGGCGGACAAGATGGGTGCCGACGTGATGCGCTGGGTCTTCCTCGGACACAACCCGACTCAGAACTTGCTTTTCGGCTTCGACGCGGGCCACGAAATCGAACGGAAGCTGCTCACCCTGTGGAACGTGTACAGCTTCCTCGTCACTTATGCCAATATCGATGAAATCAACGATTCAACATTCGGAATTCGACATTCGGAATTCGACAATGGAATGACACTGCTGGATCGCTGGATCCTCTCTCGGCTCAATTCACTCATCCGACTCACCCGGGAGAGGCTCGACGACTTCGACTCCGCGTCCGCACTCCGTGCCGCCGAAGGGTTCATTGACGACCTCTCGGTCTGGTACGTCCGCCGCAACCGCCGACGCTTCTGGAAATCGGCGTCTGATGAAGACAAACAGGCAGCCTACCGGACGCTCCACACCTGTCTCGCCACGCTGGTCAAGCTGCTGGCCCCGTTCGTGCCGTTCCTGGCCGAAGATATGTACCAGAACCTGGTCCGCTCGGTCGACAAGTCAGCTCCGGAATCGGTCCACCTCTGTCCCTATCCCGAGCCGGACGAAACGGCAATGGACGCCGGGCTGGAAAAGGAAGTCGAGTTGGTCCGTACCGCGGTCTCGCTTGGCCGGTCGGCCCGCGAGAAGTCAAACATGAAAGTCCGCCAGCCGCTGTCCGCAGCCATTATCCGTCCACCTCGCACTGAGGATCAGCCGATATTCCTCAAGCACGTCGAGACTATCAAACAGGAACTCAATGTCCGCGACCTGCTGTTCACCGAAGCCGACGCCGATTTCCCGCCCGACTACGTGGTAGCGGAACACGACGACTTCGCGATTGGCATGAACACAAGACTCACCCCGGAATTGGAAAACGAAGGGTTCGCCCGAGAGCTGGTCCGCAAGATCCAGAACCTGCGGAAGGAAGCCGGATTCGAAGTAGCCGATCGCATCCGGCTGTACTACCAGGCCAGCGACCGGCTGGCACGGGCGATCGACGCGTTCCGGGACTACATCGCCGGGGAGACCCTGGCCCTGTCCCTGACCAACGAAACAACCGACAATGCGGATATCACGCGGGACCTGAAAGTCAACCGCGAGCCGGCCCGGCTGGCACTGAAGCGCGTACCGACCGGAGTGGAGGCACAATGAAGGACCGGTTCACCAAACAGGAGATCCTCAGACTCGAGCACGCCCTGATCGAAGAGAAACAACGGATTCTGAAGCAGGGAAAGGCGACCGACGAAGTGATGGAGTCAGCGATGAAAGCCACACCGGGCGGGTCCGCCGCCCACCGTACGCATGTCGCTGACCAGGGAACGGAAAACTACCAGCGGGAAATGGCTTCGCGCTTCAAGTCCCTTGAATGCAGAGTCCTGCGTGAGATCGACGCCGCGCTGCATCGCATCAACGAGGGCACCTACGGCCTCTGTGAGAAATGCGGCAAGCCGATTCCCAAGGCCAGGCTCAAAGCCGTGCCGCACGCCCGGTCGTGCATGAAGTGCATGCGGGGATAAGGATGCCGTCGGATGGCACGCAAGAAGCAATAGTCCAACCATCAACAAGTCGTCGCCCTACAGCGGCACCGCCCGGATACTCACTCTGCTCCTGACCATTCCGTCGCTCCTCCTGCTCGACAAACCACTCGACATCACTGCAGCCTTGTTGCTGGCTGTCGCGTTCTGGGTTCTCGCGGGCAATCTGAACTGGGGTCTCTTCCGGATGATGAGGAGTTTCGTCTGGCTCGCGCCCGGACTGGTTCTTGCCAATGCCCTGTTCGGATCTCCACCCCGAATCTGGGGTCCCTTTTCGTGGAGCGGCCTTCTGTTCGGCCTGCTCATCGCCTGGCGTCTTGGCTGGGCCGCCTGGATGGCGGTCGTCCTCATCCGCACCTGCCCGCCGCGCGACCTGCTCGAATCGTTCCGGGCCGTCCCCGGATTCCTGAGAATTCCGACCCGGGCGGGTGCCGGCGGATGGCACAGTATCTCAATGACCCTGTTTCTTACGCTCGAAATCCTGCCCCAGTTCGCTGACATCCGGATTAAAGATTTCCGCAACCTGCCGATGGCGATTGCGGCCCGAATCAAGAACGTCGTCCTGCCCACGATTTTGCCGCTGCCGCATGACCCGAAGCGGACACGTCTCCGGACGGCAGATGCAGCCATCCTGCTTCCCGCAGCCGCGCTGCTCGTATTCGCCGCCCTGGTCTAGTCGATGCGCAATATCAAGCTGGTCGCCGAGTTCGATGGTGCGCCCTTCTCCGGCTGGCAGTACCAGCCCGAGCGCCGCACCGTACAGAACGAAATCCAGGATGCACTTGAGGCAATCACCCGGCGGCAGACCACCATCTACGGCTGCAGCCGCACCGACGCCGGAGTCTCAGCCCGCGGCTACGTCGCCAACTTCCACACCGATTCGAGTCTCGCCCCGGAGCAACTCCGCCGCGCCCTGAATTACCATCTACCGCAGCAGGTCCACGTCAGATCGGCTGAAGAAACCGGATCGGAATTCCACGCCCGGTTCAACGCAAAGAGCAAAGTCTACGAGTACCGGATGGTCCGCGGCTACTCGCCGCTCCGCCACGCACGGGTCTGGGAACTACGCTACCCGGTCGATGCCGGACGAGTAGCAAAGGCGCTCAGGCTCTTCACCGGTCGGAAAAACTTCCAGCCGTTCTGTCTCACCCGGGACACCTCCGGCATCTGCACAGTCATGCGCCTGGACCTGGCCGAAGCGAACGACGAAATCCGCATCACGGTCCAGGGCAACCGGTTCCTGTACAAAATGGTAAGGAGAATCGTTGGCGCAGCAGCCGCCTACGGCGCGGCGCGAATCACCCTGGCCGACATCAGGGCCGCACTCGCCGGAAAGAAACACCGCCCCTACCGCACCGCCCCCGCTGCCGGACTCCTGCTCGACTCAGTTCAGTACTGATCAGCCTCTGGCTGTTGGTTGTTGGCTCTTGGTTCTCGACTTCTTCTCCCCGCGTCTATCTGCCTCTTGAGTAGCGGGCCGCCGCGTCCTCCAGAGCCTGCTTCGCGGTCTTCTGTCCCAGCATCGCCGCCTCAAGCTCCTCGACCAGCGCCTTGCGTCCGCCGAGCCACTTCAAACCCCGCGGCTCGAACACCGCATGTTCCATCTGACCGTAGGCCTCCTTCAACCCGGGCGTCTTTTCAAGCCGCTCCTGCATCCGCGGGTCATCAAGACACCGGCGGTGAATCGGCACGTACCAGGTACCGAGCGACCACTCGGTCTGTTGCTCCGGTGCCAGGAACCATTTGATAAACGTCCAGGCCGCCGCCTTCTCCTCCGGCTTTGCGTCCCGGAACATACCGACATTGGTGCCGTACACGATAGCCGCCGGCTTGCCCCAGATTGGTACCGGTGCCATTCCCACCGGGAAGCTCTCCTCTTCGAGCATCCCGGCCCGCCACGTTGAACTACCCCGCAGGGAAACGATTCCCTCGACAAGGAAATCCTCAGCCGGATTCCGGCCAACGTCGGTATTCTGCACCCGGTCCTTGTGCACCAGGCTGACCTGGAACTCAAGGCCCCGTACCCCGGCCGGGCTGTTGAATCCGGGAATCCCGTCCTCCCGGTCAAGGAACCTGCCGCCAAGCTGGAACAGCATCGACCCGAAGATCCATATGTCGGTGCCGCCCGCGGTCGCCCACACCTCCGGCTTCCCTTTCGCATCCCGCCTCATCACCTTGTTGCACATCCGGCGGAACTCGGGCCAGGTCTGCGGGAATCGGTCGTACCCGGCCGCCCGGAGCATATCGACATTGTAGTAATAGACCGGCACGCTCTTGTTGAACGGCAGGGTCAACAGCTTCCCCTCCCAGGTGTTATTCTCAAGCAAAGCGGGATAGATGTCCGCAAGGTCCTGCTCGGACAGACCGTTCGGCCCGCGCGCGTAGTCCTCCAGGAACTCAAGCACGCCACCGTTGTGAAGCTGGGTTGTCCAGTTCTCGTACATCTGGGCGATAGTCGGCGGACTCTTGACCGCGACTGCGCCCATCAGTTTCTGGGACAAAGCATCGTAACTCCCCATCCCGGCCAGTTCGATACGGATATCCTTGTGCGTGCTCTCAAACGCGGCCACCATCGCCTTCAGTGTCTTCCCCGACTCGTCCCCCATCGCATGCCAGAACTTCACGACAACCCGGTCGTCCTTCTTCGAGCAGCCGGTGAGTAGAACTGCGGCCAGCAGCACGGTGAATAGTCCGCCGCCTAGAGTGCTCAGTTTCATCACGAATCCTTTCCGCTCTCCGGCTCTTCCAGCTTCGCTATCCGCTGGAAGTACCGCTCTACCCACTCGGTCGCGAACTTCCGGTTCGAACAGAACACAATCTGAAGCCCGGGGAAAAGCACAAACAGTTCGGCAATCACTTCGGCCACAAATCCGCCCGAATAGTACCGGCTTTTCTTCGGGTCCACCAGGTCGCGATACGTCGCCTCAATCACCAAAGCCTTGTATTTGTAGGTCTCGATTATCTCCAGCAGGCTGGCTTTCAGGATATCAAACGTTCCGATATCGTGCAGGAACTGCTCTCTGGTCTTGCGTTCCACAACCGCGATGGTTTCCCCGGTCCCGAGTCTCAGCGCATAGTCCCCGCACGGCAGCACTTCCTTCTCAACTTCATGTCTCGGAAACCGATACCCGTACCGCTCCCGTTTGTCACGGACAATGAAGAGCCCGTCCTTCTTGCCCCGGGCTGAGAGGTATGCCCCGCCGCGTCGGGCCGCGGCTGAAGACTGAGTAATCCAGAACGTCTGGGTATAGGTCCGCTTCGGGTCGGACTTCGACTTCTTCTCCACCGTAATGAACCAGGAACGCTTCCTGATTTTCCTGTCCAGAACAACAACCAGCTTCCGGCCGTAGTGCGAAATGGCCCTGATTTCGCACTCATCCACCGGGTCCGGCTCAACCGGAAGCGCGTCCTCGGCTAACTCGTCCCCGGCAATGCAGAAAATGCTCTTGCCCGGGCCCGGCCACTTGTCCTGCACCCGGTAGCTCAGGAAACTCCCCGGCTCGTGCTCAATGAACAACTGATACGGAAACCGCGGGTTCTCAGCCGGGTATATCAACCAGCGCAACACAATTCCGAATGGCGAATTGGGAATGCCGAATTCGGAAATCGAAACTCGACATTCGACATTTCCGTAGTTACTGAAACTTGATGAGTTTGGCCGGGTCAATCGACTGGCTGTCTTTGCGGATTTCGAAGTGAAGGTGCGGTGCGCTGGACCGACCGGTCGAACCAACGGTTCCGATTGTCTGGCCGGCCCGCACCGTATCGCCCAGTGCCGCTTTCAGGTTCTCCAGGTGGCCGTAGTAGGTCTCGTATCCCTGGCGATGATTCAGCAGCACGAACCGTCCGAATATGCTGTCCTTCCCGCGCTCGGTCACAATCCCGTCCGCTGCTGCGCGTACCGGGGTCCCTGACTGGGCCGCCAAGTCGATAGCAGTGTGAGTCTCAGTGAATCCGCGCGAGACCACGTATCCTTCGAGCGGCACGAGAACCGGCACCGGCCGGGTTCCCCATTCGCCTTCCTTCGCCCACTCGGGAAGAGCGGAGGAGTCAAAAGGAACCGAACTCCAGTCAATCGGCGGCGGCGTTAACTCCACTCCAAGCATCGCCGCCATCTTCCTGTTTTCCTGTTCGAGCCGGTCAAGGCGCTGGCGCAGGAGTGACATCTTGGCGAATTCCGTCTCAAGCTGATTGTTCCGGAACTCGAGATACGAAAGCCTCGCCAGCCGATACACCCCTGACCCGGCGAGGACCAGTGCCGCAATCAGCACAACCACAAGCAGACCGACCAGAACCAGGAGCACCTTCACCGCGGAGGCGGATAGCGTCCGCCGGAACACTTTCGCGCTGAAGTTGCTCGAAACCAGGAAGGTGAACTCTCTGCGGGTCATCAGCGGCTACTTACCTCTTGGAGCGAAAACCACTGATAAACACAGACAAACGCAGGCAGAACAGAACGAGGTGCCATCGGATGGCTCAATCTGTGTCTATCCGTGTCCATCTGTGGTTTCTTTCTCTTTGTGCCTTTGTGGTGAGATTCCTCGCATGATGCGGACGAGACGATTCAGGTCGTCTTCCGAGAAGTACTCGACAACTATCCGTCCGCGGCCCTGCCTGGCTTCGACAATGCGGACTTTCGTCCCCAGTTGTTCCTGAAGACTCTCTTCGATTTCCGTGAGATGAACGTCTTTCTCCGTGGTGCGGACCTTCGGCTTCTCTTTCTGCCGGCCACAGAGCTTCTCAACAGCCCGCACCGAAAGCCCCTGCGTGACAATCCGCTCGGTCATGGCCACCTGTTCTCTACGGCTGGGCAACGTCAGCAGAGCCCGGGCATGACCAGCGCTGAGTTTTCCCGCGGCCAGGGCGTCCCGGACCTTGTAAGGAAGGGTAAGAATCCTGAGTGCATTGGTCACAGTGGATCGGTCTTTGGCCACGCGGCTGGCGATCTCCTCGTGCGTCAGCCCGAACTCTTCGGCCAGCCGTTTGAAAGCCAGCGCTTCTTCAATCGAATTGAGGTCGCGCCGCTGGAGGTTCTCAATCAGCGTCAGTTCCAGCATCTCGCCGTCGTCGACCGTCCTGACAACCGCCGGAATCGTTTCAAGGCCGGCCTGCTTTGCGGCCCGCAGCCTGCGTTCGCCGGTCACCAGTTCGTACCCGTCCCGCCGTCGTCGAACCAGCACCGGCTGCAGCACGCCCTTCTCCTTGATTGAAGCTGTCAGTTCATCCAGGTTTTCATCAACCTGCTGCCTGGGTTGGAAAGGATTGGGCCTGATTTCCTCAAGCCGCAATGACCGTGCCTCGGAGGCCAACGCTTGCTGTGTCTGCTCCGGTATGATCGCCCTGATTCCCTTGCCCAGCGCCTTCCGCTTCACGCACTCACCTCCTGATCCGTATCCCCGTCCTGCCCGAATTGCGCCCCCTGACGACACCACCGGTGCCGCGCCAGGAACTCATCGGCCAGCGCGGCGTAGGCCTGGGCACCGGCGGAAAGTCCGTCGTAGTCGAAAATCGTCTTGCCGAAGCTCGGCGCTTCTGCAAGCCGCACGCTGCGGGGTATCAACGTGTCGAACACCCTTTCCTTGAAGAAACCGCGCACTTCGGCCGCAACCTGGCGGGCCAGGTTCAACCTCGCTGAGAACATCGTCAGAACAACTCCCTCCAACTCAAGAGTCGGAGCCAGGCTGTGGCGGACCATGTTGATCGTATCCAGGAGCCGGGAGATACCCTCAAGGGCGTAGTACTCGGCCTGCACCGGCACCAGCACACCGTGAGCCGCGGTCAGCCCGTTGATGGTCAGAAAACCGAGTGACGGCGGACAGTCAACGATGACGAACTCGTAGTGATGATCCACCAGGCTGAGCGCGCGCGCAAGCCGGAACTCACGTTCCTCGGCCTCGACCAGTTCCACCTCGGCACCGGCCAGGTCGATCGCTCCGGGCAGAAGGTCGAGCCGCTCGGCCTGGTCGGGCAGTATCGCTTCCTCGACCCGCTGAGCCTCAACCAGTACTTCATAGACCGAAACCGGAAGACTCGAACGATCAACCCCCAGTCCGAGTGTCGCATGTGCCTGCGGATCAAGGTCAACGAGCAACACCCGTCCCGTCCGCCGGGCCAGCGCCGCCGCCAGATTGACTGAAGTCGTGGTCTTGCCCACGCCGCCTTTCTGGTTGCAGACCGCAATCCGTCTCGCCATCCTGCAAATGTAGTTAAGCAAACCAGACTGTCAATGAATGACGAGTGCCGAATTGAGCGAAAACCACAGATGAACACGGAGAAGACAGAATGCAGAAAACGGAACACAGGGGTGAAAGCCGGGATTCACGCATTGAATGACTTGACTAAGTGCCCTTGAGCGTGCACACTGTCAATGGTATGTCGTGCTTCGGACTCCGAATGAAGCTGAACAGAGTCCGGTTTTTGACGATTGTAGGTCACGAGAGGAGGCGCATCTGCCGGTCAGAGAACTCATCAATCAGCTTCTGAAGTCCGAGCCCGGCCAACGGCGCAGGGCGATTGAGGAATTCCGGCGCATGGGCAACAGTGAAGCAGCCGGCGCTCTGGTGCTGGCCCTTGATGACCCGGATCCTGCCTTCCGCCGCGAAGTTGCGGAAGCACTGGCCGCGCTCGGGCCGGTCGCCCTGAACCCGGTCATGAACCGACTGAGAAGCTGGGACGCTCCGCTGGACAGGACGATTCCCGAATTGCTGGGACGGATTGGCTCGGTGCGGGGTCTTGATATCCTGTGTCAGCATCTGGCCGACCGCGACCCGGCCGTGCGGGCCGCAATCGCCCGTGCCCTGGGGAAAATCGGCACCGACCGGGCCATCCCGCCGCTGCTCGACTTGGTTCGGGACCTCGCCATCAATGTCAGAATCACCGCGGCGGAGGCGCTGGGCTTTCTGAAAGCCGAGGCCGCGGTCGACCCGCTGCTCGACGAGATGGCTGATGATAGCCCCGTCGCCCGGGCTGCAGTCGCGGAAGCGCTCGGAAGCATCGGCAGTCAAAAAGCGGTCGATACGCTTGCCCGCGCCGCGGCCGACGACCCGAGTCCGGACGTCCGCGAAGTATGCGAGCATGCCCTCCGTCGTATCGGTCGGAGCAACGTGGACCCGCTCCTCCGGCTGCTTGCCAGCCCTGGCCTCACTGACCGCATCCAGGCAATGACTTCACTGCTGGCCGAAGGCAAAGCCGCAGTACTGCCGCTGACTGAACTTCTGAATCACAGTGACCAGATTGTCCAATCCTCGGCGGCCGAGATCCTCGGCGCCCTCGGTGACCCGACTGCAATCGACCCGCTGGCCCGTGCCGCAGTTAACTCCAACACGCATGTCCGATTGGGAATCGCAGGCGCCCTGGGACGAATCAACCATCCCCATTCCGCCGAAGCACTCGCGCCGATGCTTGAGGATCAGGATGCGAAAGTTGCCGGTGCCGCGGCCGACGCACTCGAGCGACTGGCGGAACACGCCTTGGACCCTGTTATGCGGCTCCTGCAGAACGAGAACGCGGCGATCAGAGTCCGGGCCATCGACGTGCTCGGCCGCCTGCGTCACAAGGGAGTCTGCGAGAGGCTCGTCCGCCAACTGTCGGACACAACGACCTGGATACGCATTGTCTCCGCTCAGGCCCTGGGAGAAATCGGCGCAAGCAGAGCCGCACCCGCGCTCATTCGTGCCCTGCAGGACCGCAGCCCGATCGTCCAGGCCATGGCGGCCGAGGCGCTCGGCAAGCTGCGTGACTACCGCGCAACGATGCCGTTGCTGGAAAAACTGAAGGTCAGGAACGACCTGGTAAGAATCAACACACTCAGAGCCCTGGGCCGGATCGGAAACCCCGCGGCTCTGCCGTTCCTGGTATCCGCACTCGACGCGCCCGGGACCGAGGTGCGGGTCGCAGCAATCGAAGGACTGGTTGCGCTTCATGCCACCCAGGCACTGGACAGGCTGCGCCGACTGGCCCGGCCCTGGCCGATTGGCCGGGAACCGGGACCGGTAAGACGGGCCGCTCACTGGGCGGTCGGAATCCTCGAGGCTGTCGCCTACGAGTTGGAACTGGGACAGCCTGATTCTTCTCAGGAAGACTCGGAATCCGGAAAAGTAGACTGACCTGACTCATGCTTCCCCGCTACGGGAAGCACCGCCGTCCTATTCCTCGAAGAGCGCCCGGGCGAATACGTGGGGTTCGAACTGCTCGATTTCCTCGATTCCCTCACCGGTCCCGACGAAACGTATCGGGATACCGAGTTCAAGGACAATCGGCAGCAATATCCCTCCCTTTGCCGTACCGTCCAGTTTGGCCACGAGGATACCGGTTAGTCCGAGTCGTTCGTGGAATACCCTGGCCTGGCGCAGCCCGTTCTGCCCGACCGTCGCGTCAAGCACCAACCACACCTCGTCGGGAGATCCCGGCTTCACTTTCCCGCACACCCGCTTGATCTTGATGACTTCATCCATCAGGTCCTGACGGGTATGCAGCCGACCGGCGGTATCAATCAGGACGGTATCGAATCCCCTGCTGCCGGCCTTGGTCACGGCGTCAAAAGCCACCGCTGCCGCATCCTGCCCCTTGGCGGAGGAGACAATCTCGACTCCCGCCCGCCCGGCCCAGATGCTGAGCTGCTCCGACGCGGCGTCCCGGTAAGTATCCGCTGCAGCGACCACGACCCGTTCCCCCTGCCGGCTGAAGTAGTGGCCAAGCTTCCCCGCGGTGGTGGTCTTGCCGGACCCGTTGACCCCCACAATCATTATCACCCGGGGTTTGGATGCCGGTTTCTCTCCTGACCCGGAGCAGGACGCAAGCAACTGCCCGATCTCGCGCTCCAGCACAGCCTTCCGGTCCTTGCCGGAACCCCGGATCTTGCTCGCCAGCATATGGCTTGCCTTGACCCCGACATCGGCTGCAAGCAGCAATTCCTCCAGTTCCTCGGTGTCCTCGGCAACCAGCAACCGGCGGAAAACTTCTCTGGTCTTTGACAGACCGCTCTTCAGTTTCTGCAGTCCCTGTTCCAGCCGCGAAACCGGAGACATCTACCGGCGGGCCGTGGAAACGGCCGGGGAGCCGTCGTCGGCCGGGGCCTGATCCGCGAAACGGCCGGTCTGGTACTCGGCCAGGCTCACCGAAACCAACTTCGAGATGCCCGGCTGCTCGGATGTGACGCCGAACAGAATACTGGCCCGCTCCACTGTCAGCCGATTGTGAGTGATGATTACGACCTGGGTATGCTTGGAGATGCTTTTTAGGTAGTCGGCGAAGCGGCCGACATTCGCATCGTCGAGTGGTGCGTCGATTTCGTCCAGGAAACAGAACGGTGCCGGCTTGACCCGGTAGAACGCGAAAAGCAACGACACGGCCAAGAGCGCCTTCTCCCCGTCGGAGAGCTGCTCCAGCCGCTTGAGGGTCTTCCCACGCGGCCGGGCCACGATCGTGATGTCCGACTCGAGCGGCTTCTGCTCGTCGGCAAGCACCAGGTCCGCTTCGCCTTCGAGAAACAGCTGGCTGAACACATCCTTGAAGGCCAAGCGCACCTCCTCGTAAGTGCTGAGAAAACGATCCCGGGCATGCTGGTCGATCTCGGCTATCGCCTGCAGCAGATTCTCCCGCGCCGTCGCGACATCCTGACGCTGCGAACTCAACTGCTCAAGGTCACGCTTCTCCTGCTCGTACTCGTCCCGGGCCAACGGGTTCACCGCGCCCAGGGCTTCGAGCCGCCGCCGCACCCGGGTCAACCGCTCCGCGGCATCAGTAGCCTCTTCCGGCTCGAATTGAGCGATGTCCGTCGCGTATTCCTCACGGGCCTCCTGCACGATTGTGGCCTGTTGCTGATTCAGCTCGTGCTTCCGCATCCGCTGCTCCATCAGGATATTCTGATTCTGCTCACGGGCCTGCCGCAGCCGGGAGAGATTCTCTTCGAGTTCTTCCTCGACCCGGGAAAGGTCGGCAACCCGAAGGCGGTCGACCCGGACCTCCAGTTCCTCAATCTCCTTCCGCACGCGTTCAGTCTCAGGATTTCGCTGCTCGATGTGCTGCCCGAGTTCCACAGTCTGCTCCCGTGCTCTATCGGCGCCTGCCTGCAGTTCGCTGGCCCTGCGCCGGCGTTCCCCGATTGCCTGTTTCGCGTAATCGCTTTCGGCTTCCAGCCGGGATGTCTTCTGCTTCTCCTCACTCAACGCCGCCAGCCGGACGGCCGATGCTTCCAGTTCCTCCCTCACGGCCCGCTCCCCCTCAACTACCTGCTGCTGCAACCGCTTCAGAAGACCGGTCTGACGTCCAACCTGCTCGTCAAGTCCCGCAAGTTCTTTCCTGGCCCGGGCCAGAGCCGGACTGCCATCCGCTTTCTCCGGGTCGGCACGGCCAACCGGTACCGCCGGCCGACGCAAATCGGCCCGCTGCCGCTCCTGATCCCGAACCAGCTCGGACTGCCGGGAAGCCAGTGCCTGCCGGGTTGCGCTGAGCGAGGATTTCTTGCGTTCCCAGTCAATCAGGTTTTCCTTCAGCCCTTCGATCTCCGACTGGAGCTTTTCGGTCCGGGCCTGGAGCTCGGCCTGCTTCCCGGTCAGGTCGGCAACCGATGCCTCACGCTCGCCGAGCTCCTTCGCTTTCGTCTGGATCAATCCCTGGGCGCTCAGCCGACTCCGGTCCCGCGCGGCAATCACCAGCCTGCCGTCGGCGAATCGGGCGCAGCCTTCCCGGGCGACAAACGATCGGTCGGGATGCTTCTCGGCAAGTCTGACGATAGCGGCCGCATCCCGGGCCACCGTGAACGATTCCACCAGCCGCCTGACCCAATCCGGCGTCCCATCAGCGAACTCCACATGGTCCGCAAGCCTGCCGACCACTCCGTCACCGGACAGGCTATCGCCGGCATCTCCCGGCTCGCTCCCGCCCGCCGCAATCAGACCGCATCCTGAAGCCGGACCTTCCTCGACCAGCCGCGCGATATCCCCGGGCTGCGGCTCCCCATCGGTCACCAGGAACTCGGCAACCGGCTGGAGTGCGGCTTCGCACGCGAGTTCCCACCCGTCATCGATGCTCAGCAACCGGCCCAACTCGCCCAGTATTCTGCTGCCGAGTACCGCCCGGCACTTCTCCAGCCGGTCCGGCAGACCCGACCGCAACATCGCCAGTTCCTTCTCGAGTCGTGTCCGCCTCTCCTTTGCCTGACCGAGTTCCCGGCCAGCCCGGGACAACTCATCCCGGCTTTTCGCCAGCTCGGCTTCGGCTCCCGCGATTCGCCCGCGCTCCCCGGTCAACGCCGCCTGCGCCTCCGCAACCGCGCGGCCGACCTCATCTCCTTCATCGCGCACCTTCCCGAGTCGGTCATCTGTCTCTTTCAGTTCATCCTTGAGCCGGACCCGCTCCTCGGCCTGGTTCTGCTCCTCCGCTTCAAGACGGACACTCTGCTGTCGCGCGGACTGCTGCCGCTCAAGCAGACTCTCCAGGCTCTCCCGCTGCGTCAGTTCCTGGCTGCGCAGGTCGTAGAGCTTCTGCTCCGCTGCCTTCGTCGCTTCCCGCGCCCGGTTCAGTTCCTTTTCCAGCTCGGTCTGCCTGGAATTCGCCTCCGCAAGACGCGCCAGACCCGACTCAAATACCCGCTCCAGTTCGACTGCTCCCTGCTTCAGTTTCTCGCATGCCTGCTCGTCCCGGTCCGCGCCCTGAATCAGGAACTCGACCTTCTGGCGGGCAAGCAGTTCCTTTCCTTCAAGTTCGGCGAGTTCTTGGCGCCGCTTGCGGGCCTCGCCGGCAAGCTCGTCCTTCAGGGTCTGCTCCTTGCGCAGCTCACCCCGATGGCGCCGCAGTTCCTCGTCAAGCCGGCGTATCTCCGTGAGTCTTTCGGCCTCTGCCTTCTCAAGGTCAACAGTGTCCTTATCGACCCGCTCGAACTCTCGACTTATCGACCCGAACTCGTCCTTCAGTTCGAGCAATCTCAGCGATCCTTCTTCTTCCTTCAGCTTGTCGTACGAACGGAGCTTGCCTGCCTGGCGGCGCAGGCTTCGGACTACCCGTTCCCGCTCGGCGACGATATCTTCAAGCCTGATCAGGTCCTTGTCGGTCAGTTCCAGTTTGCGCTGGCAGTCGGCCTTGGCATCGCGGTACTTGGCCAGCGTAGCGGCCTCTTCGAACATCCGCCGGGTATTGCCGGCGACAATCTCCCGCATCTGCTTGAGGTCGAATATCGAATACGCCTTGGTCCCGATGCCGGAAGCGAGAAACACCTCCTGGATGTCCTTGAGACGACACGGCTGGCGGTTGAGATAGTACTCGCTCTCTCCGGACCGGAAGAAACGCCGCCGGATTTCTATTTCGGAACCGTATCTGGGAACCTCGCTGCCGGCAAGGACCAGCCTGACATCAGCGTAGTTCGTAGCGGGAACCTCGACCGTACCACCGAAAACCAGGTCTTCATTCCGGGCGCAACGCAGCAGCGAAAACGACTGCTCGCCCAGGACCCAGCGCAGCGCGTCCAGGATGTTCGTCTTGCCGCAGCCGTTGGGCCCGATGACGGCATTCATTCCCGGGGAGAACTGGAGCGTGGTTTTCCCGTGGAACGACTTGAACCCGGTGAGCTGCAACTCCTTGATATGCACGCCCAAATATAGGGAGCTTGCCCTTCAAGTCAAGCCGGCCCGGTGCCGGTCGGTCTCAACCGATAACGAACCGCGCGGCTTCGGCCGGGCTCGCCGGCTTGACCGCCATCTCGGCCCCGCCGACTATCAGCGTGACTTCGGAATCTCCGCGCCGGTCGCTGTACCGGGCGCAGATCCCGGCCGCCGGTTCCGCGTCATCCGGTCGACCGGAAATCAGCAGCCCCACCGGACCGGGCAGGTGGCCAGCATCCAGGATCAGCGAATCGGCCGGCGCCCGACGGAGCAAATCCTCGTTCTCAATCCGGTTGCGCCCGACGACCAGCCTGGCGCCGGACCCAAGTCGAAAGTGACGGCCGAGTCGCAGCAGTTCCACCGTCGCAACCGAATCCTCGCCGTGGTCGAACGCCTCACGCAAACGCCGCGCAAAACCGGCATCGGTCAGCAGGCATCCACCGGCCGGGGTTGCGAAATCGGTGATGCCGTATCCTTTCGCCAGTTCAAGCTGTCGGCGCCGAGTCCGGCCCTGGACATCCAGGAGCTTCGTCCTGTCCACCAGACCGGTCGTCTCCGGCACAGTCGGCTCCAGCAGGCGTGCCGACAGCGGACGCAGCAACCTGCCCCCGGTCCCCGACCGCTTCGCAACCAGCATCAATCCCTGCTTGTTCTGGGACATCGGCCGCTGGCCAAGAACTTCGCCGGTGATGACGAACCCGGCTCCCTGCTCCCGACCCCATTCCCAGGCCCGCTTCACCATCAGGATATGGCAATCGATACACGGGTTCATGTTCCGACCAAGACCGTGCTTCGGTGCCTTGATCAGCTCGATGAAATCCTGGTCAATCGGCAGCTTGACTAGTTCAATCCCGAGCTGGACCGCCGTCAGTCCTGCGGGGTTCTCCCCCTCGCGTTGAATCGGGCAGTATCCGCCCTCGAAATGTACGCCGACAACTTCGATCCCCTGGTCGAGAAGTAACTGCACCGCCAGCACCGAATCGAGCCCGCCGGAAAAAAGCGCAACCGCACGCGGGGACTCATGCTCACTTATCATTGTCAGTTGCGAATGACGAATTCCGACTGCCGAATCTGCGTCCATCTGCGTTCATCTGCGGTTCCATTTCCTTTGCATTCGACACTCGGCATTCGTCATTCGTCATTGAGAAGGTCCTTGCCGGACCGGCTCCTACCAGCCGGCCGACCTGCCGCTGTTGTGGGAATCATGTTGCCACTTGGGCCAGGGGGCATCTGCCAGCGGGCCGTCTTCGTATCCCGCGACGCAGTAGAGCGCATCCTGCCCCACGACGAGGATATCTCCGGAACCGGTGATGCCCGGCGAAGGCACCAGTTGCCCCAGGTCCCGGCTTCGCCCTTTCCCGTCCGGCAAATAGCCGGGACAGTCACAGGACCACATCCGCCTGCCGTCAGACTGCCGCACGCAGTACAGCACGTCCTCGGCGTTCTGACAGTAGACATAGCCGTTCCGGCTCAGCACCGGGCTGCCGACCACCGCCGCGGTCGGGCCGAATCGAGCCGACCAGTTCTCGTCGCCGGTTGCCGGGTCGTACGAATACAGCCGGCCGTCACCCGTACCGGTGAACACCGCCGCATCGCCCACAACCGTGAAGCGCGCACCTCCGGCCGGCACTTGAGTCCAGACAACATCGCCGGCCGGGCCGACCGCGTGCAGAACGCCGCTCGCGGAACTGACGTAGACCATCCCGTCGCTGCCGAGTGCCGGGGGATAGAGCTCGCCGCCCGGAGCGAGTTCGACCTGCCAGATGATGCTGTCGATGTCAGACGTCAACCGGTACAGGCATCCGCTGTCGCTTGCGACAATGACGTCGCCCGCGGCATTGATCGCCACCGCGACGCCGATGCCGGGAATCCGGCGGACGTTCAACAACTGGACCGTGTCGCCGAAGTCCTGGAAACAGTACAGGCTCTCATTGTCACAGGGACAGTAGACCCGGTCGCCGCAGACGGCCGGTGCGCCCCACTCCAGCCGGACGGTCGTGTCCGGAGGAATCCAGCGCCAGACCGGCGCGAACGACGGCGTGAACGCGTACAGCCCGCGTTCCCCACCGACAACCACGTGCCCGGTCTGCTCGCAGTAGGCGACGTAGCCGGTGCAACGGAAATCCGGGCCGGTCTCCTTCCCGTCGGAAGTCCGCAGACAGCCGTCATCCCAGCCGATGTAGACCTTCTCACCGGTCACATTCAGGACGACCAACGGCGCACCGGAAGGCGGTGTCATGTCTGGACCCGTCCACCACCAGCGCACCGCACCGGTCGTGCTCACGATCAGACGCACGGAATCGGACCAGTCGGACTCGCTGCGTTTGACGTCCCTGGCCCGGCACCGGGCATACAGCGTGTCGCATGTCTCGAAGCGGTGCGAATCCTGTCCGGTGCTTCCGCTCGGCACGAATCCGGTCCAGTTCCCGACGGCCTCCCCGAAATCGAACTGGAACGAAACGCTGTCCCCGTCCGGGTCGGTCCCGGTGGCCCGGAAATGCGTGTACGCGCCCACAGCTGCTTTGCTCGGTGCCGTAAGCGCGGGCACGTCCGGAATCCCATTGGCGAGCACGGTCACTGATACCGGCTCGGCCCACGGCGAGGCGATCTCTACCTCATCAGCGAGCACGGTCATCACCCGCAGTCCGAACTCCCCGGCCTCATCCCAGCGATGAGTAACCATAGCCGTATCCCCGGAACTGCAGCCATTGGACGTATCGACCGTTCCATCACCCCAGTCCACTACGAAGCGCATGCGCCTTTCGTAAGGGTCAGAACATGTGATGCCGAAAGAAACCGGGGCACGCTGATAGACCGTGTCCGGAACGACCAGAACTTCCGGTATACCGGGCGGGGTGCTGCCGCACTTCATCCCGGTCGTCAGCAACGCCAGTAACAAGAAGCAGGCTGTGGTCACGGCCGGGCGAGAACTCATCACCTGAGAATAGCCACTGCCCGGATGATTTCAAGCGCCAGCCTCACGCAGAAGAACGGTCAGGAGCGCCATCCAAGGCGCTCCTGACCGCAACCAAGTCGTGCCGCTTGACGGCACACTACCGACTTCGGCTACTCCTCAGGCATCCATTCGGGACCGGGCGGGGCCATCTGCCACGATCCGGGTCCCGACATCCCGCGGTGACGACGTCCCTGTCCTCTCATCATTCCCGGCCCGCGGCTGCCCCTCATGCCGCGGCCCGCACCACGCATACCGCGACCCCTACCGCGCATCCCACGCAGCCCGCGGAACTGCTTCGCCCGCTCCCGCTGCTCGGGCGTCAGAATCTGGTATACTGCAATCCGGTTCTCGGCCCGCGCCACCGCGACCTTCTGCCGTGTCGAATGAACCTCCTTGACTTTGCCGATGATCGCCTTCGGGTTGATCTCATCAGCCCGCCACAACGCTTCCAGTTCCATCTGCTTGATTCGGAGGTCGGTTTCCAGCGGCATCGTCTTCTTCAGGCCGGCAATCTGCAGTTCATCCATCCGGTCGAGCTGCTCGTCGGTCAGGTCAAATCCACGCCGGCCGTACTCTCCGGGTGGTGCTTCAACCGGGCTCCTGGCCGGCGCTTCCTGGGCAATCACCCAGCCGGTGGCAGTCAGTCCCACAACAACCACTGCCGCGACAATCCATCTCTTCGTCTTTTTCACTTCATTCTCCTCTCAGGAGTCACGGGCGGCCCAGACCTGTCCAATCTCATTAGCCGAGCCTGGGTTTCTCAAGCCGGGCCGCCGTGCTCCATCCTGTCTGCTTTCTTCCTGGCCGGTCTGGCGATCTTGCCTCTTGCACTCTGCATTCTGACTTGAACTCTGTCCACCTAGGGCCTCCCCGGAATCCCGTCTTTCCCGCGTGGCCCGGGTTCCCGGTGCCAGGGTTGACCTCGGCCCCGCATCCGGCGACCGCGACGCGGCGGGGCGAAGTGCCGCTCGAACATCCGATGCATCCGCTCCCGCTGTTCCGGCGACATCTTCGCGGCCATCTGCCGGGCATACTCGAAAGCCACCCGGTTCATCTCGGTCTGAATCCGGGCAATCTCTTCGAGCCGCGGCTCAACTTCTTCCGGCTCGGCGTCGGGCCGGCGCAGAAGCAGAGCAAGCTCATGCCGGGCTGCGTCCAGTTCCTGCCCCAGCGAATCCATTCCGGTCTCCATGGTGCGACGCAACTTGCGAATCGCGCCCCGGTCCTGCGACCTCAGCTCGCGCATCAGACGCAATCCGGGCGGCGGCGGTCCGAACCGATGGAAGACGAACGCGCCCACGGCCGCCGCGTTCAGCGCCAGCGAAACCGCCAGACCAACAACCAACCATGTCGTACTGCGCTTCATCACTCCTCCGCAAACACCGACTCGGTAAACTCGGCAAAAGACAGCCCTGAACTGTTGAGGAACTCATCCTCGGTCGCATCACTCGACCGGGCAATCCCGGAACCGACCAGCGCGCCGACCCAGACCCCGGCCGCCACCAGCAACACGGCCGCCGCCGCGCCGAACGCCCGGACCAGAACCGGCCGGCGTGACTGCGTGCGGGTCGCCCCGGACTGCCGGACCTCGGCGAGAACCCTGACGGCCAGGAACGGCCCGGGCTTAGGGGCCTCAACCTGACGCAGGAGTTCCGTATCCGCCTTCATCGATTCGAACTCCTGCCGACACGCCGCGCACTGCTCAAGATGCCGAGCGATTTCGCTTCGTCGCAGCCCGGCAATCTCATCGTCGGCATATGCCGGGAGGAATCTTCTGACTTGCTTGCACTTCATGAGCTTCACCTCTCTAGACACCCATTGCACCGAATCCCTGCGCCGCTCGCAACCATCACACGACCCCCTTCCTGCGGGCCGGACCAAGTATCTTCCGCACGCCGACGCGGGCCCGAACCAGCAGCGAATCAACGGCTCGCACCGACTTGCCCATCGCCTCGGCAATCTCCTTGTAACTCATTCTCTCATACACCGACAACACCAGAGCGGAACGTTGGTCCGGCGACAGCCGGTCCAGCGCAGCCCACACTACCTCCTCGCGCCGCTTCCGCTGAAAAGACTCCTCCGGCTGCTCCTGCTCCGGGCTGGTCAGCAATTCAGACAGTTCGACCGTCGGTCTGGTTCGGGTCCGCTTATTGATAGCCAGGTTGGTCGCAATCCGGTACAGCCAGGTCTTGAAACTGGACCGGCCCTCAAAACCCGCCAGCGCCTTCCACGCCCGCACAAACGCCGCCTGGGCCAGCTCCTCGGCATCATTCCCGTTCCCGCACATCCGGTAGAGATAACCGAACAGCGGCCGCTCGTGCCGCCTGACCAGCTCCTCGAACGCGGTCAGGTTCCCGGCCTTCGAGTCGGCAACGAGCCCGGCATCCTGGTCCGGTTTACGCTTCACCTGCCCAGATGCTACCGCGCTATCGGCCACTAGCAAACAGGCACGGCTCGCGGAACGCGTCGCGACTTCATCCATCACCGGTATTGACCCCGCCAGCCGGGTATCCCTGCGGTAACCCTCTGACATCCTGCCTCTTGTCCCTTGCACTCTGACTTCTCCCCTCTCCTTCCGTGTTCATCCGTGGTTTACTTCCTCATTGGTCATTCTCTTCTTGGTGCTCTTGGTGCCTTGGTGTTTGGTCCTTTCCTCTCCGCTCCGCAACACGCAAAACTGCCCAAACATAACACCCGAAATCCACATTTGACCCGACCC
>CBDUVZ010000017.1:0-32578 GCA_965370805.1 uncultured bacterium | reverse complement strand
GCGTCGAACAATACTACCTCCTTGGTCCCGGTCGGGGACACGATCCCAATGCCCGCCTGCGTACGAGTGAAAGGAGGCGCGGGCAGGCCGAGGACGGGATTGGGTCATGTCCCCAGTCGCACCCCAAACACCTCCGCCGCAATCGCCAGCAGGACTTCCCGGTCCAGACCTTTTGCGCACCAGCGGTCAGCGAAACGGGGACACAATCCCCATCCCCTGGGGATGAGGTTATGTCCCCGGCCGGTACGGTCGGGCCATATTCTCCGGCCCGTTTGCTGAGTAGTCCCACAAGGTAATAACCCGATAATCGCAAAAGTAACAATATTCCGTCAGAAACGGGGCAAAATGCCCCAAAAGTGACGGTAGCGAGTGCCCACCTCCACGGTCCAGGGGTCACCCCCCGGGTCACCTTTCAGCCTAGTTGTCAGCCTAGTTCTCAGCGCAGTTGTCGGCATAGTTGTCGGCGTACTTGTCAGCCTAGTTGTCAGCGTACTTGTCAGCGCAGTTGTCGGCATAGTTGTCGGCGTACTTGTCGGCATAGTTGTCGGCCTAGTTGTCAGCATACTTGTCGGCGTAGTTGTCAGCGTACTTGTCGGCATACTTGTGAGCATAGATGTATCTTTACTCGTCGGCCTAAAACCCGGCTTAGCTGTCAGGCTAGACGCCAAGGGCGATTGTAGATTTCAGATTGGTGATTGCAGACCATCGGGGAATGGCGAATGCCGAATTCGGACTTCCGCCCTCATCTGTGTCCATCTGTGGTTTACTCCGACCCGGTTCCGCAGGCCGGATTCGGATGGCTGTCAGTTCTTCGGTCTGCTACTCGACCAGCAACAGCTTTTCCGCGAACCGCTGGGTCTGACCGTCGGCTGTGACCGTCAGCCGGCAGAAGTAGGTTCCCTGACTCATGGTCCCGCTCCCCAGCGAAACCGCATACCGGCCCTGTCCCTGCTGTCCGCGCACCAGGGTTCTGACCCGGCGACCGGTGACGTCGAACAGAGCCAGGTCGACGTGTCCGGGTCGGGCGAGGCCGTAGCGTATCACCGCCGTGCTCCGCGCCGGGTTGGGTTGGACACGTTCAAGCGACGTGCACGTCAATCCGCCCTGCCCCTGCTCCGCCATCCCGGTAACATCGGACAGCCCGATTGAGAAGTACGCGGTGGTGACGTAGCCGTCCGCGGTGAGCTGCAGTTCGAAGTTGAGTATCGAATCCTCGGGCGTCGGCGCAATCCGGAACACGAACGGCTGCGCGGTGTTGGTCGCCTGGCCCCCGGGCGCGATATCCCCGAGCGCAGCCAGGGAGTCCATCACGACCGCGTCGACTTCAAGCGACCGGAGCAGCATGTCCGTGTTGCGGGCATCGGCACTGCCCCGGTTCTCTATCGTCACTTCAACCGTCAGGGTCTCCCCTGCTTCGAACAGACCGTTGTTGTTGCCGCCGGCCGAGTCAGAAGCGGTGACCTGGTGCAGGACCAGCCAGGCGTTGGACTGGTTCTCGGGCCCGAGGGTCGTGAACCTGATTGCCCGCTCGCTCTGGAGATACGCGGCGGTCGGAGGATAGGAATTGTTGTAGAGGTACTCTATCGCCCGGGTCTCGGTATGGTCTTCGATGCCGATAGTGCAGCCTGAGTTGAGCGAGACCCGGTTGTAGAAGAAGACGATCTCGCCGTCGCCGGTGGGCGTAGTGTGAAAGGCCGGGTCGTAGAAGACCGCCTGGAAAGTCTCGCGGATCGACTGCTGGCCGTAGTGTGCGAACTCCTTGAACTCGATCATGTAGCGGTGGTTGGCTTCGTCGTAGTACTCGTATGCCGTTCCGTATCCGCCCGACCCTTCATCAGGGTTCAGGTCGTCCCAGAACGGCGCGACCATCGCCGTCGGGCCGCCGGTGTCGGGCAGCGGCCGGTTGGAGCCGAACCGGTAGCTGGTGTACCCGAGGGCAAGGAACCCGTTGGAGCAGATCGACAGGAAGCTGTAGTTCTGTCCGTAGTACTTGAAGCCGAACGGCAGCGGCACAGTCACCGTTGCCGCGTCTTTGTCCGATACGGAGTCGATCACCGTGCCGACCCCGGAGGAAAGGTCGAGCCAGTCATAAGTCGGCGCCCGGCCCGACGCGGAGTCGGTATCGTCGTAGCACCAGTAGCCGTAAGCGTCCGGCCCGGTCGGCTCGTGGACTGTGCCCTCTTCGGTGGCGAGTTCCAGTTGGAAGCTGTCGGCGTAAGTGTAGGTGCCGCCGCTGCCGGTCAACACGAGCATGAGCGATACCGGCTGACCCGGCACCAGGTTGGGCCCGGCCGTAATCCCGAACCGGTCGAAATCGCCGGCCAGCGTGTCTCCCGCGTGGGACTGGCCGTAGAACCCGGTGGAATCGACGATTGCCACAGTGGTGTCGGATGTAACAAGAACCGCCTCGACGTCGTCCAGAGACCCGCCGCCCGTATTGGCAATCGCAATCTGCATCCTGCCGCTCTCGCTCCGGCCCAGCAAACCGTTGGCGTTGCCCCCGGGCGGAGAGTCGAGCAGCGCCACGGAGACGAACTCGAGCCTCCCGGCCCGGACCGTCAGATTCAAGGAACGGTTCCAGGTGTCGCCTTCGCTGTCCCATATCTGAAGCGTAGTCGGGACGACATCGCCTTCTTCGAACCCGGAGCCGAACTCCAGGTCAAACGGGTCCCCGGACACAGTGCTGTCCGGCAGGATGGTCCCATAGGAAGCAGTGCTGTCGTGCACGGTGACCCCGGGCTCGGAGGTACGCAGGATTGCGCTGACACCGGTCGCGGTCACTTCACCCAGGTTCTTGAGGTCAACCCGGAGCCGGAACCGCTCGCCGGGGTTGACGATTCCATCGTGATTGCCGACGTAGTCATCGATGCTCGTGCCGCCGATAACGACGTAAGGAATGCCGCCGGCATGGACCGCGCACGTGCCCTCAAACGGCTGCAGATTCCTGCCGGTCACAACCACGTCCATCGTTCCGATGTGGGTGGGGTTCACCGGCAGTTCGACCCGGCCGGTGCCGTCGGTCTCACCCCAGACGTAGACCACGCTGTCCATCGAAACGCACACCAGCGCGCCGTGGAACGCGCGGCCGTTCACCGTGACCGTGACCACGAGGTCCTGGGGAGCCATCACGATAACCGAGTCGTAGTTGACGTCACACTCCCGGGGAACCCCGGTCCAGATGTTCATCTCCGGGTCTCCGAACAAATTCCACTCAAGGTATCTGGCCTGATGGTGATAGAGCGAATCCACCCGGAAGCGGGCGCGCAGGGTCGCCTCACCGAGGCGGAGTTCCTTCTCCACGAAAATCGCGTCGGCGAATCCCCGGTATCCGGCGCTGCGAAAGTGAGCGCCGTGGGTAATCACGCCGGTCGTGCCGAAGTAGGCAATCGCTCCGCCCAGTCCGTCGGGGGTCCCGGCCCGGACGAACTTGTTGCCGTACATCTCTTCACCTCCGCTCATACCCATCGTGGTGCAAGTCGCGCCGACAACTATCGGCATCATATTGCCGTTGGTCCAGGCGAACGGGTTGATCGAGCCGAAGCCCCACCAGGAACCGACGCCCTGACCTCGATAGGTAATGAACGCGCGACCGTCATTGGCCGACGCAGTCACGTCCGCGCTGTTATGCCCGAGAGTGGTACTCAGACTTTCGGCAAGAGTGTACCCGTGGTCCAGCCAGTATCCGTGCATCAGCCGCGAGTCACCCCAGTACAGCGTGTCGTCGGGTCCGTTGTCCTCGTGAATCACGGTAGTCCCCTTCAGGAACCAGGCAGTGTCGCCTTCGAGCGGAGGCTTCTCATATCCCAGCACTTTGGCAACTACGGTGCTGCATTCCCGTACCGTGTTGGCCGGCAGCCGGCCGACCGGAATCTCCATCTTGTAGTCGCCTTCCATGTCCCCGTAGTAGGAATCGTCGTACGAACTGTGGCTGGTGATGAGACCGCCGCCACCGAGGATGAGAACGTACTCCGGCGGTATCGGCCAACTGCTGTAGGCGTCGCGGATGTAGGTCTGGATCTGCCCCGCGTTGTTGCCGATATCGGAGATCGGGACGACCTTGGTCAGCATGCCTTTCTTCGTCTTCCATTCGGCCAGGGGCTGGGCTGCGTCGGTGAAATCGTCGGCCGAGATTATCAGATACCGCGCGCCCTGCTCCGCGGACACGACCGATGCGAGAAGCAGAACCCCGAGCAGAACGCATCCCGGCAACCTCAAGTCTGCAATCCGGAATCTGGAATCTGTCCTCATGCTGGTCTCCTATTCTGACGCGGGAAGCCAGGTGAACCGGACTGTTCTTGTCAGGTCCCCGGCTGTCAGCCGCGCCAGGTAAACGCCGGGGGCGACCTTTCCGGCCCGCGTGTCGGTGCCGTCCCATTCAATCGACTGTTCCCCGCCTGGCGCCGTGCCTTCAAGACGCCTGACCGACCGGCCGGTGGCGTCATACACCATCAATCCGTAACGACCTTCGACGCCGGTAATCCGGAAAATGACATTGGAACGCGCCGGGTTCCGGGATACCCGCAGCAGAGCGGCATCGCGCCGGACCGGCTCCCGCGGTTCGGCAACTGCGCCCATCCCCCGCACCCAGGTGTTACCGCCGTCGGTCGTGAGATAGACCACCGAGTTGCCGGCCGCCATCCCGCGCAGGGTGTCGGCGAACTCGATGTCGAAAAGGGTTGTGTCCGCCAGCCCCGGGTAGAACTGCCAACTCGTCCCGCCATCGGTAGTACGGATGATAGTCCCGTGACGGCCGCACGCCCAGCCGTGCCGGTCGCCGACGAACTCCAGAGCACGCAGGAATCTGGCTTCGGCCGGGAGGCTGAGTTCGGCCCAGTCCGTGCCGCTGTTCGTGGTATGCAGCACGACCGCGCCCATCGTCTGGTCATTGCCGCCGGCAACCCAGCCGGTCCTACCGTCCAGGAACGCGACGCCGTAGAAATCGTAGACCGTGTCCTTGCGGACCAGGTCCCAGGATTCGCCGCCGTCCGTGGTCCGCGTGATGTAGCCCTGGCCGAAAGCGAACGTATCACCGGATGGATACCTGCCGGCCACGAGCCAGCCCGTATCCGGGTCGGAGAAATACACACCGTGGAAGTCGACCGTGTCGCCCGGGTACGGCGGATTGGGGAATATCTTCATCTCCCACTCGGCCCCGCCGCTGGTGGTACGAAGCAGAATCGCTTCCCCACCGGCACACCAGCCGAGACTGTCGTCGATGAACTGTATCCGGGTGGCGAATTTCGGCCCGCCGAGATTCTGGCGGGACCAGTCGTCACCGCCGTTGGAGGTATGAAAGATGTCTCCAATCCGGCCGCAGGTCCAGCCTTTCTGCGAATCGAGGAAGAAGATGTCGAAGAAATCCCTGATTGTCAGTATCTCCTGCGGCCCCCAACTGAGACCGAAATCCGTCGTGTGGTAAATGTTGGTGGTCTCGATCGTCACCACCCAGGCATTCATGCCGTCAGGCGCGACCGCGACCCCGTGGTACACTTCATCGGCCGCGATCAGCGTGCCGACCATAACCAGACAGAACAGCAAGACAACAGAACTTCTCACCGGTGCTCCTTTCGAAGACAACATACCTCCTCAACGACCGTTGTCGCGGGTCAAGACCGTAATTCTCTCAGTCCAAATCTTACCGCTGCCCGCCGAGGGTGTCAATCTGATATGGTAGACGCCGGACGGCACCCGTATCCCGCTGCCGTCCGTCAGGTCCCACTCCACGGTCCGGGCACCGCTTCCGGCCGGGTCGAAGCTGCGGACTGCCCGGCCCAGCGCATTGAACACGTCGAGCCTGATTCCGCCCGTCATCCCGGGCAGTACAACCAGCAGTCGGTCCCGCACCGGACTCGGGGTAACGCGGAACTCGCCGAACGGCCGCTGCACCGGTCTGCCCTCCCGCACCGCGATGAACGTGTCCGGCGGGTTGGTTGTGAACCGGATAGCGCGGTGCGGCAGGACCTCGGCCGCGGCCGCCGGATACCTGCCGGCGTAGGTGTATTCGAGCCCGTCGTCATGTCCGGGATTCTGGATCCCGACCGTGGCGAAGTTGTGGTTGTTGCCGAAGATGCTGTCGTCGTTCTGCACGGTCAGGTACTGCACCTTCACCGGGCCGTCACCGGTAACGGTCGAATGGTACTGCGGGTCATACAGCATCAGCTCGAACGTCTGCAGTTCGGCGATAATCGGGGGCCGGAATCCGTGGACGTGGTGGCACCGGCTCCATTCAACAATGAACCGGTGATTGGCAACGTCGTACCACGTAAAGACGCCCGAGGCGTCCAGGGTATCGGCCCGGAAATCGTCCCAGAACGCGGCGACGAACCCGTCCGGCCCGTTGGCCGAAGGAATGTGCCAGTTATATATCTCACCCAGCCACGAACTGCCCATCGCGACGTACCCGTTGTCGCACACCGACACCGTCCCGTAATCCCGGCCGTAGAACCGGAACGTAAATGGCAGGCTGACCGGAACCGCCTTGTCGTTTCCCAGGTCCACCCGGGTGCCTGACCCGCCGTGCGCCGGGTCGATTTCAACCCAGTCGTAGGTCGGACGCTCGGTGCATCCGACGTCGGTGTCATCGTAAGCGTAGTACCCGTAGCGGTCCGGTCCAAGCGGCGCGCTCGGCACCGGCCGGCCGACAGTAACCGGGAACTCCCAGGTCTGGATGAACCCACCGTCGCCGGTCATCGTGGCCTTCAGGCTGAACCTGCGCCCGACCCCGATGCCGACACCCGCCTGGACCCGGAACCGGTCACTCGCGTTGGACGCCGAATCGCCCGGAGCAATCGTGCCGAGACTGCCGAGGGAATCGAGAACAGTAATCGCGGACGGATTCAACGACGTCAGAAGCACACCGACATTCCCGGCCGAACCCGAACCCGAGTTGCGCACCACGACCGAGAACTCGGCAGCCTCACCCGGGTCCAGCCAGCCGTTGCCGTCATGCACCGTGTACCCGACGACCTTGAGCGTCGGGCCGTGGACCGGAAGGTCGAAAGCAGACAACCAGGAGCTGTCACCACTGGTAATACTCAGTCCGAAAGGAATGACCTGACCGCTGGTGCACGCGGGTGCTATCGTGGCCGCGAAAGCGGATGCGGATCCGGTCCCGCCCGGCGTGATATCGCCGTAGCTGCGGACCGAATCGGTCACCGTCGCACAACTGTCAAGCGGACGCAGTGTCGCCTGCACTCCGGGCGCGGTCGCGGAACCGCCGAAGTTCTTCAGCACGACTTCGACTCCGGGACTGGAGCCCGGACCGACGGTCGCCGGCGAGTGACTCTGGTGACCGACGAAGACCCCGGCGTCATGGCCGATGCTCTGACCAAGACCGGTAACCAGACCGCGCCCGGTGACGGTCACGAACATCGTGTCCGGTGTCGCGGTCGCGATTGCGAAACAGGCCCGGCCGGTCGCATCGGTCCGCCTGGTCTCATGGACTTCGCCCGGCTTGTGCAGGCACACGAGGGCTCCCGCGACTGGGACGTCTGAAACCGTCTGCACCGTGACCTCGAACGAACTGGCCCCGACCGGGAACGTCGCCGGACAAGAGACGGCCAACTGCTCGGGAACCCGGGTCCACATCTGGAGTGACGGGTCGCCGAGCAGGTTGTAGACGTGGAAATAAATCCTGAGGTCGAACGAATCCTCGGCCAGCGGGAAATTCTCATACTGGGCCAGCTTACCGAGGTACATCGCCGGGCCGCAGAGGTCCACGCCCTGGTCGAACAGCGCCCGGTAGATACCGTAGTCCATGCAGTTGTTCCAGCGGGTGGACGTCCCGGTCCACGAGCTTCCCCAGAAGGCGATGCCGCCCTTCGGATTCGTCGGCGTACCTGCCCTGAGCCATGCTTCACCGAAGCACGGATTCCGCGCGTAGTTGCCGGTGCCGCAGTAGAGGCTGGTGATGACCGGCAGCTTCCAGCCGTTATCGAGACCGTAGACGTCGTTGGTCAGAAACTGCGGGTAACCCCAGCCGTCGTAGTTGCCCCAGCCCCGGCCGTTGACGAACGACACGCCCCGGTTCACGGCGCTGTCAACCGGACCCTGGCCGTACCTGGTCGGAGGATAGAACACGGTGTCAACCTGCGTGAAGCCTTTCGCCAGCAGCCGTTCCCGGATAATCCGCTTGGTGATGAGCGCCGTGACCGCGGGCGTCCCGCCTTCCTGGTAGCTGGTTGCGACCATCAACGCCCGCCGGAACCAGGACGGGTCGGACATCGCCGGGGTCATCTCGTAGCCCCGGACCTTGGCTACAATCACGTCGAGTTCGGACCCGTTCGCCGCCGGCAGCCGGCCGACGAACAGGTCGGGCATGAAATCGTCGCCGTCCACGCAGGCATACGGATGGTCGGTGACGCACGGGGTCCCGGTCGTGATGAACGCCGGAATCTTGTTGACCGCGCCGACCAGGAGGACGTAACTCGGCACCGGGATCAAGGTGTTGTACGCGTTCCGGATGTAGGTCCGGATCTGCTCCCGGGTCGAACCGGTCTCGGACAGTTTCCTCACCCACACCTTGAAGCCCCTTTGCTCCTTCCAGGCCGCCAACGGCAGGATGTCGTCGTAGAACTCGTCCGGCACGATTATGAGATACCCGGGCTGGTCGACGCGGAACTCGGGCGTCTCGCCGTCCAGGATGGACCCCATCATTTCGGCCATCGCGTTCCCGGACCCGTATCCAGCCAGGGGCTGCTCGTAGCCCAGTTTCACCACGACGCTCCGGCACCGCACGACCCGGCCGGCAGTCGGAGCGGCGCGGGTCCGGGTGACGACCAGCGGCACCACTTCCAGCCCGGCTGCGACTACCGGACTACCGAAACTGACCCAGGGCTGGTCAACCGGTGCCGGTCCGTCCCCGCAGTCTGCCGTGACAACCGTGTCCAGTTCAACCAGTTCGATTACCGGCAGCTCCCCGCCCGGCGCCGGCACCAACCGCGCCACCGCATATCCCTGCCCGGGCTCGGTTTCGGCAAACACAGCTTCGACTTCAAGCCGTCCGGCACCGCGGTCCCGGACCAGCCATTCCGTCCGGGCAACACCAGGCGCACCGGCCTGCACCAGACAAACAAGAACAAGCAATGCACTCACTCAATCATCTCCTCATTCTGCAATCTGCGATTTGCACTTTACGATTTGCACTTTGATATTCGCCCTCTTCTCGATTCCCTACTCCTTTTATCTCAATAACCACCAGCCCCTGGTCCCGGTCACAGGCGAACAGGTAGCCGCCTGACCGCTGGGCGGTCCGGACATAGCTGGTCGCAATCTGCGCGACCAGTCGGGGCGATTCGGGTTCGGTCACATTGAAGACCGCAATCCCGTCATCCCGGCACCCGACAAACGCGAGCGTATCGCTCACGGTGACACGCTCGGCATAGCCCTCAAGCTGACAGGTCGCTACGGTCTGCGGACTGGCCGGGTCGCTCACATCCACCACAATCAGCCCGCCGCGACCGTCCGCAACGTACAGGTAATCACCTTCCGCCGCCACGCTCCGGGCATTGGAAGGCGTATCGAAACTCCCGACCGGTGACGGCGGCAGTTCGCTCACGTTCCATATCGCGACCCCGATCTGCTCCAGCGCCAGGAAACAGAAACTATCCTGCAGCGCCACTCCCCGGCAGCCACGAGGATAGCGGTACTGGAAACGCAGGTCCGGATTCGGCGGGTTCTTCACGTTGACCACGATGAACTGCGCATCAGCCGCGATGTACACCAGCGAGTCCGCGTGTGCGATATCATAGCCGTGCCCGGGCTGCGGATACTCGAGCTCGCCCACAATCGCCAGGCTCTCCGGGTCCGACAGGTCGGCAATCAATAGTTCCTTGTACCCGTAGGCAACGTACGCATAACTATCTGAAATCACAACACCATACGCCTCGTTCAGGGAATCCATGACAACACCCAGCAGTTGCGGTTCAAGCGGGTTGCTCACATCGAACACCGCGAGTCCGGCCTGCCCGTCCGCAATGCAGGCCCGGTCGCCCTCGACCCAAATATCCTGGGCATAGCCCTGGGTTGCCGCTGTCGCCACGACCCGGAATCGCTCAAGGATGAACGTCCAGGTCTCGGAACGGTCACTCCAGACGCCGTTGGAGTTCCGGGCATAGACCCGCCAGTAGTAATGCGCGTCAATTCCGGCCTGGTAGTCAATCGAAGTCCCGTCCAGTGTATCCTCATGGAAGGAATCGAAGTCCGGGTCGGTCGTCACCCGGACCCGGTACAACTCGGCGTCCGAAGCCGAGAGCCAGTTCAGCGTCACCACCGGGGAAACAACCACGGACCCGCTCGCCGGTGACACGAGTCCGACCGGGTCCGGCCGTGGATACGGGACGTCGCACCCTGCCCAGAACAACACGAGCAAAGCTATCGCCGCGGTTCTTCTCACCAGCTATCTCCTTTCAGCAGTCGCGCCAGGCTGACGACCGTGCCCACGGTGAACCGGTTCCGCCGGTAGCGCTTGACGTCCTCAATCTGCTCACTGTACGGCGAGGACACCTCCCGCCACTCGAGCCGATACCCGGCAATCAGTCGCGCAGCGCCGAATCGATACCCCACCTCGAAGTCAATCTCCTCAATCAGGTCCACCCTCGCCGCGTGGGACGGGTCAGTCTCGCCCGGGTTGTCGGTAGTGTACTGCCGCCGCGCAAGGCCGTACCCGGCTTCAAAGCTGACATTGGTCAACCGCCGCGGGCTGCTGGAAATGCTCACGTCAAGCGAATGCTGCTGAAAGGAAATATCCGGAACCGGACCCCGGGCCACAGCGGTTTTGAATTCGTAGTCGCAGTCCAGCCCGAACTCCCGGACCGGCTTCCAACCCAGGACCCCGCCCAGCCGGTGCGCCCGCGTGTCGTAGTAGTCGAACGGCGCGGCATAGTCGTCCTGCTGGTGCCGGTATCTTGCGCTGACCCGGAAACTGCCGAGCTTCTGTTCGAGCCGCGCGGTCGCCAACCCTTCGGTGAAGCGACAGCCGACGTAGTTACGCTGCTCGTTCTCCGGGTCGCGGTAGTAGCGAATCAGGTAGTCCGGCATCCGCAGATACGAGCCGGTCAGTTTCGAACCGGTCCGGAACGACTGGCTCACCCCGAGCGACGCCAACTGGTAGCTCTTTTCCCGGTTCGACGCGAACTGGTGCAGCTTCAGCTTCAGCGCGACGCTGCCCGGTCTGCCGGCCAGCCGATACCGGTAACGCCACCCGGTCGAAGCAGTCAGGTCCAGGTCGTCGGCCGAGCGAATCGGGAACCGCTGCGCGTCCTCCCGGCGACGGAAACTCCCCAGGTCATCGGCCGAGTACCTGAAAGGATTATCGTCATGAGTCGCCTGGAACCCGAACCAACCGGTCCATGATGGGCTTCGGATGACCGGCGCCGCGTGAACCAGCAACAACGCCGGCAGCGCGACCAGGAGGAACCTACTCATACTTCTCACTCGGATGAAACTCAACCCGTACGCCCGCGCTCCGGGCGAGCGTTCCGTTCACAACCAGGGTCAGCCGGTGGGTACCTTCGCCGACCCGGAACTTCGTTGCCCTCTCGGTCGAAGGAACCAACTCCGGTGTTTCAATGTAATGGGCGGTGCCGGACCTCGTCACCCGGAAGTTCTTCTGAACCAGTTCCTCTTCGCCTTCGGCAGCGGTCAGCACGAAGTTCTGGGCCCCGACCATGCTGGGGTCGTAATCGAGCCGCGTCCTGATGCGGACGTAGCCCGGACCCCGGACCGAAAACCGGGCCGGACTGCCGGTCTCAACCCGGTGGTATGCCAGCGAATCAACACCAAGGGTAAGCGTTACCGGCACTTGTTCTTCGACTCGAACTTCACTCCAGGGCCTCTTCCTCTGGAACGCGAACCGAACGGCCACGGCCCCTTCCCGGCACTCAAGCCGGTACGAACTCTTGCCTTCCGGCACCTGGATGTAGAACGAACGCCACTTGCCGACCGGGTGGCCGTCGGTGCCGTAGCTCGACTTCGAACGCCCGGTCTCAAACTCAAGCGGCCGCTCGGCGTCCTCCTGCCACAGTGACAACCGGTAGGTCCGGGTGCCGCTTGCACCCTCGGGCCACCACAGCCTGGTATACACCCTGAGCCACGTCGGCCCCGTAGCACTGAACTCAATCGGACGGCCGGAAGAAACCAGGAAGTAATCCAGTTCCACCCGCCGCACGACGCTCACCGTTACTTCGTCGGCCGAGCCGTCAACGGTCAGGCTCTGCCCACTCACCGGAACGGCCGCCAGTACCAGCAGACCGAAAAGCAAACAACAACTCCTTCTTCTTCCCGTCTCTATCATTTCCTCGTTCTGCTTTCGTGCTCTTGGCGATCTTGGCGGTTGTCCCGCTTCTTCATTCTGACTTCTGCACTCTGCATTCTGCATTCTTCTCAAACCGCCTCCTCATCAGGCCGGTGCCTACCCGCACCGAAGTACCATTCAATATCATAGCGCACCACCAGCAGGAGCAATACCAGCAGGACCAACGCGAACACAGCCGCCAGCACCACCGAGTACCGCCGCTGGAAGAAAAGCCTGCCTTTCCCGACTTCGGGCAGCGGCACCGGTGCCACCGGCAGCCCGTAGTCGATTGCCACCCGGCTTGGGTTGCCGAGGAAAACGACCGGCACGCCCTTGTCGAGCAGCGCCGCAATCACGCCGTCCGGCCCGACACGCTCGGTCGGCTTCCGCAGCACGCGCGACGGAACCCGGGCCAGCGGGTCGCCGACGTCGGCAATCACCCTGCCGACCGAAACGACCGCCCGCACGCCCCCCAGCAGTTCGAGCCGGCGCTCAACGCCCTGCCGGAACGTCGCCGGAACGAAGCATCCGCCCAGCCGGTCCTGCGCGACCTGCTCCAGCATCTCCCGGCCGGCCGGCGACAGGCCGCGGCCGTCATCGGTCTCCCCGCCAAGGGTCGCGAGCGCGCTCCGGTACGACCAGACGCCTTTCCCGCGCAGGAAACCCTCGATGTCGAGCCAGGTCAGCCCCGGGTAGTTCGCGCCCCAGGTCCCCGCGCTCTGCGCGGTAATGATGACCGGCTCGAACGGGAAGCACTGCGCGACGGCCAGGAGCTGAATGTTCAGCGCCGGGTAGGTGCCGTCCCAACTGATGCCGACCGTATCGCCCGGCCTGACCCCGGCCTTGAGCAGCAACTCGACCAGCGCGGCCGCGAAGTTCGGGTTCAGACTGGACAGCGCGTCACTCAGGTCGCTCCGGCCGTACGTCACCTGCGAAAACTGCACCCCGACCAGGCCGGTGCGGTTCGGGTCATTCACCGTGTCGATCGGAATCCCCAGTTGCTCCCGGTACTCCTTCACGACTTCGAACGCCCGACCGGCCAGCTTCGCCGACGCCAGCTTCTCCGCGTGCATCCGGGTCCGGTAGCTGCGCGCCGACTTCGTCACAAACCAGAACATCACCAGTGCCACCAGCGCCATCACCGCCAGTACCCAGCGATTCACCCGGCCGTGTCGCCGCCGCATCAGAACGCCCCTCCGGAAATCACGGTCACCACCAGCCTGGTCAGCACCGCGGCGAACATCATGACGGCCACGGTCTCGACCACCCCCTGCCGGCTCATCCAGTACGCCAGCAGGCCCGGGATGACGTAGCCGATGACCCCGATATTCAGGTCCGAACCTCCCAGGGTCCAGTGCGGCGCAATCCGCGTCAAGTAGCCGAGCAGATACCCGACCAGGATGCTCAGCACCAGCATCCGCCGGCCGTAGACCAGCATGAAGCGCGACAGCAACCGAAGCAGCAGGTAAGTAGCCAGCGCGACGCCCAGGGTCGAAACAACCCGTACCGGCTCGTGCAGCACCAGCGCAAAATAGCCCGGCACCACAATCCCGCCCGCGGCAAACCCGATAGTCTCGGTCAGGAAAAAGGAAGCCACCATCCCCAGCCCAATAGCCTCAATTACCATGACCCGCTCTGTTTCCCACAAAGTACCGCATCAGCTCCTCGCCGTACCCGACCGTATTGCCGGTAGCGAAAAGCAAGGCTGCCGGATAGGGACATGACCCAATCCCGTCCTGGTCCTGGGATTGGGATCGTGTCCCCCCGCTCCCCACCAGACCGAACACACCCTGAAGCACCTCCGCCGGCGGACGTTCATTCCCCAGGTCCACCAGCCTGCTCGAATCAACCCCGGCCCGCCGGATGCGGCGCAGGAATACCCGGGTCAACCCGCCGGTAGCCACGAAAGCGTCCGCCTCGAACCCGGCCACCAGGTCGGCCAGTTGCCGCGACCGGTCGGGCCGGTCCGAACGGCAGTTCACCAGCACGATTCGCCGCTCGTCGCGGTGCTTCACCATCCGCCAGAGCTGCGCAATCGAATCCGGGTCATTCGCGGCCAGTGCGTTCACCAGTTCCAGCCGCCGGCCGCCGGACTCGATTATGTGAAGCCGCATCGCACCCGGGTCTGAACTGCTACGCTGCATCCCGGCAAGCGCGGCACCCCGGTCAACCCCGAGCCGCTCGCAGACCGCCAGGGCAAGCGCGACGTTCTCCCGGTGCTCAATGTGGCTGAACCCGTCAAGCATCTCATCGGTGACACCTGCCCCGTCGGTCACAACCCGGCTCATCTCCGGCCCGGCCCGACGGCACAGGATTCCCATGTACTCCGTCTGCGTGGTGAAGAAATCGCCCCGCCCGGATACGGTCCGGCTGAACGCCCGGGCCACGTCCGCAACGGTCGGGCCCATGACGTCAAGATGGTCGGCCCTGACATTCGTCACAACCGAATGCGTCGGCCGCACCAGCATCGCATGCTCCACGCTCTGGTACTGCGGGTCGAGCGACATATTCTCCAGCACCAGCGCCTCGGCCCGGAACTCACGGGCCAGCCGCACTATCCGCAGTTGCTCGGCGATATTCGCTTTCCCCAGCCGGCGCACCGGACGCTCCTCGCTGTCGCCGGTGATAAACATCGGCCGGGTCCCGGTCGTCTTCGCAACGACACGCCTGCCCCCGGCCCGCAGGCCCGCGGCAATCAGCCGGGTCACCGAAGACTTGCCCCGGGTTCCGTTCACTTGTATCCGGATCGGGATTCGCCCGAGATCGCGCCGGTGCAGCGCATACTCGAGCAGGCTGTAACCGACGAACAAAAGCAGCAGAACGAGGACGACAACCATTAGTACATCGTCATGACAACAGACAGGAATTATAGAACACGAAACCCCGGAGTCAAACCCGCGCCCACCGCTTGCCGCTATCCGTGTCCGTCATTGCGAGGGCCGCTCCTCCCCCCCCCCCTCCCCCCCCCGAACGGCTTCCTGATGCGTTCTCCTGTGCGTTCGGCCATACGCCCGGCCCGACGTTCCCTGCTACGCCTACCGGTACGCCCGGCCATACATCTCCCCATGCGTTCCACCATGCGTCCTTCGATACGTCCGGCCGGATGCTTGACAGCCTTGGCCCGACCGCAGTATAATTGAATCTGATTCCTGAGCGAGAAACCATGAGGCCGCTACAAAGCCATGTCGGCTTTCCGCATCCGGCGGGACGCATGAAACCGAAGAGGTATTGATGAAGACAACAGCCGCGTTGCTTGTACTGCTCCTGTTCTCCGCTGTAGCGGCAGAGCAGGGCGCGAGATACCTAATTATCACCCGGGACGAGTTGACCGCCGCGATTCAACCCCTCGCCGACTGGAAGCACGCTGCCGGCATGCAGTGCAAAGTGGCCAGGCTGTCCGAGACCGGCTCCAGCCTCTACGACATCCACGACTACATCCAGAACGCCTACGACAACTGGCCGGTCCGGCCCGAGTTCATCCTGCTGGTCGGCCACCCGTACTACCTGCCTTCGGCTCGCTACGGCTCGGGCGGCTGGCCCTTCTACTCGGACAACTACTACGCCGACATGGCCGGAGACCATCGTGCCGAACTGCCCGTCGGGCGCTTCCCGGTGAGAACCGCCGCCCAGTGCCAGACGATGGTGGCGAAAACACTCGCTTATGAGAGAGACCCCTGGCTCACCGACAGCCTGTGGATGCGGAGCCTCACAACCGTCATCAGGGAGGATTGGGACCCGGACGACTCGATCTACTGGAACGACATCCGATACGCAGCCGCGCTCGCCGGGGCCGCGGGTTTCGTCTCCTGCGATTCGTTCTCGGAGATGCGCGGACACAACTCCTACAACGTGCGTACTTCAGTCGACGCCGGCACCGGCCTGGTCCTGTTTCGCGGATGCGCAACCGGCAACTGGCCTCCTCCGTTTGAGATGTACCCGCAGCAGATGACGAACGGCAGGAAACTGCCCATCATTCTTTCCATGACCTGCGCGACGATGGCCCTGAATCCTTACGACTCGATGGTCGGCAGCGCCTGGATCAAAGCCGGCACCGCCGGCGGCCTCAAGGGTGCGGTCGCGTTCTTCGGCAACACCCATTCGGACATGGGCGTTGCCCGGGTGCGCAGCGTGGCCACCCGCGGGTTCTTCACCGGGCTGTTCACCGAAGGCCGGTATCAACTCGGGCTGGCTATGCTCCGGGCCAAGGAACTGATGTACGAGCAATTCCCGCACAAGACCGGCGACTACCGGGGGTTCAGCCTGTTCGGGGACCCGGAACTCAAAATCTGGACGGCAACGCCGCGGATGCTGACTGTCACCCACCCCGACAGCATCCAGCCCGGACCCCGGGAGATCGAAATCACAGTGGCCCACAACGGCAACCCGATTGCCGAAGCCCTGGTCTGCGCCTCGATGGACTCGGCCGTCTATTCCCGGGACTACACCGATGTCCAGGGCCGCGTCGTCCTGAGCGTCAATCCCGACGATACCGGGTTGATGCGGCTGGTCGTAACCGGCAGGAACTGCCACCCGTACGACAGCACGATTGTGGTGACAACCCAGTCCGGCCTGGAAGACGAAAACCGACCGGCGACGTTCCCGCCGACGGCCCGCTTCGCGGCCATACCGACCATGTTCCGTCAGGAAGTTCAGTTCACCCTGCCGGCCGGCGGCCGGCGGATACTGATCCGCGACGTGAGTGGACGAGTAGTGGGAACACTAGGCGGAACCGCCCGGCAGGACGTGTGCTGGGATGGAACCGACGACGCCGGACGCCGGGTTCGGGCCGGGGTCTACTTTTGCAGCCTGCTGGACCGCTGCGGCCTGACGCTAGCGCGCACCAGGGTCACTAAGCTGAATTAGGTAGGGGGCAAGAGGCAGAGGAAAAGAAAAACCAACCGCCAAGGTCGCCAAGTGCGCCAAGGCTGAGGACCGAAGTGGAGGGAAGGAACACCAAGGAAATGCCGAGTGTCGATTTCCGAATTCGGCATTTGGAATTCGTCATTCGGAATCAGGATAGCCGACGGTTACCATCTCGCGGAGGACCGCGTATCGCTTCGGGCCGATTCCGGCGACATTCCGTAGTTCGCTGACCGAACTGAATCCGCCGTGCCGCTCCCGGTAGTCGATTATCCGTCCGGCCAGCACCGGGCCGATTCCGGGCAGGGCCTCGAGCTCGTACTTCTTCGCCCGGTTCAGATCAAGCAGCCCGGTATCGACGTCGGTCGTATCGGCGGGGTTCTCGACGACAATCGGCGACGCGGCCAGCCGGCGGGCCTGAACGTGCCGACGGTGCACCGCTACCCCCGCGCCGACGAGGAGAACCGCAACCAGAAACACAAGGGCCGTTCTCTCTTTCGGGTTCATCAGAACTTGAACAGGACCCAGATATCGAGATTGGTGGTCTTCGAGGAGATACCGGTCAGCCCTTTGGTGTAGTTGTAGCTCGTATTCAGGCCGGCCTCGACCGTCCGGGAGAAACTGTACGAGGAAGCCAGCCTGGTCGACCACGAATTGTCGTGCTGCTGCGGGACCGGTTCTTCCGGTATTCCCTTGGCCCACAACGTCCTTGAGCGGTTGCTCTGCGAGTACTGGAGCGACCAGGAAAGCCGAAGGTCCGACGAGAAGCGGACTCGCTTCAGGAACGGCAGCTTCAGCCCGTGGGGCGCGGAAAAGGCGTAGGAGAACGACAGCTCGCCCCCGCGGCTGTCGGAGTCCGTGATGCTGCGGGAATCGCCGGTCTCACTGAGATAGCTCGTCGCCGCGGTGGAACTGTAGTTGGCGGAAAGCGTAGTACTGATCCGGTTCTTCCATGTAGCCTGCCAGGAAACGAGCGGGTTGAGTTCAATCGCCCGGGTTTCATTCTTCCCGTACGTACTGATGACCTGGTGGCCCAGGCTGTCCGTTATCAGCTCACCGCTCATGCCGGCTCGGCGACGGTACTTGCTCGACAGCCGGGAATCGGTCGCCAGTTGCGGAAACAGGTTGTGGACTTTGCCCAGGCTGATGTCAAGGTCAGGCCAGTTGACATTGCGGTCCACGTTGATGTTGTAGACGTTTGCGTTCCGACCTTGCGACCAGTCGTAGCCGAACCTGACTCTGAGTTCCTTCACCTGCACGCCGGAGGAAACCCGCAGCGAATTGTCCAGTTCGTGCATTGCGCTCGTCGGGGAGTTGAACGTGTCGGAATCGAACTCGTCGGTGAACCCCAGCCGGTAGCTCCAGGGAACGGGAGCGTAGACCTTGATCAGGTCGCTGGTCCGGGAGATCGAGTAGTCGAAGTCAATCGGGTCCAGCGTCCGGGAGAGAAACTCCGCCCCTCCCTGCAGGACCTCGACAGCGCTCGGCCCCCCGCCGGTGGTATCGTCTTCGTCCTTCTCCTCCCGCTCGAGTCGCCCGAGCAGATCCGGCAGGTCGAGCCCGAGGCCGAAGTCGATATCCCCCATGTTGTTCATGTTCCGGTAATCCTGGTAGACGCTGTCAAGCTTGGGGCGTTCGTCCGAATAGTCGCCGTCGAAGTCAATCGAAGGGCTGATGAAATCGACGAGATCGGGCGCGAACGAAGCGCTGAAGTTGTGCTCGCACCCGGCCTCGCTGCCGACCTCAAGCACCCAGAGCGAATCCGGGTCGGGTACAATCAGGTCCCGCTCCGAGCCGGTCGCGTAATCGAACGACAGGTCTTCAATCGGTGAGTACTCCACCCCGAAGCTGGTATTGACTCCGCGGCTGACCGTCGTATCCGTCCGCCACGTATCGGTGGGCGATATGCGGGTACTGCGCATACCCAGTTGGTCGCCGCCGCCGAGACCCAGCCGGACACTCTGAGGCAGGAAGTGGATATCGAAATCCTCGCCCAGTCCGAACTTGAGGTTCGGGCTGATTCCGTACGACCACTGCAGACTCCTGTTCCGACTCGAATCGCGACTCAGCATTGCCCGGCTGACCGCACGTCGCTGCCGCATGGACAACCCCATCGCCTCCACCGTGTAGTTGAGGAACTTGCTGCCGGACTGGCGCTTCGAGAGGTTGTTCAGCGAGATATCCTCGCTCTGCCCGGTCGCCATCTCGCCCGCCGCCTGTTCGCGGTTCAGCCTCAGGTCCGGATACCGGGCCGAAAACTTCGGCAGTTGTTGCTGCCGCGAGAGCGCGTAAGTCAAGGGTATCGAAAAGCCCCAACTGTGCGGCAGCAGCCGGTCGATGTGCGCCGTGATATTCGTCCCGACATTGGTCCCGAACCCGCCGGTCTTCACTCCCCGGCCTTCGCTGAACCGGCGGAAGTTCGGGTCGGAGTACGTGAACGACACACCGAGGTTCACGAAGTCGGAAAGGGCGACGCTCGCCCGTGCCTGAACGCCGTAGCCCGTTTCCTTGTTCGGACCGGCAAGCCGCATGTCGTCGAACCAGATGCCGCCCGTTACCGGCCGGTTCCCGTGGTTGTCAATCCCCAGGGCCGTGTAGCGGATGTCCGCCAGCGACGGGTTCCCGATAACCCGCAGCCTCCCGCTGGTCCAACTGCTTTCCGGGAAAGGACCCGCATCCCGGTCCGGCTTGAGACCGGGAAAGGAATCAAGCGCAATTGTGAACTCGTACCAGTTGCCGTCCCGGCCCGGTACCAGGTCGCCGTCGGTTATCCGGGCCCGGTATTCGTAGTAGTTGACCGAATCGGCACCGAGTCGCAGCAGGAAATCCAGTTCGTTGCCGTCGTCGTGGACGTACATCCGCAGGTCCCGGTAGTCGCGATAGTCATCCCGCTCCGCCGATGCCTTGCCGACGACCGCCCGGCGATTCGCGTGCAGGTTCTGATACCCGAACAGCAGTGACGCCTCCTGCTCGACGCCGCCGTAGATGTCCGTCTTCGGCTCGAACGGCGGAACGTAGCTGGTATCGGTCTTCTTTGATATCTGGGTCACCCAGACTTTCTCGGTGGTGTCCACCGGGATCATATTGGTGTCGGCAATCATGCTGATTGCCGGGTTGCGCCACTTGCCGCCGACGAACTCAATCGAGAAGAAGTCAATCGTATCCGCGGCCTCGAACCCGTCGAACCAGATTCGGACCAACCTGATGTCCTCCCATTTCGGGGCGCCGACCGTCGTGAACGCGCTGCTGTCGTCCAGCGAAATGCGGTAGAGCTGCCAGCCGTTGTACAGGTCGGTCACGTACCGCTCCTCACCCAGCGGTATCTCGCACTCGAAATAGTGGTTGTAGCGCGAGAACCCACTGCGGTCCAGGTCCTCGGAATCGAGCCGGCGGTTGCCTTCGGTTCCTGCCGGGTTGTCGGTGACGTCGTAGTCGTCGTTACCGTCGTCCGGCGAGCCCTCCAGCCAGTCGTCATCGACTCCGAACACGGTATCCATGCCGGTATCCTCGATTCCTTCGTCGAGGATGCCGTTCCCGTTCCGGTCCTCGGTATCGAGCCGGCCGTTCAGACCGACAATCTCTCCGGCCCGGTTGCGCCGCGGCGCGTCTTCGTCGATGCTCATGCCCAGCGACAGGTGGATGGTACCGGAACCCCGGCGTGACTTGAGAATAATCTGCAGGTTCTCGATGTCCTTCAGATTCATCCCGAGCTGCGAAGGACTGGTCATCATCCCGGCCCACGACTCGGACTCGCCGGCATCCGGTATGAAGCCGACCCGGAGGAAATCCTGCGTCTCCCTGCCTTCATCACCGATTGACGGACCGAATACGCTGTCCTTGCGCACCTTGTCAAGCGGGGTCGACCAGTACAACGGCGCGCTCGCAAACCCCGCCGAATCCTTGTCCACCGGCACCGACGCATGATACCAGAGAATCGCGTTGGTGGTGACGTCGCGGGTTATCGTGGTTCCCTCGAAGTCATCGAGGTAGGCCACACCCCTGGTGTTCGGGTCCGGCAGCGAAACCGCGCCTTCCACCGAAGCACGGAAACTGGACGGGGCCTGGGCCCGGAGCAGCGGCAGGCGGTCCATGAACGCGCTCACCCCATCCGAACTGACGTTGTACGACGCGTCGGCTTCGGCAATCATCCGCCGGAACGGCTCGGACCCGAGCACCGGCTTGTCATCCGGCATCCCCTCGCTCCGGTAGAACACGCTTGAACCGACTTTGCCCTGGCTTCCGATATTCCACTCCGCCCTTGCGCCGAGCAGCGACTTCTGGGACATCGAGAACCAGGGTCGGTACTCGAACGTCACCCTGATATCCGCATCGGGCAGCGGCGGCGTGATGAACGAAAGCACGCCGGTTGCGTAGTTGATGTCGTAGTTCACCCCTTTGGTCCACAGCACGCCGTCGACATGAACCCGCTCGGAACCCTCCTCGATGTCCGGCTGACCGAGGTAATAGGTCTCGGTCTTGCTCGAATACTCGACGACAAGATAGAACCGGCGACCTTCGTTCAGCTCAAGCGGGTACTTGCGGTAGAGCACGGAATCCCGGATTGACAGGTCAAGCGATGCGAACGGCTTGAGGTCCGGGAACCGGACCAGCCCGGTCTTCGAATCGAACTGGGGATACTCCAGCTTCCCGTCGCCGTTCGGGTCGAGTCCGAGAATCTCCACGAACTTGCGCCCGGCATTCGGCCCTTCGGTCTCGTACTCGCTGTCTTCGCCTTCCGGGTTGTACCGGTAGAGACGGGCGGAACTCAGTTGCACCTCGTTCCGGGGCAACGCGTAGACGTTCCTCATCTGGTAGTCCCAGGTAAGGGAAAGCGAATCGGTCAGCTCGGGCTTGAGGAGTTTGAGCACGAGGGAATCGTGGTGGGTCTGACCGCCGACAGTATCCTCGTCGGTGAATACCACCACGCCGACGATATCACCCTGGCCGACGGCGGTCGCGAATTCGAGGATATTGCCCGGATGCAGGACGAAATCGCTGCCCATCGACTTCAAGTCGAAATCCCCGGGCGAACGGTCGTAGCTCCACGCGGCCGGCACCGAATCGGGGTAGTCCGGATAGACGGTCGCGATTCCCTGGAAAGACACCTCGTTGTTCGACGGATTCTTGTCGTCAACGTAAACCCTCATGTTCTCAATCTGGCCGGAGACGTCGATGTAGTAGAACCGGCGAAGCATGTAGTCCCGCCCGTAGCTTGTGTCAATGCTTACCTGGCGACGGCCCTGGAAACTCTGGGACTGGCCCTGTGATTCCTCACGGGAAGCGATTGCGTAGAGGTCCACCCCGGCCAGCTTACCGGTAGCCGATACGCCGAACAGCCCCTTGTGCGCCGGCAGGTCGCCGGTATAGCCGGTGCCCGGAATCGACAGCCGCGTGTCCCCCAGTTCGACCGATTGGACAATATCGTCGTCGATTCCCTCATAGCTCAGCTTGATCTTGTTCTGCCCTTCGCGCCGTTCGGAATCGTGGTCGATATTCACCTTGGTCCGCTCGCCAATCGTGCCGTTGAGCCTGACCGACAACTGCTGCTCCATCTTCAGTTCGGGAAACCAGCTCTGGCCGACCAGGGTCCTGGTTCCGCCCTCGACAACGGTCTGCCGCCCCCCCAGGGTAATCCGGTCCTGGCCCGAAATGTCGATCTTGCTCCCTTCGCCGAAGACCGGCAGTGCGGGAAGGTCGATATCCGGAATCAGTCCTTTTGAGTCGAACGCCAGTTGACTCTGCTGGCGGCTCGCTTTCACCTCCCGGTTCCACTGGTCGACAACCGACTCCCGCAACCGGTAGTCCAGAAACTCATCCAAAGGTATCACCCGCTCGACGCCAAGGTAGTAGGTCCCGCGCCAGCGTTCGAGGAAAACAACCCCCAGTTCGTAGTCCACTCTTGTTTCGATGCGAATCGGCTCATAGAGCGAATAGGCCGAAGCCAGCGTGACGATTCCCAGCACCAGCAGCAACCATTTCCTCATGACTTGCTACCGCTTGGCTTCCGGCTCTCCTTCTGTCTTCGCGTTCGCCCCGAAAACCTCGCGGAACCTCCCGGCCAGTTGCTTTGCGGTCAATCCCTCCTGCTCCAGCAGTTTGTTCCTGGGGCCGTGCTCGACGAACCGGTCGGACAGCCCGAACCGGTGCAGTTGCGTAGCACCCCCGCTCTCCTCCAGCAGGCCGGCCACTGCGGCACCGAACCCTCCGGCCAGTACGCCCTCCTCAACGGTAATCAGTCGGCGGTGCCGCCCGGCCATTTCCAGTATCAGTTGACGGTCGAGTGGCTTGACGAAACGGGCATTGACCACCGTAATTTCCAGACCTTCTCCGGCAAGCTCCGTGGCGGCCGCCACGGCAGGAACCACCATCGACCCGAACGCCAGCACGCATCCATCCCTACCCTGGCGCAGGACCTCGGCCCGGGCCAGCTCCACCGGCCGGGTCGGGGCATCGGATTCCGCTCCGGAACCGCCCCGTGGATAGCGAATTGCCACCGGGCCGTCCTCATGCCTCAGCGCGAAATCAAGCATCTCCTGCAATTCGCTCTCATCCTTGGGAGCCGCCACGACCAGGCCCGGCAGCATACACAAGTAACTCAGATCAAACGACCCGTGATGGGTCGGGCCGTCCTCGCCCACCAGCCCGGCCCGGTCCACCGCGAAAACCACGGGCAGGCCCTGCAGACAGACATCCTCGATCACCTGGTCCAGCGCCCGCTGCAGGAAAGTAGAATACAACGCCACCACCGGCCTCAACCCCGCCAAAGCAAACCCCGCCGCCAACGTAACCCCGTGCTGCTCGCAGATACCGACGTCGAAGAACCGGTTCGGGAATTTCTCATGGAAAGCCGTCAGCCCGGTGCCGAGACACATCCCGGCTGTTATCGCCACAACCCGGTCATCCCGCTCCGCGAGCTCGACCATCTTCTCACCGAACGCCGCGGTGAAAGTCGGCTTGCCGCCGGCCGGCCGCTTGCCGGTTTCGGGGTCGAACGGCCCGATTCCGTGGAACAGCTCCGTCTGCTCCATTGCCGGCTTGAACCCCAGGCCCTTCCGGGTCGCCACGTGCACCAGTACCGGCCCCCGCAGCGACCTCACCCGCCGGAAAGTGTAAATCAACTCCGACAGGTCGTGCCCGTCAATCGGACCAAGATACCGGAACCCCAATTCCTCGAACAGGATACTCGGCACAATCAGGTTCTTCAGCCCCTCCTGCAGCTTGCGGGCGGCCTGCCGGGCGCGGTCGGTCATATCGTCGGGCATCAGGCCCAGCAAGTTCCAGGCGTCATTCCGCATCCGATTGTACATCTGTCCGGTAATCATCCGGTTCAGATATCCCGCCATCGCGCCCGTGCTCCGGGCAATCGACATCTCGTTATCGTTGAGCACGACCACCAAGTCCTGCTTCAGTTCCCCGGCGTGATTCAGCGCCTCAAACGCAATCCCGGACACCACCGACCCGTCGCCGATTACCGCAATCGACGTCCGCATCTCCCCGCGCAAGCGGTCGCCGACCGCCGCCCCGAGCGCGGCGGAAATCGAATTCCCCGCATGCCCGGTGTCAAACACGTCATACTCACTCTCGTGCCTCTTCGGGAATCCGGAGATCCCATCAAGTTGTCTGAGTGTATGGAAACGGTCCTTCCGTCCGGTCACGATCTTGTGGGTGTAACACTGGTGCCCCACATCCCAGACAATCCTGTCCCGCGGTGTGTCAAAAACGTAGTGCAGTGCCAGCGTCAACTCCACCACTCCGAGATTGGGCGCGACGTGACCACCGGTCTTCGCTGTCGTCCTGATGATCAGTTGCCGTATCTCCCCGGCGAGCTCCTGCAACTCATTCACCGACAGGCGCCTCAGGTCCTCCGGGAAATCAACTCTGTCAAGAACAGCCATAGCTCAGGAAGTCCGCCCGAGTATCAACCGGGGAAAACCGGCCAGGACCTCGTAGCGCCGGCCGAGAGCGGACAGCACCTGCTCCGCCTGCCGTGTCTTGGCTGCCGCGCTCCGCCGGACGGCTTCCCGGCCCCGGGCGCTGACAACCGTTACCTTGTCGTCGTCTTCGGTCCCTCCGGCATCGAGCAGGTCATCCGTCATCTGAAACAGCGCACCAAGCAGCAGTCCGGCCTCCAGTAACCGGTCCTGCACGCCCTGCCGCGCGCCGCCGATAATGCCCCCGCAGACAACCGATGCGGCCAGGAAATCAGCCGTCTTCATACGCTGCACCCGGTCAAGGGTCCGCCCGCTCGTCCGCCGGTTCGCGGTGATGTCAAGCAACTGCCCCCCCGCCATCCCGGCCGGGCCAGCCGCGAGCGAAATCACCTCGATTGCCTTGAGTCGTCTCCCGGCCGGGGCCGGACTGGAACAGAACAGCCGGAACGCGTAGGCAAACAGGGCGTCGGCCGCCAGGATGGCGGTCGCCTCGCCGAACTTCCGATGAACGGCCGGCCGCCCCCGGCGGAAGTCATCATTATCCATACTTGGAAGGTCATCATGCACCAGTGAGAAAGCGTGAATCATCTCAATCCCGCAACAGAAAGGAACAATCCACCCGTCATCTTTGCCCCCGGCCGCGCGGAAAGACTCCAGGACCAGAATCGGGCGGATGCGCTTGCCCGGACCCAGGACCGCGTAGCGCATCGCCCGGGTCAGACTTTGAGGAACCTCCCGGCCGAAACGTAGCGCGTCGGACAGCCAGCCGTTTATCATCCGGCGGTCCTTGCCGAGCCTCAATCTCAAATCCCTCTGGCTGTGTCTATCCGTGTTCATCGGTGGTTTCTGTTCCTCGTCCGCCCGCCCCCTCCTCATCTCCGCTCCGGCTCTCCACCTTGGCGGCCTTGGCGCTCTTGGCGGTTTCCTTCCTCATTCGTCATTCGGCATTTCCTTGCTCTGCTCCTCCGCCGCGGTCACCGTATTGACCAGCAGCATCGCAACCGTCATCGGCCCCACACCACCGGGAACCGGGGTGATTGCGCTCGCCACCTCGACAACAGCCGGGAAATCGACGTCGCCGACGAGTCCGTCGTCGGTGCGATTGATACCGACGTCGACCACTACCGCCCCGGGCCGGACCATATCGCCGGTCACCAGACCGGGATGGCCGACCGCGACGACCAGTATCTCGGCCCGCCGGCACACTCCGGCAAGGTCCCGGGTCTTCGAATGGCATACGGTTACCGTCGCGTCTCCGCGCTTGTCGCGCAGCAGCAGAATATTGGCCAGCGGCTTGCCGACCAGTTCACTCCGCCCGACGACCACAACGTCTTTGCCCGCGACTTCAATACCGTTGCGGGACAGCAATTCGACAATCCCGGCCGGGGTCGCGGGCAGGAACCCGGGTCTACCGGCAACCAACCGCCCGAGGCTGGTCGGGGTCAATCCGTCCACGTCCTTTGCCGGGTTCAGCTCCTCAATCAGCCGTCCTGAATCCAGACCGGCCGGCAGCGGGAGTTGCACGATAACGCCGTGCACTGCCTGGTCGTCGTTCCAGCGCAGCACGAGTTGCTTCAGTTCCGTGTAGGAAACGCCGTCCGGGAACCGGGCGACCTCGACGCCGATGCCAACGCGAGCGCAGGCCCTCTCTTTGTTCCGGACGTAGATTGCGGAAGGTGCAAACCCGCCGGCAAGCAGTATCCGCAGGCCGGGAACCACACCCTGCTCGCGGAGACGCGCGGCCCTGGTCTTGACCTCCCGGCGGACATCCCGAGCGGTCGATTTGCCATCAAGAATCCGGGGGCTACTCACAATCCCTCCCGATAGAACTGAACCGCCGGCCGGCGTTGCCGTGCCGCGGTGGATTGGCCCGGGTCACTGCCTCTTCTGCAGGCCCGGAGCCTGGTTCAGGTGATGCTATTGCGGTCAACTACGACGTCTGGCGGCTAAGGCCTCCTTTTTTCTTACCTGATTCTGGCAGAAAAACCGGCCAAGGTCAACAACTACTCGACCGGCTCGACCGCCACGTACAGCTTCGAGCTTCCCCGCTTGAGTCGGAACAGCAGCGGTCGGCTCTGCCCGGCAAGCTCCCGGGCCGCCCGGTTGTAGTCACCCATGCCCTCAATCTTCCGGTCCTCAATCCGGATTACCCGGTCGCCGCGCCGGATTCCGGCGTCATCGGCGAGGCTGCCCGGTTCGACGCCGACCACGACGACTCCATCTGGGTCGCCGCGACTCACTGCCAGTCCCAGCCAGTTCTCCGGCTCCGCCGGCTCTGCTGCACTGACCTGCTTATCCTCCGGGAACTCGGTCAACTTCACCTTCTTGGTCAGGTGCTTGCCGTCACGGAACACGGTCACACGGATAGTGGTATTGGGCCGGAAATCGGCGACGTCCCGCCGGAACTGCTCGAGGTCCTTGATCGGCTTGTCGTCAATCCGGATGATGACGTCGCCATCCCTGATTCCCGCTTTCCTGGCCGGCATGTCCGGAAGCGCTTCGCCGACCAGCACGCCATTCGCGTCGTCGAGCCCGAGTGCCTTGCGCATCGACTCGGTCACTGCCTGCGGCCGGATTCCCAAGAACCCGCGGATTACCCGCCCGTGCTCGATCAACTGCCGGGTGACCGACTTCACCATATCCACCGGCACCGCAAACCCGATGCCGACATTGGCGCCGACCGGCGAACGGATAGCCGAATTGATGCCAATCAGCTTTCCCCGGCTGTCGACCAGGGCTCCACCCGAATTGCCGGGGTTGATTGACGCATCCGTCTGGATGAAATCCTGGTAGCTCGGACCCTCGGGCAGAGGTATCCCGGACCTCCCCTTGGCCGAAACCACGCCGACCGTCACCGTACTCTGCAAGCCGAACGGATTGCCGACCGCAATCGCCCAACTGCCGACGCGAATCCGGTCGGCGTCACCGAACTCAATCGCGGACAGCGGCCGGTCGGCATTCACCTTGATGACCGCGAGGTCGGTCTTCGGGTCCCGGCCGACGACCTCGACGTCCTTACCCTTGAACTCGGTCCCATCCGACAGCTTGACGGTAATCTCATCGAAATCGGCCACCACATGGTTGTTGGTAACGATATACCCATCCGGGTCGATAACAACGCCCGAACCGAGCGACTGCCGCTGCTGCCCGTGCGGCAAACCAGGGCCCTCGCCGAAGTACTGCCGGAACATCTCTTCGAGCGAGTGCATCCCGGGAAGGCTCCGACTGCCGGTCGTGACGGTCTTCTCGGCCGAAACATTGACCACGGTGGGAATGACGGCATCCGCCACCCGGACAAACGGGTCGTCCTGACCCGGACTCCCGCCGGGCCCGGACACCGGCAGCGACGTTTCCGGTGCGGCTTCGGCGCGGTGCGGCGCGAAGTTCAGCACCCCGGCGGCAATCAGGCCGACCACGAAAGCAACCAGCACCGCGGGCGCAAGAATCGCACCCACAAGTCTCAGAGAAATCCGTCTACTCATATCCTATCCTCCTCATCAATCATCACAGCCTGGTCATTGGTCATTTCCTGACTTGGTGTTCTTGGTGCCTTGGTGTTTATTCCGCTCCGCTCCTCCACCTTGGCGTTCTTGGCGGCCTTGGCGGTTATTCCTTCCGGCCCTCATCTGTGTTCATCCGTGGTTAGTGTGCTCGTTGGTCATTGGTCATTTCCTTTACGGCTTCCGTCTTTTGACGCCGGAAATCAACTCTTGGTTTCCCGGGACGATGCGTTTGGGAGACGCTCGCCTGTGTGCCCGGGCGAGACGATCCCCCGGTTGTCGCCGGACGGTTGCGCGGCGTACTCGTTCCCGACCGTCTGCGCCGCCAGGTCGAGGTAGCTCGCGCCCCGCTTCTCCGCCAACTCGAACTGCCGCTTCAGATACCGAAGCGTACGCGACAGGATATCGCCTTCAACCCTGTGGAACCCCTGTTCGCCCTTCTGGTGCCGGTCCAGCACCAGCGCCAGTTCGTCGGTCACCCGCTGGACCCTGGGATTGGCCGACCTGTAATCGTAAATCAGACCGCTCGTCCTGGTCCGAACCGTCTGAGCCGCGTTCTCCAGGGCCTCGATTGCCTCCGCGTTCCCGAGGTCCCGATCCCGATCGCGCATGACGCGGACAATCGCCAGCCGCAGGTTATGGAGCAGGTCAAGAGCCGAGGATTCGAACTCCCGGTCTCCGCCGAACCCGAACATCATGGTCAGGGCCCGAATGCCTCCCTCCCGGAACCAGTGGCACGAAAGCGGACAGTCGATTCTCCGGCCCCGCCCCCGGCCGCAGCAGAGCGAACAGATAGTCTGTCCCAGGGCTGGACACTCCCGGGATGCTTTCGCCCGCCGGCACAAAGCACACTTCTCAGCCATCCCCAATGCTACCCAAGCCGGTGGGGCAAAGCAAGCACCCGGGCCAGCGGCCATCGCAATGGCGAATGCCGAGTTTGCCCTTTGCATTCTGACTTCTGCATTCTGCCCTTTGACTTCTCTTCCCGTGTTCATCTGTGGTCAATTTCCTCTCCCGCTCGGGCTTCTACGGCGGAAGGGGCGCCCGAAAGCGCCCCTTTGCAGATAACAACTCCGCTCAGCGGGCGAGCAGGACCTTGCGGACCGTTGAATGATCCCCGGCCACGAGCCGGCAGAAATAGACGCCCTCGGCCAGCGCCCGACCCGCATCGTCCTTTCCAGCCCAACTGGCGTTCAGCACGCCGGTCGGGAAGCTCCGCACCCGGTTCCCGAGCGCATCCAGCACCTCAAGACCGGCCCCGGGTTCGAGCACGTTCGCGGCCCGGATGAACACCTGGTCGGTCAACACAGAAGGCGAGACCTCAAGCATCGGCCGCGCGCCGGCTTCCGGAAGTTCCTCGACTCCACCGGAAAGCGCAATGAACTTAACCTTGGCCGCCGTCGGCCGGGAACGCGGCAGCAGGTACCAACTGTCTTCGACCGGGAATTCGGCGACGAGCGAGTCGTCACGGCCGTCCTCCGTGAAGTACAGCGTTATCACGTTGGGCCACTGCGTCAATTCCCCGAAATCAAAAGTGTCTTCGGTGCCGGGTGGGCCGCCCCATCCCGTGGTATTGTAATAGTACATCGAATCAGCCCGGAATGTCGCCCGGGTCATCTCCTCGGTGTGATCGCCGGTCGAGACCACCCCGATAACTCCGACCTGACCGGTCGCCGTCGCAACGAACAGCGCCAGTACTGCCAGAACCGAGCACAATACGATACTTCTCATACATCCTCCTGTTGAGCTTTGGTGCGCTTCCATTGACTACCTGAAATCTAACACACCGGGCGTCATAGTCAAGCAGCCCACTTGGCAGTCTCCTCATTCTGCACTTCGATATCTGCACTTTACACTTTGACTTCTCCCCTCTCTTCCCGTGTCCATCCGTGGTTCACTTCCGTCGTTCGCTCCAAATCATCTGTGTTCATCTGTGTTTATCCGTGGTTACTTTCTCTCCGCTCCGTCTGCGCTTGAGATTGCCGCGTCACTTCGTTCCATGCCTCGGCGGCATCGACCCCAGTCCGTCGTGCGCAATTGACAATTCCTCTTGGCGGTTACTGCAGTTCCGGGTGACGAGTCCGGACTCCCGGTTCTTATCCGTGTCCATCCGTGTTTATCTGTGGTTTTCCTCCCGGCGGTCTTGGCGGCTATCTCCTGTCTGCGGTTCTGACTTCTGCATTCTGCACTCTGACTTCTCCTCCCGTGTCCATCTGTGGTTAGTTTGCTCTTGGTCATTCCCTGTCCTTTCTGCCCGGCCGGAGAGTCCTGTCGGATTCGGGAGGCAATCCCGGCTTGACCGGCACCGGTGAAGTTCTATAATCTACATCTGGGTGAGATCACATCCGAGAAAATAGCGACAATAGAGCAGTCGTGGCGGACTGGTATTCCTCGTACGCCACGAAAGCAAGTTCAACAAAAGGAGGCAAGATGCAGACACGCAGATGCGCCATGCTTGTCATGGTTGTGTTCCTGGTTGCAGGCTTGGCCGTAGCCGGAAACACACCCGACTACGAAGCCAAGTCAGCAGCCACAGGCATTCCGGTCCGTACCCTCATGAAGCATGCGGCCGATGCCGACTATACCGGCACGCCCGCGCAGCATGCGCCGCGCACCGGCGGCACCGACGCGATAACGAACTGCTACCCGCTGAACGCCGCCAACGAAACCGGCTCGGTTGATGCAACCACGCGTACCAACACGAGCATGGTCCGTGGGTACGACACCGAAGACGGCTACTGGTGCTTCGATATCTCGGCGATCCCGGATGGCGACTTCATCAATTCGGTCGAACTCTACTACTACGTCAACAGCACCCACCATCCCTACTACGACCTCACCCAGATATCTACCTACCCGGTCACCGCTGCGGCCGCGACCGTCTACGCCGACATCCAGGGGCCGCTCTACCGCCACCGGGAGGAACCCGCGGGCTTCACACCCGGCTGGTACAACTACGACCTCGGTGCCATGGCGGCCAGCGACCTCCAGGCACAACTGGCCGCCGACTGGTTCGCGGTCGGGCTCCGCTCAACCGACGACATGACGTCGTACTACATCATCTGCGACGGTTGGAACGAAAGCAGTACCGCTTACATCGTCGTGGACCACGGGGTGACGCCGACGCCGCCGTTCTGGCCGGTATCGGGAGTTCCGGAGGCTTTCGAGGCCTGTGTCGGTGGAGCGCTGCCGACCAACTGGACCCAGGTCAGCAACGCCGGATCAGACTTCTGGCGGACCGACCAGACGAGACCCAATCTCTGCGCGACCGGGCAGTACGCCGGCATCGATTCGGACGCTTCGCACCAACTCGAGAATGACGAGATGTTCACGCCCTGGATCGACTGTTCGGCGTACATCAACATTACCCTCCAGTACGACCACTACTTCAACTCCTTCACTGTCATAGACACCGCCCGCGTTTACGTGCGCAACACTCTGGCCGGCCCCTGGAACCTGGTTCAGGAATGGATCGGCGACAATGGCCCGAACCACCAGACCCACGACATCTCGGCCTGGGCGGACATACAGGACAGCGTGCAGATCCGCTTCCACTACCTCTGTGGCGCTGACTGGGATTACTGGTGGCAGATCGACAACGTCGGCCTGTGGGGCGATCTGCTGCCGCCGACCGTGACGCTCGACCGGCCGACAGGTGGCGAGGTTTGGGCTGTCGGCGCAGTCGAAGCGATCAACTGGACCCCGGGCGGCGGCGCTTCGGCCATCGATACGGTCTGGTATTCGACCAACGGCGGTATCAATTGGGCTTTCCGGGCTGAAGTGGCCACGGGCACCAACACCTACAACTGGCCCGTGCCTGACGACCCCCGCACTGACGCCAGAATCAAGGTTACAGTAACCAACATCGCCGGTGCTGCGGAAGCCGCGAGCGGCGACTTCACCATCCTCGCTACGCCGACCGTGACGCTCGACCGGCCGTCAGGTGGCGAGGTTTGGGCTGTCGGCGCAGTCGAAGCGATCAACTGGACCCCGGG
>CBDUVZ010000016.1:0-32587 GCA_965370805.1 uncultured bacterium | reverse complement strand
CGTCTATGAGCAGCCAAATCCGCCAAGATCACCCACACAAAAGCGCGAAGAGCCTTCTTCATTACGTAGTCAGCCTCGCGCATGACTCGACCAAGATCAGTGTTCACAACATTGCCGATGTAGCGGACGCGATGCTTGTCAATGAGTCCCGGAGCAATCGGGTCTATTGATATACCCGGGTCCTGTCGCGTGAAGTACACCGCCCACAAGGCCGTAACGAACTGCCGGAACGCGGCCGGGTCAAGCTTCGCGTTCTCGCCCTCGACAATCAGCGAGAAGTCGCCAGCCGCCAGGTCAACCTTCGCCTCTCCGCCCGGCACCTTGGCGGCTCCACGCATCATCACGCCACCGATGTCGGGTGCATAGGCCTGCGCAGCCAGTTTGGGCTGCTCTCGGAACTGAGGGAGGTCCAGTTTGAGCTGCGGGGAGGCGTAGCTGGTCGCGAACGCGTCGACCGTCGGGGTCGAGCCGACCGGGAATACGTCTCTCGTAATGGAGCAACTCGGTTGGTTTCGTGCCGAACCAACGCCCAAATCCGTAGCGCTGCCCGCCGATGCCGGACTATCGGCATAGCCCGGGACGTTCCATCCCTCGAGAGGAACCGGCCATGTCAGCGCCTTGCCCGCAGGCCTTGTCCGCAGGACAATCTCGCGAAACGCATCCTCGGAGCCGTCCATCAAATCCAGAACTAGGCCTCGGAGTTCAACGCCGCCGTCAACCGACATCTGCCACCGTTGCCCTGAGAGTTCGAGGGTCGTATCCCTTGCCACTAGCGGGTAGTCGGCAAGCGTCTGGACCCGCGGAACGCTACAGGAACGAAGCCAATATGCCAGGTTCGCGTCAACGGAAGGGTCCATCTGGCTCAGCCGCTTGATGCCTGCAGCCAGACCCACGACGTTGAACAGCACGTTGACTCTTGCCAACTCCGGGTAATACTGACACAGGTCATCGTAACTGCCTGTCATGGCCGACGCGAACCGGTCGCCAACCTCGTCTTCCACTCCCTTCAGGTTTGCTGCGGGCTTCCCGTCCACCAAGGCTGCAAGCACCTCGGTCTCGACTTGAACCCCGGACTTCTTGATAATCGCCACGCCGGTCCGCGACGCGCACACGGGCTCTCCGGCAGTAAACCAGAACCGGCTGCTGACCTGGCTGCGCTCGCCGGTCTGCTCCCAGCGCCGCCGGAACATATCGAAGTACGACTCAACGCCCCATACGTTCGCGCTCTTACGCCCGAGGCCAAGCTGTTTCAGGACAACATCCGCTTCCAGCAATTGCTTCCCGAACGCGGTGTTCTCAATGCCGCCCCCAAAACGGACTGACTGTTGTCCAGTGCTCTTAGTGTCGGCAGTCTTGTCGATACTGACGAGCGGCCACGCATTGTGAACAAAGACCGCCTTCAGGGCAACTACGAAGTCGTCCAGTGAGACCGGCTTCTCGTCGGGGTTGACCTGCCCGACCAGAATGATGTCTTTCGTTTCGCGGTCGAATACCACACCCGCCGGTCGGGTGATGCCGCCGACGGACAGGACCTGTCGGTCGCCGCGCCCGCTCGCCCTAAGCCGACCCTCGGCCTCGCCGAGCGAGAATGCGACGAATGACCCCGCCAGCGACTGGGATGCCGACAGAGCAAGCAGCAAAACCAACGCCCGCAGACGAGCGCCGCGCACAAAACCATCCATGCTTACTCCTTTGTCTGCGCGGGCAACCCACCAGTGTCCATCACGTACATTAGCCCATAGTAGGGTAGGAACGGCCAATCACCGTCATCCCAATTGGCCTTGGCCCAACTGGCATCGACGCCACCGGTTGGCATCTTGGGCATCGAGGACCTGCCGGTTAGGTCATCGAACACATTGGATGTCTTGACGAATTCGCCGCTCCAACCCGACATCTTCCCGCCCGCGATGCCACCTGCAGCCAAGGCGACCTGCCCGGGGGGGGTACGAACGGGCTACCGAGAGGACCGAGCTTCAGGATATCGGCGACCCAACTGGCGACGCCGCCTGGCTTGTTCCAGCTGCGGACTTCATCGTTGTGCTTCTGGAAATCGGGCATGGAGGCCATCACAGGCTTCATTCTCTCGTTAAAGAACTTCTCTTGTTCAAACTTCGGGAGACGTCCGAACACCCCCGCAAGTGCGTTGAAGTTCCCTTGGGTCTGGCGGCCGAGGTAGTTGTCGAACAGGTCGTCGACCCTTCCCACCTTGGCGTCGAAGACAGTCCCTGCGTCGCGGGATGTGTCCGCCAGTGCGCTCGCAACTTCCTCCGGCTTCAATCCATAGACGTGCGCCACAACCCTCAGCTTGTTAGCGTCAAGCAGCGCGCGCCCAGCAGCACACAGAGTCTTCGAAGCCGCGGCGTCCATATCGCGCTTGGCCTTGTCAATGCTGTCCAGCACAAGACTGACACAGCCCCTTCCATATAGCGCCAAAGCAAACTCGGGAGAAAGATCCAAGGCCGAAGTGAAGGCTGCCATTGCGCCGGAGGCCCCGTTCTTCTGCTGCATCCGCAGTGCGCCGATGTTGGCGTACGCGTCGGCCAGCGGGGGACTTCCCCGTGTCGCCGCATCGAAATCAACACGCGCGGCAGCAGTCTTTCCCTGGTTCGCATAGGCCGCGCCGCGGGCGCTGAGCAACAGCGCATCCCCGGGCTTGAGTTCCAGCCCACGATTGAAGAAGCCCATCGCCTCATCCCACTTGTGCTGCCGGGCCTTTGCGTCACCAGCGAAGTAATGCGCTATTGGACTGCTGGGGTTCTGGGCGACGAAACTGCCGGCCCAGGCCCGCCAGGAAGTGAGATTCTCCACGACCTCACTGCTGTCCCCTGTATGCACGTCCAGAAACAGGCAGATGCTCATGTTGTTCTCATTCAGTGCCAGACACGTGTGGCCTTTGAGCAATCGAAGCACAGGTGATGCTGTAAGTGTATCCACATCACCCAGGAGCTCGGCAGCCCGGTCCCAGTCCTCAGTGAGGACTGCTGCCGTCACCTCAGGGTCCACCTGGTACGCAGGCTCAGCTGCAACCGCGAACGAGAACATGCAGATGACCACCACGACAGGTAGCCAAGCCCCGCGCGGTTCTCGCATCTGCTGCTTGACGGCCGCTGTACATCTCATTTTGCTCTCCCTTCTACCAGTCTCGAAATCACTCAACCAAAACAGAACATCATCATGGAGGTACGACGCCAGGGGTGCGCCCGCCCGAGCTAGTCCTGATTTCGTCGGCCGTCAGCGGTGCCCACCCAACCTCGAAACCACTGCCTTGCGCCGTCCTTCTTGCGCTTCGGAATGCCGAATAAGAGTCAGCACGAAGGAGGAAGACGATGCAGTCCTTCCTTGAGTTCAGTTCGCCCAGCACCGTACTCATGTAGCTGACAGGCTTCCCCCTGGACGCCTTCCGTGTCACGAGAGTGACGTTCCGACCGGTGGCATCTACGTAGGGCCCATCGAACCTATGATGGGCTCCTCGCTATTCTGTGTGGGTAGAGTTGTTGACTGAGACGTATCTGGTGGCTAGCTTCAGGTACTATGAAAGATACAGATCTGTTCGAGTTGGCAATGGGTTTGGTTCCTCCGTGGCAGGTGACGCAGTGTACGTTTGACCCCGAGCAAGGCCGTCTGGACATTGGCATCGACTTTGTCCGGGGCGGCACGTTTCCCTGTCCGGAGTGTGGCCGAGAAGGGTGCAAGGCGTATGACACCGAGGAGCACACCTGGCGGCATCTGAACTTCTTCCAGTACGAGACTTACCTGCACGCCCGAGTCCCACGGGTACAATGTGAGACCTGCGGCACCAAGGTGGTCAACGTGCCGTGGGCGCGTCCAGGCAGCGGTTTCACGTTGCTGTTCGAGGCACTGATAATGACACTTGCCGGGCAGATGCCGATCAGGGCGCTGGCCCGTATCGTAAAGGAGCACGATACCCGGTTGTGGCGGGTGCTGGGCCACTATGTTGCTGATGCTCGGGCCAAAGAGGATTTCTCGACCGTGGAGCAGGTCGGCGTTGATGAAACGGCGAGCCGGCGCGGTCAGAACTACGTCAGTCTCTTCGTGGACCTGGAACGCAGCAAGGTGTTATTCGCTACCGAGGGCAGGAACGCAGCAACCATCGGGGTATTCAAGGAGGACCTGATCGCTCACGGCGGTGGGGCCGAAGCCATCAGCGAGGTTTGTTGTGACATGTCACCCGCCTACATCAGCGGTGTCGAGGAACATTTCCCGCAGGCGCACCTGACGTTTGACAAGTTCCACGTACTGAAGATTATCAACGAGGCGGTGGATGAAGTACGCCGTCAGGAACGACAGAGCCGTCCGGAGCTGAAGAAAACCCGATACCTTTGGCTCAAAAACCCAGAGAATCTAACGGCGCGGCAGGTGGCGACAATTGAGCGGTTGAGCATGAAGAAGTTCAAACTGAAGACGGCTCGTGCCTACCATCTACGGCTTGTCTTTCAAGAGTTCTGGAGTCAGACGGCCGAGGAAGCCGAAACATTCCTGCGGCGGTGGCATTCGTGGGCGGTTCGGAGTCGGCTTGCGCCGATGCGGGCGGCGGCGGCCACCATCAAGCGGCACTGGGCCGGAATACTGCGGTGGTTTGAGTCGAGAGTGAACAACGGCATTCTGGAAGGGATCAACAGCTTGGCGCAGGCGGCAAAGACGCGGGCGCGGGGCTACCGTACGGCCAAGAACTTCATCACAATGATCTACCTGATTGCCGGCAAGCTCGATTTCGGTCTACCCACATGAAACAGCGAGGAGCCCTATGATGGGTCTCGTCCATCGGGAACAGGCGCCCACCAGCCAATTCTATGAACGTAACCTCCTTGGTGGTCGCCTGCACAACGCCGAAACTACCTGTCGCCCCGAGCGGGTTTCGAGGCGGCGTCTCGTCACGTTGTGCATAAAGAGCAGCAAGGCTGTCCCGCATCTGTCTGAGCGTTCGACGGGCGAGCGCCAGCTCGATTCGTTGCGCCACCTTTCGTAGCTCTTTCTGGTTCATCCTGACCCGTCTCTCGAAGTCAGCTTGCTCAGGAACACTGTCGGGCTCAACCGGTTTCTCAGATTCAAGGCCTATCTCGTCACTGATGCGTTGAATGTCCTCCTCCACGCTGGCAATGCTCCTGCTGACGCTATCGATTGTGGCCCCGACGTCAACGCGACCCGTCTTCGCTGCGTCCTGAAGGTCAACTCTGGCAGCGTGAACCGAGTCGAGTAGCGCAACCGCAGTTCTCCTCAGCGTATCCGACTGTGACCAGATCTCCTCGAGCGCTTCTGCTGACGGCCGCACTTCACCGGGTATGGCCATCCATATGGTCCCGAACAGAACCAACCCGACTATGGTCAGCATTGGGTCCTGGAAAATCCCCATGAAGGAGAGAGAGGAGCCGTCTGTCTTCCGTATCACGGCCTAGCGAAGTCCAAGCTCCAGCCTTCGTCGATTGGCTCGTAGCAGAGAGGGAGCCCTGCATGTTCCGCCCACCCAACGCAGTTGCCAAAAACCTCAAGGCCACTGGGACGGACCATGACAACTACGGCGTCGTGCGACTCCGTCCTGCTGGGAAACGGGTTGAAGTAGACCCCGAGCGTCTCCTCGTCGGGATGGAAGACGACCCGCGATCCGACACATTCGACAAAGAGCGGCGAGGAGAAACGCCTCGCACCAGCCATCGCTGCATAGGGATTGAACGTATTCTCATCAACCTCGCCGCGCGGTGGAGCGGCCCTAAGCATCTCAATCCGGCGCTGAGCGTCCACGACCTGCTGTCTCAGCAGGTCAAGGTCGGTGATGTCTTCGAGTTCGTCCTTAGCTTGCAGATTCTCCAGTGAGTCTCGCAGACCGACCAGCCTCTCATCCATCGCCTGCAATTCCGACGCAGGCCCGTCATCTGCCCTTATCGTAGTCGCGCTGCGCATCTCCCGGAGTTCAGCCTCCAGTCGGCTGCGAACTGCCCTCAGGCTGTCGTGCTCTCGCTTGTACAGTCGGAGGTTTCCACGTTCCTCAGCACTGCCCGCGGACGCCCGAAGTCTCTCCAGGTCCTCGAGTTCCTTTCGCAGCTCAGAAAGCAGTTGCATGCGCGCCTCTACTTCTGAGCGGAGACTGTCGTGTTCGTCGGTCAGCGCGTCGAGGTCATATTGCTCGTCAGCATCGATTGCCGTCCCCAATGTCACTGCCCCCATGGCAAAGCAGACAAACGCTACTGCTCCCACGAGACAGCACAGGAGCAGCAGTATCTCTGTGGCTCCCTCAGTCATGCTCCTCCTCTGGAGCAGGACGGACGATTACCTGGTACCTGGGCGGTATCTCCAGCTTGGCCTTGATTGACTGCAGTTCCGTAGCAAGCTGACTAGTACTCTGAGCCATTGCTTCTGTGATGCGCTGATGGAGCTCACTGGTCGCCTGCGTCAGCGAGGCCTGCATGTCTGCCTTCGCCGACCGGGCCTCCGACGCAAGCCGGTCGGCGCTGGTGTCCGCCGTCTTCCTGATCTCCACGGCAAGCTGCTCGCTCTGCGCTGACAACGAATTCAAGAACCGGCTTGCGCCCCCGGAGACGGACCGCTCGAGTTCGGGCAGCCACGCCCGGAGCGCAGCGACCATGTCTCCGGTGCTCCGTGGCTCATCGTGCCTGAATCTGCCCATCGCCTCCTTGGCAATCTCGTCTATCTGTGTCACAAAAGCTTCTTCTCGCTGCCTCAGCAAGGACACAAGTACCACGAGGATGATCGTGTATCCGAGAGCCAGGAGTGTCGTCTCGAAAGCAACACTGAGTGATGACGCGAATTCCTGAAGAGTGACCCTCAACTCCTCAACGCTCTTGGCCCCGGCAGCTGCCTGGGGGAATGAAACCATACCCCAGGACAGACCCAGAACAGTCCCGAAGAAACCAAGGACTGGGATGAGATGCTTCAGAGCGTTGATAAGCAGGTGCCCTCGTTCGACCTGTTCCTGGTCGCTTCTCGAAAGCTCCTCATTGAGGGCAATTGGCTCCTCGCGGCTGGCAAACGCACGAAGTAGCGCGGATAGGCGCCGAATCTCTGTCGTCTGCCGTGGCTTCTGAGACAGGTTCGCTGCAAGTCCAACCGCATCATCACGTGAAATGCTCTCCAGCGCCTCGAGTCCGAGATCCTTCCTGGCCCGCCGCTCCTTGGCAAGTGAGTATCCTCTCATGAAGATGAAGCTAACCGCGACCCAGAAGAGATAGGTTGTCGCGGCCTGTACAGGTAACTGCCGTGGTCGGAAGAGAAAAAGGAAGACCTGACTCGCGAGCTTCTGGTCGATCGATAGCCAGCCGCCGTACTCGCCCAAGGCAAGAACAGCTCCGAACAGAATCACAGTCGGCAACAATGCATAGACAAGGGGTTTCCACAAGCTCACGCCATCATTCGACAACTGACGCACAGATCACCTCCTAAGCCACGTCCTACATGGCAGACCAGACTCCGCCGTCGTGAAATTCAGCAAACCGACCCCCAAGGTGCCACCGCGAACGGATTGCGCCATCTCATGCTTCCTCCTTGCTCGGGCAACGCACCTGTCCCCTCACCAGCGCGGGTTGCGTCGACCCCAGATTGTTGTTTCGGCCCGTAGTCCCATTACTCCGGACCCCAAATCCTGTAACACCGATGTGTTTACCTCAGGACCAACCCCCTGTCAAGCAAAAGTTCGTCAAGGGTTACTCTCGGCCTCGGCGGGACGAAACTCCTGGGCTCTTCCCAGCGCACGAACGACCCTCAACCGACCGCTCACGGCCGGCAGCACGGGCTATTGAACCAGATTCTCGAGCTTGGCGATAAGCGGCGGTAGTTCGCCGGTGGCTACATCCCAAACGATGTTGTAGTCCACATCCAGGTAGTCATGAACCACCTTGTGACGCATGCCGATGATGCTGTGCCAAGGTATCTCAGGATGAACAGCCTGGAACTCGCCGGAAACCCGGCGGGCTGCTTCGCCGATAATCTGAACCAGGTGCGTAAGAACGAAACGCAGATCTTCGCTGCGGTCGAACTCCTCACGACTGACTCCCTGGGTCTTCTCGACAACCTTGTGCGCCATGTCGAGCATGTGACCCAGGTAGAGTTGGTCTCGGTCAACCGGGTCGTTACGCGTGGGCATACTGAGACTCTGCTTCAGCCAACACCCGGTCCCGGATCCGGTGGTTGAGAGCATTCACAGTAACAAGGTCAATCCTGCGGCAGAGCATCCGGGACAACTCATCCTCCATGTCGATGATACTGAAACCCACGAAGTGCCCGGGCTCAAACTCGACCAGCACGTCGACGTCACTGTCCGGGCCGAAGTCGTCTCTCAGCACCGAGCCGAAAAAGGACAGCTCTCTGATGTGGTTCCGCTGGCAGAACTCCGCGATTCTATCCCGGTCGACCGAAATTTGTGGACTCATGACATTTTCCTCAGTTCCCAGTCTATCTAGGACTCCGGCCGCGTCAACCGCTCCCAACTGATGACCGACAGGCCACCCCGGGACCGTTTCGGCCTTGGCGGGACGAAACTCCTGGGCTCTTACACCGCCCGCGCCCAGCTATTCCGGAACGGATATCGTCTGCACCACAGACCCGATGCCGCCTTCATTGTCGATGACTTCCAGCCGGACGTTGTAGTCGCCGGGCTGGTAGTAGACGTGCGTCGCTACGCTGTCTGCCGCTTCGCCGCCGTCACCGAACTCCCAGCGATACTCAGCAATCTCTCCGTCCTCGTCAGTCGAACCGGTGGCGTCTCACGGCCCCTCCCTTGCTGTGCTGCCGCTTACGCATCGTTGCGGTCGCAAATCCTCGACGTGCCCGCCAAGCAGTCAACTGCCATCGGCTATCCATCAACCTTCCCCCATATCACTGCACCCGCTGTGTCAAGCAGAACCCTCAACAAACCCGGTCAATCGGGCTGCAGCGTTGCCCCGGGCCGAAACGCCGCCCGCTATCCTCCGGACTCCATCCCTTCACCTTCACTTCTTCTCTCGACTCTGCCGCCGAGGTGCCGGCCGAGGAATTCCTCCATCGCCCGGTAGAAATCGAACCGGTTCTCCTCGTTGGCGAACCCGTGGCCTTCGTTCTCTTTCACCATGTACGGCACGTCGATGCCGCGTTCCTTCAGGGCCGCGACCATCTGGTCGGCCTCGGACTTCTTGACGCGCGGGTCGTTCGCGCCCTGGGCGATAAACAGCGGCGCTTTGATCCGGTCGGCGTGAAGAGCCGGCGATACCTGCGCCAGCAGGACGCTGTCTTTCACCGGGTCACCGACCATCTCGTACTGCATCTCGCGGTACGGCTCCCAGTAGGGCGGAAAGCTGTTCATGAACGTGAACAGATTGGACACGCCGACATAGTCCACCCCGCAGGCATACAGGTCGGGAGTGAACGCCAGGCCGGCCAGGGTTGCATACCCGCCGTACGACGCGCCGTATATCCCGATTCGAGTCGGGTCAGCTATGCCCTGCTTGACCAGCCAGTGAACGCCGTCGGTGATATCGTCCTGCATCGCCCGGCCCCACTGCTTGAAGCCGGCCTGCCAGAAGCTCTTGCCGTATCCGGTCGAACCCCGGTAGTTGACCTGGAACACCGCGTAGCCACGATTGACCAGGAATTGCACTGAACTCCGGAAGCCCCACACGTCTCTGGACCACGGCCCGCCGTGGACCAGCATCACCGCGGGCAGGTTCCGCGGCTCGACCCCGACCGGCAGGGTAAGGTATCCGTGGATGAGCAGGCTGTCCCTTGACCGGTATGACACCGGGTCCATCGTCGCCAGCATTCGCTCGTCAATCCACGGGCTCACGTCCGTCAGCTTCGTCAGCTCCTTTGTCTCCGGCACGAAGTAGTAGTAAGCGCCGAGGGACCGGTCGGAATAGCTCCGGACCAGGGCCTTTGACTCATCCCGGCTCAGGTCGGCAAGATATGCTTCGTACCCGGGCAACAGGCGGTCGATGTCCGCCTGCAATTGCGCCCGCCAGTCGTCGAGGAAATGATAGTGCCGCCGGTCCGTGACGTAGTGGACGCCGGTAATCCGCTTCCGCTTCCGCGACCTGAGGAGACCGGCGACATCGACTTCAGAATGCTCGAATATCAGTTCCCCCAGTTCCTGTTCCTCCGGGTCGTACTCGTATATCGCCGTCTTGTCGCGGCCGAGGTTGGACCGCACGTACAACTTCTGGTTGTCAAAGGTAAAGAAAAGCGGGTCCAGCGTCTCTTTGAAGTCCGTTCTGGCTACCTCCACAAACGTGTCTTCCTCGGTCGCCCGGTACCGGAAACCGGTATTTACCCCGTCGGTGAACGTGGCAACCCGCAGCCGGCCGTCGTGGTCGGTAATCCAGCCCGAGACATCGCCCGGGTTCTCGGCAATCGTCTTGATCTCGCCGGTATTGATATCGATGCGGTAAACGTCGAAGACCCGTGGGTCGCGCCGATTCATGCTGATGAGCATCTCATCCTCGACGTCTTCCAGGTCATCGACAATCCGCACCTTCGTGCTCTCGAACGGGGTCAATTCCTTCACGCCCGACCCATCGATGCTCACCGCGTACAAGTGGTAATTCTCATCACCTGCCTGGTCCTGGACGAAGACGATACGTTCGTTGTTCGCCCAGAAGTAGCCGATGATGTCCCGTTCGGTGGCCGCAGTGAGCCGGGTCGCGGTCGTGTCGCCGACCGGCTGGACGTGGATATTGAGCCGGTCGTTCCACGGCCGGAGGAAGGAGACGTGCTGCCCGTCCGGGGATAACTGGTAATAGGTCTTTTCCGGATTCCGGAAGAAGTCCTCCATCGGGATGACCGGCACCGGGTCATAACCGGCAATCCGGGCACCCTCGCCGCCGGCCGCACTCAGTGACGGATCGACCTGGGCCTGCGCAAGTGCAACGACCCCGGCAAGAACCAGAACCGCGAAACCGATCTGTTTCATCTGTTACTCCTTTGTCGGCTGCTTCTCCGGGTCAGTATAGGAACAGGAAACACCCGGTCAACGAAGAGACGCGGCGCGGCCGCAATCGCGTTCCAACCAACCTGACTTGACACCGTCCGGGTTTCCGCTATCGTCCGGGTATGGAGAACAACGACCGGACAGCACCTGCCCCACCCGAATCCAGGGCGCAACACAGCGCACCGCACCGGCGCGGGCACATAACGGCGTCCATCGGCGGCGCGATACTGATTGCCCAGTTCGTCCTGCTGTTCATCATCGGCCGGGACTACGTACCGGTGCTCAAGTACCTGGGCTACGCGCTCTGGATGGCCGGTTGCGTGTTCGCCTGGCTGCCGATCTTCTACTTCCGCCGCAAAGCCGGTGTTGCGAAAGGCAAGAGCTACGTCCACACCACGCAACTGGTCTGCACCGGAATCTACTCGGTAGTCCGCCACCCGCAGTATCTCTCTTTCTTCGTGTTCGCGTTCGCGCTGGCACTCGTCGGCCAGCACTGGGTTATCATCGCGCTCGGCGCAGTCGCCTGCGTAATCTTCTGCTTCAGCCTCAGAGGTACTGACGAAGGCAACATCGAGAAGTTCGGGGATCAGTACCGCCGTTACAAGGAACAGGTGCCCGGATACAACGTCCTGGCCGGAATCATCCGGCGGCTCGGGCGGTAGGAGGCAGCGAGGTCCGATTGACAGAAAGCTGGTCGTGCGAATGAAAACAGCAGTCCTTCTCCTGCTCGTCACCCGGACGCGCACTCCTCCCGCTGCCGGCTGACAGCCACCAGTCGCCGTCTTGACAACCGTCAGCCCCGGCCTATTCTGACTCAATCCGGGGTTGCCACACAGCAGGAGCAGGACCCACTGCCGAGGAGGTACAATGTCTGTCATGTTCAGGCTCGTCACGGCCGCATTCGTGGCCGCAGCCCTCACAAGCCCGGTGCTCGGTGTGCCGGACACAGACCAGTCCGTCAGGAACCTCAGGGCATTCGCCAAGCTCTACGGCTATGTCCGGTTCTTCCATCCGAGCGACGAGGCAAGCGAAGTCGACTGGGACGCGTTCGCAATACACGGCGCAAGCCGCGTCAAGGACGCCGACAGCAGAGGAGAACTGCGGAAGCGACTCGAAGAGCTGTTCCACCCCATCGCGCCGTCGGTCCAACTCTACAGTAGGGACCAGACGCCGGCACCCTACGACTTGCCCGGCGACAGCGCGACCTGCCTACCGGTATGCTGGCAGCATAAGGGCATCGGGCTGCAGGAGCCCAGCATCTACCAGAGCTGGCGTGCGAACCGGCCGAAGACCGCCAGCCGCGCCAGCCGGTCAGTCGTCCAATACGCCCACATCCCGCCTGGGGACAGCACGGGCCGAAGGAAGCTGCGGGTGCGGGCCCGGACCCGGACCAAGGAAGTCGAGCCGGACGACGAGCCCGTGCTCCTGGCAGTCGGCGTCAATCCGGACGAGAAGCCGATGGCTGCGCTCAAGCGTGTGTCGAGCGTCCCGATGTCGGGCGAGGAGTGGCAGGAATTCGAGGTCGAGGCGGCACTGGAACCGGGCCAGGTGCAGGCCGCGGTCGGGGTCGCGAACGGCCTGTCGTGTGAGCTGTGGGCCGACGACTTCGAGGCGTGGATATCTGCCGGCGATTCATGGGCCAGGCTGGACCTGAAGGACCCTGGATTCGAGGACAGCGTTTCGCTGGAAGCATCGCCGGTCTGGATGTATGTGACCGACGCGGAGAAATCCGGAGAGAATCCGTTTGCCGGGGCCAAGTGCCTGCATGTCAAGACCGGCACGAGCCCGGGCACCTTTGCGGGCAGCCCGCTGCCGGGCGAGTACGTCGACAAGCCGCTGGACCGGGGCCTGGGATGCCGTGTTCCCCTGTGCCTGTGGTCAAAGGACAATCATACCCTGCCGCGCGCGGACAGCGCGGCGCTTGAGCAACTGAAGGCCGATGTCGCCGCAGTAAGCCTGGATATCGCCACCGACCCGCCGCTTGACGTGCGGCTCGGGGACGTGGTTATCGCGTGGACCGTGCTGCAGCACTTCTACCCCTACTTCGACGTCGTTGACGTGAACTGGGATACGGTCCTGACCAGCGCCTTCAGCGAGGCCCTGTCAGACACGGACGCCCTCGACTTCCTGTTCACCTTGAGGCGCATGGCGGTTGCACTTCGGGACGGACACGCCGACGTCGGCCACCCGCTACTGCGAGGCCTGGCCTACATGCCCATCAAGGTGGAACTGATCGAGGACCGCGTAACCGTTGTCGTCTCGATGGACACGAATATGCTGCGCAGGGGTGATGTCGTTCTCGCCATCGATGGTGTCCCGGCCGAAGAGGCCCTGGATGAGAAAGTGTCACGCGCCTCGGGCTCACCGCAGTGGAAGCTGGCGAAGGGGTTAGGTCGACTGGTGCGCGGCAGAAGGGACAGCACGGTCGGTCTCAGGGTCTGGCGTGAGAATGACACGTTCGACCTGAAAGCGAAATACAGCTTCTCGGGCAACATCACTCTCGACCAGGGTGACAGCATCCGCCAACTCGAAGACGGCATCTGGTTTGTGGACCTGAACCGAGCCGGGATGCCCGAAATTGACTCGGTGATGGACGAACTCGCAGAGGCTCGGGGCGTCATCTTCGACCTGCGAGGTTACCCGAAGGGCAATCACGGCGTCATCAGCCACCTACTGAGCTGCAAGGATACGTCTGATGCCTGGATGCAAGTTCCGCAGATTGTCTATCCTGACCGGGAAGGAATCTGGGGTTTCGCAGAGTTCGGCTGGCAGATGGAGCCAAAGGAACCCAGAATCCAAGGCAAGGTCGTCTTCCTCACCAACGGCAGCGCAATCAGCTACGCCGAGTCGTTCATGGGGCTGGTCGAAGGGTACAAGCTCGGCGACATCGTTGGCCAACCCACTGCGGGCACGAACGGCAATGTGAACCCGTTCGACCTGCCTGGCGGCTACAGCTTCTGGTGGACCGGGATGAAAGTGCTCAAGCACGACGGGTCCCAGCACCATCTCATCGGCATCCAGCCCACCGTGCCCCTAGAGCGCACGCTCAAGGCGGTGCGTGAAGGCCGGGACGAGTACATCGAGAAAGCGCTCGAACTGATCAAGCTGTAACCGCGAACAGCCCGCTCCGGCATCTACTGGCCCGCTTCACCGGTCACCCAGTTCGACGCCCGGGTTGCTGAACCGGCGAGGGGTCAACGTCCGGTCTGAATCCAGCCAGCAGCACGCCCGACCACACACCAACTCGGCTGCCTCATGCACCGCGCCGGGCACAGCGGCGGTCAAAGCAGCTTGAGCAGTTCCGCTTTGGGAATGCCGTTCCAGAGACTGACTCTGGCGAGGATGTCGTTCAGTGTGCCCTTGGCAAGCGTCCGGTGCGCCGGGACCGTAATCCGGTGCTCTCCCGAGTCAGTGGTTTTCCGTAGATGGACGTGACTACCCCGCTGGCGGACGACTTCGTACCCCAACTTCTTGAGAAGCCCGACGACCGAACGACCGCTAGCCTGCGGCAGGTGTGGTGGCACGCAGAACCTCGGTTTCGGTGAGAAGCAGGATGTTCAGCGCTCTGCCGTTCTTCAGTTCATCCTCGTAGTGGCAGGCAACAGCTTCCTTGACCTCTACGAGGAGTTCATCAAGCGTTCCGGCGCAGGCAAAGACATCAGCACCAACACCGCGTGCGCACCAGGACTCGCCATCGGAATATACCTCAACCTTGACTATCATAACTCATTGATTATGGCATCAACGGCCGGACTGTCAACCTCTCGGACAAACGGCGACCGCCGCCGGAGCGCAGTCTCATCTTCTACCCCGTCCGCTCATAGTATGAGACGTCCGGCACCCCGGTTTTCTTGCAGTTCGGCCTCAATCTACTGGTCCCCGGGACGAGTACCACTCGTCCCCCAGACGGTCCTCCAGAGCGTCCTCCAGTGCGTCGCCCGGAGCGTCCTCTCCGGCATTCCCCGATACGTCCTCCGGTACGTCCGGTCGTGCGTTCCCCGATACGTCCCCCGATGCGTCCGGTCATACGTCCTCTCCGGCGTCCCCTGATGCGTCCGGCCCGGCGTCCCCTCATGCATCCCCTCATGCGCCTACCGATACGTCCCCCGATGCGTCTACCGGGGCGTCCCCTCATGCGTCCCCCAAGGCGTCCGGTCATGCGTTCCCTGATACGCCTACCAGTACGTCCCACCCGACGTCCTCCGATGCGGCTCGCCGAGTCCCCGTCCTTGACATCCCACCGAATTCAGATAGTAGTAATCCATGATACAGAGAGTCGCTGTCTGCCTCATGCTGGTCGTCGCGGCGACCGCCACGGCCCAGCCACAGCCTTCCCTGTTCCAGGAAGTGCCGGCTCCGCACGAAGCAGCCGGTGCGGGCCTGACCGAGCCGGCGATACCGAACAGGTTCGTTCACGTCAGTCTCATCGAAGCCCGCCTGCTTGCGGGAGCAGGGCTGTGCGGTCACGTGCTGCGCGTTGAATACCAGGCCGGTCGATTCCGGATAGGCACGGGCCTAGCCGAGGTCCACTGGGTATACCTCTATGGCGGCGCTGGTGTGTTCGCCCCACTCTACTGTGGGTATGAACTGTATGCCCGTCCACGCCGAACTGCGTTCTTCTACGGCATGGTGCCGAACGTACGCGTCGAGGGCATGTTTGGGTTCATCTCCCCCAATTGGTCGCCCATCGCCCGGCTGTCACTGGTCTGCGATCTGGACTACTATGGCGTTGGAATCGGTCTGGAGGCGGGAGCTGTAACCCTGGTTCCCGAGGACGTGTATGAACGCCTTCAATACAGTCGCGAGTACCGGTTGTATGCCGGGGTGAAGCTGCGCGTACTGACCGCCAGCTTTGGATTGTAGCATGAAGTTCATTCCTGCATGTGTGCTGTTCGCCGTATTCCCGTCTGACAATCCTGCCGCCGAAGAGATTTCTCGCCCCCTTGTACGACGTCTCTCGTTTTCGCGGGCCAGCTTCGGACGAGTACCGGGTCCAGAGGAAATCAGTGCTGGTGAAGCAGGAAACGGAGGACTGAACCCCGATGCACTGTCCGCAGGGCAAAGCTGAGCCGGTGCGCTGCATGGCCTGATACGGCCGCCTGAAGGCTAACTACTTGCAGTCTCAGAGCTTACTTCCGAAGCCGGCGGGCTGAGCGTCTTGGAAAGTGACCTGGGGGGTCACTCCCCCAGTGACTTTCGGCTTCAAGTCCCAGTTGACATTCTACTCCAGTTGCCGGCTCAAGTTCGGGCCGATTGTTGAGGTCAGACTCGGGTTCAGTTCACGGGTCAGGACGGCTGTCACTTGCGGTATCATTCGGAATTTCAGTTGGTTAGTAAGCTGCCAAGTCAGAAGCAGAGTCAGAATCGGATTCAGTCCGAGCTTCAGTTCCGAAGTCAAGTTCGGGTTCAGAGCCCAATTCGGTCCCGGATTCAAACTCGGGGCAGAAGCCGGACCCAAATCCGGAACCGGCACGACAGCCTGACTGACTCCTGACCCCGAGTCGCGGCAAGAGGGAAAAACGCGGAAGACCGCGGAACCCGACTGCGTCCAGTCACCCAGCCCGACGCCTCCAATTGACAGCAGCCTGTCGTTCCGCTATCGTCCGGTGATGAAAGCCGCCCTCCTCTTCGTCCTGCTCGCCGCACTCCCTGCTCCCGCACAACTCGCACTCGGCGATTCAGCCCCCCAGTTTCCATTCATGGTCCTCCAGCAATCCGGCAAGACCGATTCGCTGCTTGGTATCATTGCTGCACAGAACGAATCGCTGCTGCGGGCGAAGGAACTGACAGAACCGGCCCAGACACGAGAAGCGGAGAAAAGCGACTGGCGGTACTTCCTCAGTGCCCTCGCACAATCTCTCGCAGCCATAGCCACGCTGGTGTTCACAGTGACGCTGGTTGTATCACAGTTGAGGGCACGGTATGGCCTGCGTGTTGCTCAGGAAGTTCTCAACTGGGGGAACGTCGTGAGATTCGGCTATTTCCTTATCTCGGTCGCGGCTTCCCTTTGGGCGATTCACCGCCCTGAAGACTGGTTCAGGGTCATCTCGTGGGCCTTGGCCATCGGGTGTGTACCTATCCTCTTCTGGCACTTCTGGGACACGCGAAGAAGCCTGTCGCTGAGACGAGTGGTCAGTAAGTATGGCAAGGAGGCCCGAAGGCAGCTTAGAACAGGAAGCGATTCAACTGAAAAGCTACGCGACCTTGAGTATATTGCCCACGGTGCGCTGGCTCACTCGGATTTCGACACTCTCGACGCCACCACAGAGGAATTGGCAACTGCGGCGGCAGAAGCAGCAAAGCAGAATCTCGGCGAGACTGTGGACGACGCGTTCGAGTACATTCGCGGGGTCTGTTTCGAAGCAACGCGGAGTCCGAAAGCGACGCTGATAGCCACGGTTGGCGTAACCAAGGGCATCGGGAAACGGGGTGGCGCGGTGCTGCGTGACCTGGCTGGCAACGCAATAGACACCTTTGATATGTCGCTTCGGATGTGTGACTGGCCCAAGCAAGAGGAAATCTACGCCGCTGTCTTCGTGGCGGTACAGAAGCTGCTTAAGGAACTGGTCGACAAGGAGGCTGCCGACTCCGCACTTGCTGGCAACATCATCGACCGTTGTGTCAAACTGCTGGCGCGGGCCAACAAACGCCGTCTGCACGAACCTGAACCGGGCAGCGGTCATGCTGCGTACACGCTATTCGAGACTTGTCTCGCGGGAGCAACGTACGCCGCTGCCCGTGACAACGTTGTGGAGGCGAAATCTTTCCTCAACGCGTGCTTGAGTAGGGCACTGAACATTGCGGGCCTACCGCACGCCTATGTCGAGTTGCAGCAGTATCTTCCTGACGCGGTCCGCAAGTCGGTCGAAACACTGAAGGAAGTCGCACGGCACTTGGACGAGAAGGAAATGCTCAAGCCCATCCGGGGATTGTTAGTGACTCAAGACTCCGACTTGGCGGCAGCGACCGTGGAGTGGCGAGAGCTGACTGCCGTGTTCATCGACGAAAGAGCATTCGAGTTGGCCAACGTATCACTTGCCAACCTGAATCGGCTACTTGAACTTAGGGTATCAGAACTGGCCGCAGTTGTGGATACTCTGGAGCTTCTGGCTGAGCGGAGTGATGTTCTATCGACACAGACAAAGCAAATGCCAGCAGCCGCCGTGACGCTGGATGCCCTACGCAAGAAGTGGTATCCCGGCGCGCCGGAGACACTGAGAATCACCGTGAGCTTCCTGCAACTCATGAAGGCTGGGGTACCCTACCTGCATAAGGACGTCCATTCGATCATCCCGGAATCGTGGGGCGTCGCATACGACATGCACGACAAAACCCATGCCTCCGAGGAGGCTACCGCAGAAGTGAAGAAACAGGTATCATACTTGGCCGTGGTTGTGGCTGGCCTCAAAGCTGTTCACCTGGGACAGTTCGGGGGACCAGAAAGAGCCGATGAAATCGAAGGATTGCGGCGGATATTGGCCAAGTATCCGCTTCCCGACCGCGACCAGCTGACCAAGCGGGCCAAGCAGGAATTCCCAAAGTACGGAGCCACGCTGACCGACTTCATCAGGGGCATCTAGCCCTCCCCGCCTGTTCTTTGTGCCCTAGTGGTAGGAATTCCGCTCCGTCGCTGACTCTCCCCCTGGTGTTCTTGGTGACCTTGGTGTTTGCGTCCGGGCAGCTAGCCCCGGCCGGACCACTTCCTGAATCGCAGTTTGACAACGGACCCGGGCGGCTTATAGTGTCTATGGGAAAGGAATCGTTTTGACCGAGAACGAGGCAGCCTTGAGGGTTTTTCCTGAAGAGAGCGTACTTATTGTAGAACACAAAGGAGGCGTATGGATGAGAGCAGAGGCGGTCGTGTCCGGGTCGGAGACTGCAATTCCTTGATACAGAACAGCAACAACTGCCGGATAGAGGCCTCGCAAGACATCGTCGCGGCGCTCGATACCGACAAGCACGATATCGGCATTGACGTGCAGGCGACTGGTCTGTTCGACTCGCATCAAGACATCGAACCGGTGTCCCGGTTTCGAGACAGGTCGCGGTGCATGCTCGGCATAATCGAAGAGTTTGACAATAACCATTTGCCGTATATCGCCGCGTGTGAAGACCTGGGGGTTCGGTACAAGACTATCGACATCTCAGGCCCTGACTGGATTCAGGTCGTTCGGGACTGCGGATGTGACGCCTTTCTTGTCTGGCCTTCGTTCAAAGTGAGCATCTGGAAGCGGATGTTTGACGAGCGATTGAAGGTCATGGTCGAGGAGATGTGCAAGATCATCTACCCGACCTACAATGAAGTATGGTTGAATGAAAGCAAGCTGCGGATGTCCTACTGGCTGGAGGCTAACAGAGTCCCGCACTGCCGGACACGGGTGTTCTATTCGCGCGAAGGGGCTCTGGAGTTTGCCCGGGAAGCCGACCTGCCGCTCATAGCGAAGTGCGACGCGGGCTCCAGAAGCGCGGGGGTCGAGATTCTCCGCAGCCGTCCGGCGGTCGTGCGATATGTCGAACGACGTTTCGGGGAAGGGATGGCCTTTCGAGGCGCTGACGTCCGGGACCGTGAATGGGGCAGCGTCCTGTTTCAGGAATACCTGCCAAGCGTCGCCGAGTGGCGGATGATTCGAATCGGCGAGTCGTATTTCGGCCATCAGAAACTCAGTGAGGGGGAATTCCACAGCGGCTCGGGCAAAGTCGGGTGGGGCGACCCTCCACGAAAGCTGCTGGATTTCATCCGCGAGCTGACCGACAATGCCGGATACACGGCGATGAACGTGGACATCTTTCTGACCCCGGACGGACGCTGCGTCGTCAACGAAGTCCAGTCACACTTCGCGGCCTACATCGAGTCTCAGATGTACATTGATGACCGGCCGGGGCGATATCGGTACGACTATGCTGACAGAGGATGGCGATTCGAGGAAGGTGTTTTCTGCAGGAACAGTTGCTGCAACCTGCGGGTGGAGGCGCTCCTGGACCGGCTCGACCGGGTAGCGTCCCAGACACCGTCGAGAATCGGACGCCTGCTGTTGCCGGCATCGTGAGTAGCAGACGGAATCGCAGCCTGAGTTCCGGCAGAGGAAAGGATACACCGTGAAGATTACAATCATCGGGGCCGGAAACGCAGGCTTGACCCACGCGGCCATGATTGCCAAGCAAGGCCACCTGGTCACGCTCGTGAAAACAACGCATCTGATGCACGACGACTCCTTTGACGAACTGAGTCGGACAAGACAGATAGAATACGAGAAGCAGGGCGATAAGGGCGTAGTCCGCATCGAGGCGGCGACCCGAGACCTCTCGAGCGCAGTTTCCCGTGCGGATGTGATTCTCGTCCTGACTCAGAGCGTCGCCCACGAGAAGCTCTCCGAGCTGGTTTCGCCTCACCTACGGAAGGGCCAGATACTGTTCGTCACGCCGGGCTATGCCGGGAGTTTCTACTTCTCGACAAAGTGCCAGGGGAAAGGCGTCGTGTTCGCCGAGGGCGAATCGGTGCCTTTTGACTGCCGGATTGTCGCCCCGGGCAAGGTCAACATCTGCTTCGAGAACATCCGGAACCCGGTCGGCGTTTTCCCTTCCGTGAAGACGGAGGAGACGCTGACGCGACTAAAGGAAATCCTGCCCAGGTTCACGGCCCGACAGAACGTGCTGGAGTCGGCTTTTCACAATCCCAACCTCATCGTCCACACATTGGGCGCGATAATGTCCGTTGCCCGCATCGAACACAGCAAGGGCGAATTCTGGATGTATCGCGAAGCCTTCACGCCGACAATCTGGAACATGATTGAGGACCTGGACTCGGAAAAGAAGGCGATCCTGGCGTACTTCGAACTGCCGACGCAGAGCTTCACCGAAGCATTCCAGTACCGGACCTCCGAAGACCTCAGCGCGGACCCGAAGGAAGCCCTTCGCCACTACGCTGAATTCGGGTCGCCCAAAGGGCCGGGCGACGCTCAGACCCGCTATATCACCGAGGACGTTCCGATGGGTCTGTGCTTCATGTCTTCAATCGGCAAGAAGGCGGAAATCCCTACCCCGGTGTGCGATGCGCTGATTGCCATCGCGTCCTCGATGCATCAGAAGGACTACTGCGCAGAAGGAAGAACGCTCGACCGGCTCGGCATCGGGCGCTATTCGGTCGGAGAACTGAAGAACGTCCTCAAGCACGGCTTTCCTCCCGAAGCCTGACCCGCTGTCCGCTTCCTCCTCCTCTCCCCTCGCGGGAGAGGAATGAGGTGAGGGAGCCTCAGCCATCGGACTTCTACCCTGGTCATTGCGGCTTGGACATTGGTCATTTGCCGGCTTGTGCCCTCGCAGTGACAAGTTTGTTCTTGGCGTCTTGGCGGTTGTCCCAATTCCGAATGCCGAATTGCGAATGACGAGTTCGGACCTCCGCCCTCATCTGTGTCCATCCGTGTCTATCCGTGGTTGACTCTTCCCTTGGTGTTCTTGGTGACCTTGGTGTTTACGTCCGGACAGCTAGCCCCGGCCGAACCACTTCCTGAACCGCAGCTTGACGACGAGCCAGAATGCGGACCAGATGATATTCTTCGACATCTTCGACTCGCCGCGCAGGCGCTCGGTGAAGACAATCGGGGTTTCCCTGATTCTCAGCCCTTTGCGCCAGATGGCGAAGTCAATCTCAATCTGGAACCCGTAGCCTTCCTGCTTCAGGGCGTCGAGGTCGATGGCTTCGAGCGCCCGGCGGGTGTAGCCCTTGAACCCCGCGGTCAGGTCACGCACCGGGCAGCCGGTGCCAAGCCGGGCGTAGATTGACGCGCCGTAGCTCAGCAGTAACCGCTTCATCGGCCAGCGGACAATTGAAATGCCGTCGCAGTACCGGGACCCGATGACAAGGTCATAGTCCCGGAGCAGCTTGATCATCACGGGCAGCGCTTCGGGCGGGTGCGAGAAATCCGCGTCCATCTCGAACGCGTAGTCATACCCGTGCTCCAACGCCCACTTGAACCCAGCGACGTACGCGGTTCCGAGCCCGAGTTTGCCCGGCCTTCGCATCAGGTGCACGCGCGGGTTCTGTCTGGCGAAGCGCGAAGCGATGTCCCCGGTCCCGTCCGGCGAGCCGTCGTCAATAACCAGGATATCCAGTTCGTCGGACTGCCCGAGGATTGCGGGTAGAATATGCTCGATATTGTCCGCTTCGTTATAGGTCGGCAGGCAGATAAGTCCTCTGGCCACAGCCGAATGATATGGAAGACTCCCAGCCGTGTCAATCCGCACGGCCATTGATCCTGCTATCTACCGGAACACCGTGAACTTGATCGGGACCTGTTCCGGTCCGGCAGCAAGGAAGTAGACACCCGCTCGCTCGAACCCGGACAGGACAATTCCCCGGCCCGGGCGTGCAATGGTGAACGGCACCCTCCGGCCGGAGACGTCGAAGACCTGCACCCGGTTGCCCATGCCGGACAGGCCGGTCACAGTCACGCACCCGGAACCCGGCACAGTGAAAACCTGCACTGCGGATACACCCGGCAGGGAAACCGAGCGCTCTGTTTCCACCCCTTTCCGGAACGGCCGCGGTACCAGGACCGCCTGCGGGTCGAAGCGCCAGAACTCACGACAGCCACCGCCTTTCAACGCGTAGACCCGGCCGTCGAACCAGGCCAGGGCCGCGCCGCGCTTCACTTTCCGCGACCGGTTGCCTTTCGGCACGTCCTCAGCCTGAACCCAGGTGTCAGCAGCAGCGTCGTACATCCAGAATTCGTTGCACGCGCCGCCCTTGAACGCATGGACTGACTGGCCGGGGTCACCGGTCAGCGCAGCGCCCTTCTTGCACCGTCGTTTCCGCCCGGTGCTGCTGAACTTCGGCAGCTCGGCCCTCGGCGTCCATGAGTCCCTGCCGGCGAAATACTCGTAGAACTCGTTGGTGCCGCCTTTCAGGCAGAACACCCGGCCGTTCAGCGACGCAAGACAGGTCCCGCGCCCCGGCTTTTTCCCGGACTGGCCTGCCGGAACCGGACGCCGCGCGTGCCACTGTCCGGGTTCGACCCAGTAGACAAGGAAATCAAAGGTCCTGCTGCCTTTGACCGTGAAGACCCGACTGGTATCGCCGGCAACGAAAGCGAGCCCGGCCCCGTACTTGACCGGCCTGGTCCCGGCCGGTAGACCGGACAGGGAATCCCATCGGTCCTGCGCGATATCGTAGCGCCAGAACTCCCGGGTCCGGTTGCCTTTGAGCGCGAACACGTAGTCGCCGACGTCCCAACACAACGCGGCCCCTGCCCTCACCCTGCGGCCGCCGGCTCCGCGCGGAACCGGTTCCAGCGCAATCCAGGAGTCGCCGGCAACGTCGTACCGATACCACTCGCTGGTGTTGCAGCCTTTCAGGGCAAGGACCCCGTCCGCCACCGCAACCAGGCTGCCACCGTTCCGAACCGGCGCTCGTCGGGAACCTGCCGGCACGTCGGCCAATTCCAGCCATCGCCAACTGACAATGGAATCCACCCGCACTTCACCGCTGACCGTGTCGTTCTCCGGGTTCGGGTCACCCGCAAGGACCACCCGGGCAAACATGGAATAGATGCCCGGCCGCGCGTCCCAATCGTCGAAAATGGCAACCGTCTCGCTCGACGCCGGCACCGCAACAAGCTCGACGGTGTCCACGAACACCGGCCCGGTGTCCGCAATCGCGAAGCTGACACTGATATCCGCCGGACGCCCACCGAGATTGATGACCCGCACCCGCGGTGCCACCGGCCCTTCCTGAATCACACCCGCGGGTTCGATAATCTCCACAACCCCGGCATCAACCAGCACCACGACCAGTGTTGCCTCGACCGTATCATTGCCCGGAAGCATATCTCCATCCAATTCGGTCCAACTGCTCACGCAATACGAATCGACGCTGGCCTCCCAGATGCCGAACTCCGCAATCGAGTCGCTTTCCGGCCCCATCTCCACCCGGACCGAATCCGCATACACCACACCCGAGTCGCCGCTGATTGCCAGGCGGCAGGTCACCGGCACGGTCTCGTTCCCGAAGTTGGCAAACCTGACCTTCGGCTCGACCGGACCCGGCCCGATAGTCCCGGTCGGGTGTACGATTTCGGTCACCCCCGCGTCCGTAACCCGCACGAAACAGGAATCCCGCGTAACGTCATTGCCCGGGTCCATATCGCCCGCCACGGCGGTCGAGCAGACAACTTCATGCCGGCCGCGTTCCTCAGCCAACCACAAATCGAACTCCAGCCGTGCCGAATCACCCGGCGCTATCTCCGCCACAGTATCCACGTTCACCACTGAGCCGATTCTGAACCATACCAGGACATCGGTTTCAACCGAATCGCCATGATTGCCGACCCACGCCGCTGGTGTAATCACCGCACCGGAATCAACCACCCCGCGCGGCTGTTCAATCCGCAGCACCCCGATGTCGCTCCAGTAGAGCTCAAACCGGGTAGAGCAAGTATCGTTCGTCGGTCTCATGTCACCGGCCAGACCGGTCGAGCACCGCGCCGTGTAGTCGCCCGGCTCGCCAAACCATGATTCGAACTCAACGACCAGACTCGAATCCGACCCCAATTGGACCGACACCGTATCGGCGTAGACCAGGGAGTCCGAGATGATTCGGTAGTAGCAGTCGAACTCGACGGACACGTTACCGCGATTACGAATGGCCGCCTTCGGTATGACAGTATCCGCCGGCATGCTGCCAACCGGAGCCAAAATGCTGTCAGCACTCACATCCACAACCCGCACGAAAACGCTGCCCGCCGGGAAGCAACTCACGGCCATTCCGTCGGTGATGTCAAAGAGGGAGCACCGGACAGCATGCGAACCCCGCAGCACGGCGTGCCAGTCCGCGAACTCCAGCATCGTGTCGCGACAGGGAGGCAGGCTTTCGACGAAAGCCGTATCCGCGTAGTGACCCCCGATAGCAAACCAACTCCTGAACCCGGCAAAGGTCTCGCCGAAGTTGCTGACGCGAATCCTCGGCGGCTCGATAGTCCCTGAGTCCACGACCGGCGGTGGCCACAAGACCTCGGTGATAGCGACGTCCGGCTGGAGCACGTTGAACCGACTCGAACAGGCATCGTTTGCGCCGACCATGTCTCCAGCCAGACCGGTCGAGCACTGCGCCGTGTACTCTCCCGGCTCGCTGACCCATGATTCGAACTCAACGACCAGACTCGAATCCGACCCCAATTGGACCGACACCGTATCGGCGTAGACCAGGGAGTCCGAGATGATTCGGTAGTAGCAGTCGAACTCGACGGACACGTTACCGCGATTACGAATGGCCGCCTTCGGTATGACAGTATCCGCCGGCATGCTGCCAACCGGAGCCAAAATGCTGTCAGCACTCACATCCACAACCCGCACGAAAACGCTGCCCGCCGGGAAGCAACTCACGGCCATTCCGTCGGTGATGTCAAAGAGGGAGCACCGGACAGCATGCGAACCCCGCAGCACGGCGTGCCAGTCCGCGAACTCCAGCATCGTGTCGCGACAGGGAGGCAGGCTTTCGACGAAAGCCGTATCCGCGTAGTGACCCCCGATAGCAAACCAACTCCTGAACCCGGCAAAGGTCTCGCCGAAGTTGCTGACGCGAATCCTCGGCGGCTCGATAGTCCCTGAGTCCACGACCGGCGGTGGCCACAAGACCTCGGTGATAGCGACGTCCGGCTGGAGCACGTTGAACCGACTCGAACAGGCATCGTTTGCGCCGACCATGTCTCCAGCCAGACCGGTCGAGCACTGCGCCGTGTACTCTCCCGGCTCGCTGACCCATGATTCGAACTCGATGACCTGACTGGAATCCGGCTCCAGTTGAACCGGAACCGTATCGGCATAGACCACTGCAGGAGACTCTGACTCAATCCAGAATCGGCAGTCGAACTCAACCGGCGTATTGCCGTGGTTATGGACACTTGCCCGGGGCCACACCGTATCAGCCGCCGAGCCCGCAGGACTAATGATACTCTCCGCAGCCACGTCAATCACCCGCACGAAACAGGAATCTCGCACAACGTCATTGCTCGGATTCATATCGTCGTCCATATGGAGCGAGCACCGTAGCGGGAACCAGTTCCTTGCCGAAGCCTGCCAGCCGGAAAACTGCAGCGTCGTGTCCGTCCCTGGCGGAAGGCCCATCACAAGCCGGCTCTCGGAATGCCGGGACCCGACACTGAAGAACGCCTGGAAATCCGTGGGTCTCGAACCGTAATTGTGAACCTGTATCCCGGGCGCGACAACCGTTCCGGAATCAACCGTATCTGCCGGCCACCACACGCTATCGATCCCGACATCGCTCCAGTAGAGCTCAAACCGGGTAGAGCAGGTGTCGTTCTCCGGTCTCATGTCGCCGGCCAGCCCGGTCGAGCACCGCGCCGTGTACTCTCCCGGCTCGCCAAGCCATGATTCGAACTCAACGACCAGACTCGAATCCGGCCCCAGTTGAACCGAATCCGTATCGGCGTAGACCACCCCGAGGGAGTCCGAGGTAATCCGGTAGTAGCAGTTGAACTCGACGGACACGTTACCACGATTACAAATAGCCGCCTTCGGTATGACAGTATCCACCGGCATGCTGTCAACCGGAGCGACGATTCTGTCCACCGCCATGTCACGCACGCAGACGAAAACCGAATCCCGGATGATGTCATTGCCGCGGCAAGTATCACCGGAAACCCAGGTCGAGCAGGACATCGGGCACCAATCACGGCTGACGGCAACCCAGTCGTCGAATTCAACACTGTCCGATTCACCAGGCATCAGTTCCGCGACTGCCCGTGACATCAGGAGCGAATCGATGCTGAACCAGGCCGTGAATGTCTCCGGCACCTCGCCCCGATTCTCAAATACACCCGCGGGTGTGAATACCTGTCCGGAGTCCACATACTGCGGCGGCGATAGTATCTCCGTTGCAGCAAGGTCGTGAATAACTCCACTCCTCCGGCAGTACACGTCAGGGCAATATGTAGAGCTATTCCGGTAGTCTGTCCAGACCAGTTGGATGTTTGTGCCCGGCCCGCAGGAGAGCGTCGGGTTCACCCGGTTGCCGGCCGCATTCGTCAGGCGGAATGGCCGTGTCCACTGCGTTCCGCTACTGTCCGCGGTGGTGTAGTAGACCTCAGTACCTGCGACTGCGGTGTCCACGCACCAGACGACATGGAGATGGCCAGAACCGTCGAACCCGACGGAGGCAGGCCCAGGTTCGCGGGTGGAAGGTCGAGGCAGAGGAACTGAGTCGGCCCACAAATCATCGCGACGTTGTCGGTAGAACAGATATCTTCCACCTCCTCCTTGAGCATCTGCAGTCCACACCGCGTGAGCCACCCCGTTTGGCTCCATTCTGAGACATGGAGCGTCGCACTGATATCCCTGCTGGATGGTGTCAATCTCGCTCCAGCCCGTACCGGAACGAAGCCGGAACAGAATCCGGCCGTCCTGGTAGTGATACCGCCAGAGTACGCCGATTCGGTCGGTGGAGTCAACACCCACTGAGGCCTTGTGGTTGCTGTACGTACCGGGAACACTCACAGTCTCGGGAATCGACCATCCACCAGCCTCCCGAATCGAAACGAAGATATTCTTGGGCGACTCGGGTGGCTGCTCTTCCCAGACGGCGACCACGAAGTCGGAATTCAGGCAGGCAACCGACGGACGCTCGACGTGCGTGCCGGTGCAGACGGTCTCCACTTCGCCCCACGTCCCGGAATGCCAGTCTCTGCACCGGTATCTCAGGGCCTGGCCATTCCCGATGAGTTCTCCTGCCTGCCAGACCACATGCACGTTCCCGGAATCGTCCGCTGCAATGCAGGGATACCAGGCGCCGTCCACTTCAGCCGACACCATTGTATTCGGAGTCCATTCCTGACTCACCGCGTTCCGGCACGAATACCATACCTGGTAGATTCCGCCGTCTCCGCCGTACCAGACAACGTGGATATTGCCGTCCCGGTCACCGGCGACTGCACGCGCGTTGTTGCCGGTGACGCGGTCGGACACGTCCGGTCTCTCGGTCAGCCGTTCCTCCGGCAGCCAGCCCGCCTCCGCACCTGCGGCCAGGAGCAGAACCGGAATGGCAATCCACTGGCAGAATCTCATCTTGGTCTCTGAGTAGCACTATGCCCGATTTCTCCTTCCAGTCAACTTTGTCCCGAAGTTGACATTGCCGCCCCGCGTCCTAGAATCCACGGTCAGGAGGATGGCGCGTCTTGATATTTATGCCCGGCGTGGCACCCCTGATGGAGTTGCTGAGAAATGGATAAGCACGACTTTGAGTCGGCGGTTGCATGTTGCGAATTCCTGGACGGCCTTCAGGAAGGCGTTTGGGTATCGGACGTTAACGGGACTGTCGTGTTCGCGAACCGTGCCCTGGCTTCCCTGCTCGGATACAAGAGTTCACAAGTGCTGGTCGGACGGGCGTGGCGCGACCTGTTCCCGTCGGCCGAGGCCGCACGACTCGGCCGGGAGAAACCGGACGACGGCTCACCGGCGATAAGCAACACCGTAATCCTCAATCGCGATAGCCGGGAACTGCCGGTTACGGTTGAACTGGTTGGCAAGACAGTGGAAGGCACAACCTGGTTCCTCGGCTCGGTGATGACTGCTTCGAAGCCGACACCGGTGGCCACGCGGGCCGAAACGGCCGGTCGTCAGGTGATGGACAATGCGGCGGACGGTATCTGCATCATCGAAGACAGCAAGGTCGTCTATGCGAACCGCCGGTTTGAAGAAATGACCGGCTACACCACCAGCCAGATCGGCAGCCTCGGTCTTGACCGGCTCGTCGTGTCCCGTGACCGCGGGAAGGTTGCCCAGGCCATCTCCGAGCCGAGCAGGATGCTGACCCCGGTCCACCATGAGGTCCGGATCATCTCCCGGTCGGGCAACGAGCTGGACTGCGAGCTGCGTATCGTCCCGACCGAATCCAACGGCCACACCGTCCTGCTCTGTTTCCTCCGGGACATCTCCCAGCTCCGACGGGCCGAGCAGGCAAGAACCGATTTCATTGCTACGGTATCGCACGAACTGCGCACCCCGCTGGCCGCTATCAAGGAGGCGATGTCTCTCCTGTCCGGGGCCGCGGCCGGGCAACTCAAGGACCGCGAGCGTCGCTACCTCGAAATCGCCATGGAGGAGATCAACCGTCTGAACCGGATGATCGACAACCTGCTCCAGGTTTCGAGGATGGAATCGGGCAAGGAAACACTCCGGCTGCAGCCGGTGGGCCTTGACCAGGTCCTGACTACGTCGCTCGAAAGCCTCTCACTGCTGATCAACAAGAAGAACCTCCAGGTGGACAAGCAGATACCGGACAAGCTGCCGCCCATGCTCGTGGACAAGGACCGCCTGCTGCAGGTGTTCAACAACCTGCTCGATAACTCGATCAAGTACACGCCCCCGGGCAGCACCGTCCGGATTGCAGCCCATCTCATGAATCCGGACGCGCCCGTGCTTGCCGGCGGCGGGGTTCTTTCGAACACCAGTTACGTCCAGGTGACAATCGGTGACTCAGGTCCCGGTATCCCGGCTGAGTTCCTTGACCGGATATTCGGCAAGTTCGAGCGGATGGACCCGCATGGCCCGGGCATCGGCCTCGGGCTCTCAATCGTGCGCTCGATCATTGAGATGCATCACGGCAAAGTATGGGCCCTCAGCACCCTGGGCGAGGGAACCACGTTCAATTTCATCCTGCCGTTGAAGGAGGAGTAGTGGGCGAAACCCGGAAAATCCTGGTGGTTGACGACGAACCCAATCTGCGCGAACTCGTGAGCGGCCGGCTGGAACAGAACGGGTACGAAGTCACCACTGCGGCCGACGGGTACCAGGCCCTGACGAAGGTCAAGCAGTCACAACCTGACCTCATCATTCTGGACCTGATGCTGCCCAAGATCGACGGGTACACCGTCTGCCGGATGCTCAAATCCTCGAGCGAGACCAGCGAGATTCCCATCATCATGTTCACCGCCCGCTCGGCCCCGGACGACGAACGGCGGGGCAGAGAGATGGGCGCCGACGCCTATATCACCAAACCCTTCGAGCCACCGGTCCTGCTCGACAGGATCGCCGAGTTACTTGGAGAGAAACAGCCCGAGCAGCCGGCCGAGCCGTCGGAGCCTGCCGCTCAGCCGGAACCCGGCCCGGAACCGGCTCCGGCAGAAACCCCGCCGCCCGTGGAGCCGACTGCCGCACCGACAGCCGGTCCGGCTGCGGACAAGCCGGCCCCGGAGGTACAACAGCCGGCCGAAACCCGTACTCAGCCGGAACCGGCTCCCCCGGTCGAGAAAAAAGAAAGCTTCTTCAAACGGTTCTTCCGGCGCCTGTTCAAATCTGTCTGAGAAAGGAGGCGGCACCCGAAATGCCCCTCTCATGACCACTGAACAACTGATCAAAGCCGCCCTGGCCGAAGACCACTGCCGGAATGACATCACCTCCCGGCTGACCGTTCCTGCCGGTCTAAGAACTTCAGGCCACCTGGTTGCCCGCGCTGCCGGCGTCCTGGCGGGCATCGATACCTGTGGCCGGGTCTTCCGCACTGTGGACCCGGGTCTCCGGTTCAGCGCGCGTCACCACGACGGCGACCGACTGCGCCCCGGAATGCTGCTTGCCGAAGTCCGGGGACCGGCCCGCTCGATTCTCGCAGCGGAACGAACCGCACTCAACTTCCTCCAGCACCTGTCCGGCGTCGCCACGCTCACCCGTCGCTTCGTCGACGCGGTCAAGGATACCCGCGCCGTCATTCTCGACACCCGCAAGACCACACCCGGCTGGCGTGAACTGGAGAAACGCGCGGTCACTTGCGGCGGTGGCAGGAACCACCGTCTCGGTCTTCACGACATGATTCTCATCAAGGACAACCATATAGCTGCGGCCGGCTCACTGGCCGCAGCTATCGAGCGCTGCCGGGGAGAACGAACCCGACTCGAAGTGGAAGTGAGGACTATCCCGGAACTCCGCGTAGCGCTTCGGGCCGGTGCCCGCCGGGTGATGCTCGACAACATGAACCCGGCCCGGATGCGGCGTGCGGTAGCACTGGCGAAAGGCAAAGCCCGACTCGAAGCCTCGGGCGGTATCACCCTCAGGACCGTCCGCCGCGTAGCCGAAACCGGGGTTGACTACATCTCAGTCGGCGCTCTGACCCATTCCGCTCCGGCCCTGGATATCGCGCTGGAGCTCCGGACCCGGCCGGCCTGACCCGGCCGCTAGCCCTGTCTCACGAACAGCTTGCCCGGCAACTGCCGAACCAGCCCCTTGATCTCAAGCTGCATCAGGACGCTGAGCAAACGGGACACCGGCATACCCAACCCCTGGCATATCTCATCGACGTGCAACGGATCGCCGGACAGGAAATCAAGCACCGGCTTCTCCTCCTCCGCCACCTCGATCTTCGCCCGCTCCTCCAGGTGCATCGCCAGCCCCAGCTCGCGCAGCACATCCTCAACCGAAGTAACCAGCCGCGCACCCTCCCGCAGCAACCGGTTCGTACCGACACCGGTCGGGTCGGTAATCCTGCCCGGCACCGCAAAAACATCCCGGCCCTGGTCTGCCGCCCAGGCCGCGGTATTCAACACCCCCGAACGCTCCGCCGCCTCCACCGCCACCACCCCACGCGCCAGGCCGGAAACAACCCGATTCCGCTTCGGGAAGTTCATCGCCAGCGGCTCCACCCCGAGTGAGAACTCGGTCATCACCGCCCCCTGCTTGCTGATCTCCCCGTAGAGCTTCCTGTTCTCCGGTGGGTAGAACACGTCGATTCCGCAGCCGAGCACCGCCAGGGTTCTCCCTCCCGCCGCAAGCGTCCCCATATGAGCACAGGTATCAACGCCCCGTGCCAGACCGCTCACGACCGTAACCCCGTGCTGCGCCAGCCCCCGCGCCAGCCTCTCGGCAACCTCCCGCCCGTAGAAAGTCGGCCGCCTCGTCCCCACAATCGCAATCGCCAGCCGGTCCCCATCAACGATCTCGCCCCGCACGAACAACACCGGCGGCATATTCGCCAGATCTCTCAGGTTCACCGGATAGCCGTCATCCTCCCAGCCGACCGTCCGCACCCCGCTCTCACGCGCCCCCCCGATCCGGCCCTCAGTCTCATCGCTCCGCCGATACGAACGAATCGCCTCCGCCAATTCCTGGTCTATCCCTTCCACCTCTTCCAGGTCCGACCTCCGCGCTTGAAGAACCTCCTCCGGCCCACCAAACTTCCGTACCAGGTTCCTCAGCCGGACTTCCGTCATCCGCGCTATCGCGTACAAATCAACGAACGCCTCCCTCAGCTCAGTTCCCATTTCGACTTTCGCAATTCGCAATTCGACATTCCCTCTCAATCCACCCCTCCAACTCCTCAATCCCCTCTCTCCGCAACGCCGACGTCCGCACGCACGGCACGTCCAACTCAAACTCCACCCCTCCACCCCTTTCTCTGATCCTCACCCTCGAACCCTCGAACCCTCGAACCCTCGAACCCTTGAACCCTTTCAGCAGGTCCACCTTATTCAGCACAACCACCCTCGGCCGCTCCAGCATCTCCTCATTATATCGCCCCACCTCGGTGCGGAGCTGCTGATAATCCTGCTCCGGATGCCCCCCCGCAACATCCACAACAAAAACCAGCACCCGCGTCCGCTCAATATGCCGCAGACACCGCAACCCCAACCCCCGCCCCGCCTACGCCCCCGCGATGATTCCCGG
>CBDUVZ010000015.1:0-33804 GCA_965370805.1 uncultured bacterium | reverse complement strand
TATGGGAGGACCACTCAGGGGGCGGCAATTTGCGGCCCCGGGGGCGGCAAAATCGAGGCCGAACTGCAAGAAAAGAGCGGGTCAGAACGTCTCGTGAGAGAGAACATCAGACGCATGACGCCGGACGCTTTACGCTGGACGCCAGATCGAGCCCGTTCAGCCGGAGTACGGTGCTGCGTGTTGCGTCGGCGTGATGCTTCCCTGCGCATCTTCATCCGCCTTCTGTCGGCTTCAGCCGGGCATCGGATTCTGTTTTCGGGTGCTGCTCACGGAAGGACATTCGGCGGGTCGTGCGGGAAACCGAGCAAAGGACGAAACTGCCCCGGCGGTAGCCTGAAATCGCCGAGAGACCGACAGTAAACGATTCAGGATTTCAGATCACTGATTCTGGAGCCGGGAAGCGGAATCATATCTTCCCGAACCGGGCTTCCTGAGCCTCTAATCAGAAAAGGCGTGGCCGGATCCGGCCGGACGGGCACAGGTTCTATCCCGATCACGGCTGGCTAGCTCTCGCGAAGTTCGGACTCAAACGCCCGGAATCGGGCTGACATACCTTCCTGCCTGGACCAACGTCTGACTTCGTTCATGTCGACTTTCTGCGATTCGCAGACCATGATGGCCTGTGCCAGAGCCTGAGAGTCATCCCAGTGGTAGTATGCGGCGAGCCGGTCTTTGACGCAATCGGTCGGCGAGAGAAGACGCAACTTCCATTTGCCATAACGATGGGTCTGGATGTCCTTCACCGGCTCACCGCCCACTGCCGGTGGCGGCGGAAGAATATCGACCGCGAACTCAACACCGGGACACAGGTATACTCTCGCCTGGGGTTTAAAGCCAAGCCGGGCGAGAACGCACTCAACCTGTTCCCGACCGTGCGGTGCGGTAAGCACGAAATCCATGTCTTGGGAAACGTACCTGCCGGCGGCATGGATAGTCACGCATGACCCTCCGGACAGGACCGCCTCAATGCCGTCTTTGGCGAGTTCGGTGCAGACGAAAGCCGCCAGTTCTCCGAGCTTCAGCTTGCGGATGTCCACGGGTCAGGGCTTGCCCGGCCGCCGCGGGCGGAGGCGCGGAGTGTAGAGTCGTTCCTTTTCTTCCTGCGGCAGGAACCGAAGCGCTTTGCGCAGCAGGGCTTCAAGCTCGCGCCGGAACGGGTAGCGCGGATTGATGCCGTACAACCGGGTCCTCCCGCGCAGCCGACTGTAGAGCACCCCGCCCTGTTCCAGCCGCGCAAGTTGGTTCTGCACGCCGTACAGTCTGTATCCCAGGTCGACCGACAGTTCGCGCGCGTAGGATTCCTTGTGGGTCAACAGGTAAAGCAGTACCTTCTCTTTGACCGCGGAAGTCAGCAATGGCTCCAGCATGGCAGTTTCCTTTAACCAGTCCGACTGGTCATATGACCAAACATATTGGTTATAGTATGCCGAAGCAGACGTTTGTCAAGCGGTTCTGCGACGGCTTTTCCGAAGAACCACGGATTCACATTCCGGTCCGAACCTCCGGATTTCTGCTTGACAACCAGCCCGGCCCGGGTAGTATGTAAACAGATGTTTACAAGAGATAAGAACCGCAGGAAAAGGATTGTCGAGTTCGTCGAGCAGTACGTACAGGAGCACGGATTTGCTCCGAGCGTGCGGGAAATCGGGTCCGCGGTCGGAATCCGGAGCACCCGGGCAGTGCAATACCACCTCGATATCCTTGTAAAACAAGGAGTTATCGAGCGCACCCGAGGTAAGGCCCGCAGTCTGAAAACCAGCTCCCGGCCCGATTCGCTGCCCCTGGTCGGTCGAATTGCCGCCGGTTCCCCGGTCCTGGCAGTGGAGAACGTCGAGTCCCGGGTCTCACTGAGCCGGTTCCGCAACTGCTTCCTGCTCAAAGTCGCGGGCGAGAGCATGCGGGATGCCGGAATCGTGGAAGGGGATATGGTTATCGTCCGCAGCCAGGCCGAACCCCGGAATAACGATATCGTCGTCGCCCTGCTCGGCGACGAAGCAACAGTGAAGCGGTTCCAGCGCAATGAGGACGGCGTAACTCTCCTGCCCGAGAATCCGGATTTCGAGCCGATTGTCGTGAGCCGGGACCGGGAGGATTTCCGGATAATCGGGGTGGTGGTCGGACTGCTGCGTAACTACCGTTAAGGAGGAGATGATGGTACAGAATACGATCAATGAGAATGTCAAAGTGTATGCGCTGTACAATGACCGGAGCGGATGCCGGACCCAGCACGAAAGACTCCGGCCGATTCTTTTCGTCTGGCGCAACCGGCAATACCGGATACAGGACATCACTTACGTGTGGCGGGAAAACCAGGGCGAGTCCGACGTCTATCACTACGCGGTTTCGGACGGCACCAATGTGTACGAGTTGAATTACGAAGCCGGGTCTTTCGACTGGACCCTGGCCACCGTATCCTGCGAAGGGTGAGCCGACAGGTCCTGCACGTCGACATGGACGCGTTCTTCGCGTCGGTCGAGCAGCAGACCTACCCGTTCCTGCGCGGCAAGCCGGTCGGGGTCTGCGGCAACCCGGACGGCCGCACTGTCATTGCCGCGGCGTCGTACGAAGCAAAGCGCCTCGGGGTGAAGACCGCGATGACGGTTCCGGAAGCACGCCGGCTCTGCCCGGAGATCGTCCTGGTTCCCGGAAACCCGGCCCGGTATATCGATACTTCAATTCGCATCCTGGCGATTTACACCCGGTTCACCGACCTGGTGGAGGTCTTCTCGATTGATGAGGCTTTCCTCGACGTCACCAATTCGGCCCACCTTTTCGGCGGGCCCGGGAAAGTCGCCGGCGAAATCAAACGCGACATCAAGGAAAGGTTCGGGATTACCTGCTCAATCGGCATCGCACCCAATAAGCTGCTCGCCAAACTGGTCGGCGAGCTGCACAAACCGGACGGGTTGACGACAATCCGCCCGGACGAAGTCGAGCACCTGCTGGCAACGATGCCGGTCGAGGAAATCTGCGGCATCGGCCGCAAAACCACGGTAAAACTCCAACGGCTCGGGGTCAGGACCTGCGGGGAACTGGGCCGCTACCCGGAGAAAAACCTGCGGGTCGCTTTCGGCATCAACGGAATCCATCTGCACAATATCGGGCTGGGAAAGGACGACAGCCCGGTGATGCCTTACGTCCACGAACCGGACACCAAATCAATGGGCCATTCGCTCACCCTTGAAAGGGATACCCGCAACATGGCGACAATCCGGCGCCACCTGCTGCAGCTTTCCGAACAGGTGGGCCGGCGACTCCGACGTGATGGCTATGCTGGTCGCACCGTGTCAATCGTGCTTCGCTACGCCGATTTCACCACCACGGTGCGCCAGCGCAGCCTGAAGAATCATATCAATGACGGCCACCGGATTTACCAGACCGGGCTCAAGCTCTTCGGGGAACTTTACCAGCCGGAACGCTATGTCCGGCTGCTCGGAATCAGCGTGTCCAACCTGGTCCGGGAGTTAAAACAGGCGACGCTGTTTGAGAACCGGCGCGACAATTCGCTCTTTGAAGCTGCGGACCGGATCAACGACCGGTTCGGTGAGTTCTCCCTGACCCGGGCAAGACTGACTACCCGTTCCCGCGGCCCGGGCGTAATCTCGCCGTCCTGGCGGCCGGCCAAGTCAGCCAGTCATCCGGCCGGAATGTCGCTTGCGAAAAACTGAAGACTCGGGCAGGAAAATATCCTGCCGGCTGTCGCAACGCACCGCATTCTTCCCCTAACCCCCTTCTTCGTACTCTTCGTCATACCCGTCATCCCACTCCTGTTCAGGGTCCTCCGTCTCCGTCCCGACGACCAGGTCGAAAAAGTTCTCCATCTCGATGCAGGCCTGCCTGGTAACGACGTGACCGCCGTCAAACAGGTACAGCCGCACGCTCGCCCCGCGCTGCTGCAGGAAATCCCGATCCCCCTCAACCGCCGCAATCGCCCGGGGTCCTTCATCCCGGCCCAGGGCGACGAAGACATCCATTTCATCAATATCCCTCACCCGGCGGGGTGAGAGAATGAAAGTATCCATCCTGCCCGCAATCCCGCCGACGCCCTGGAATATCTCCGGGTGCCGCAGCCCGGTATGAAAAGCGATATTCGCACCCTGGGAAAACCCGACCACGAACCGCCAGTCCGGGTCAATCGCGTACTCGTCTTCAAACTCCTCGAGCACCTCCATTACCCGTTCCTCGGCCGTAGCCGCGGATATCCGCCGCAGGGCGACGTTGTCCAGGTCCTGGTCCTCTTCTCGTCGCTGCTTGAACCAGGCGAACCCGCCAGCGCCTTCAAACGGTGCCCGAACCGCAAGCAGGACGAAATCAGGGTCGGGGAAGAACCCGCGGTCCCAGAGGTCGAGAGCCTGTTGCTCGGTCCGGTTGTGCCCGTGCAGGCAGACCAGAACCGGGTACTCATATTCAGGATCGTAATCCCCGGGGAGACGAAAGGCGTAGTGCGCCGGGACTTCAGGCTCGAAACCGGCCAGGTCTTCTTCCCCGACACCGCAGCCGGCAAGCCCGAACCACACGAGAATCCCGGCAAGAAGAAACAGGCGGATAGTCATCACGTCGCGATTATATCAAAGCCGCCCGGTCTGCTCCAGCAATCCCCGGCGTCCCGCACGGAGAATCGCGGACCCCACGCGCGGCACCAGGCTGCCTGACCTGCGTTCCTATTCGAACACGACCGCAATCGCGGTCGCGGTCTTCTTGACCTCGACCCGCCGGCGGGTCCCGACAACGCGGTGACGCCAGGGCCCGTGGCCGACCACTCGGCTGTGAGTATCAAGGTATACGTTCCGGTCCGCGTCGTACTCAACCAGCATCAGGCCGTCGGCCCCGACTTCACGGGCTTTACTGATGAGCAGGGCATCCAGTTCCGGTCGGCGGGCTTTCCTGTCGAGCTCGGCGGTGATGACGCCGATAACCCGGTGGGGCCGGTCGATCTTTCCCTGCCGGAACAGAACCTGCGCGGCCGGCGGCTTTGCAGCCAACTCATAGCTTTCGTCCGTCTTCGTGAACCAGACATTGGTCGAACCGCAGCCGGCAATGAACGCCAGCAGCAGTCCGAAACCGAGGATTCTTCTCACACGGTCCTCCTTTCAATCGGGCGGCCGCCGCTCATCAGAGACCGCCGGGACTGGTACCAATTCCGTCGAGTGCGGAGTTGGGGACGGAAATCGAAACGAAAAGCAGGTATGTCGCCGGGCGGGAGACGATCAATCCGGATGCAGGAGCCAGAACTCTTCCTCCCCCAGCATCCCGCCGACCACCATCCCCTGCATCTTCCGGCCGAAGAACGGCGAGTTGTGCGAGCGCGACATCACCTGGTCCCTGGTGCAGGTCCACTGCGCCTTGAGGTCCAGTATCACCAGCTCGACAGCAGCCCCGGGCTCGAAGTACGGCAACTGCAGTCCGAGAATCCGCGCCGGGGCGACCGTAATCGCGGCCAGGAACCGGGGCAACTTGAGCAACCCGCTCAATACGAACTGCTCGTAGCCCAGGCTGAACGCGGTCCCGAACCCGATCATCCCGGGCTTCGCGTTGTCGAACTCGAGTTCCTTGTTCGCTTTGGTGTGGGGCGCGTGGTCGGTCGCAATCGCGTCGATTGTGCCGTCGACGACACCTTTGATGACCGCCTGCCGGTCCTGCTCGGTACGCAGCGGCGGGTTCACCCGGTAACTGGTGTCGAACCCGGCCAGCGCGTCTTCGGTCAGGGTAAAATGGTGGGGACAGGCTTCCGCGGTCACCTGGATTCTCCGGGCTTTTGCCCAGCGGATGACGTCGACCGTCGCCGCGCAGGAAACGTGAGCGATGTGCAACCTCGCCCCGACGAGTTCGGCCAGCAGTACGTCCCGGGCCGCGGCCGCGGCTTCACCGGCATCCGGTTGCCCGCTCAGTCCGAGCCGGGTGGAAATGAGTCCTTCATTGGCCACCCCGTCGGCAAGACCGGCAAGCTCGCAATGGGAAATCACCGGCATATCGAACGCCTTGGCGTATTCCAGAACCCGGCGCATCACCTGCGGGTCGGCAACCCAGTTGCCGTCATCGGAGACCGCTACCGCGCCGGCTTGGTGCATCGACCCGATTTCAGCCAGTTCCTTTCCGGCCCTGCCTTTGGTGCAGCAGCCGATAGGATGGACCCGGGCGAAACCGGCCTCCCTGGCCCGTTCGATCTGGAACCGGACCATCGCTTCGGAGTCAACCGGCGGGTCGGTATTCGGCATCGGACATATGCGGGTGAATCCGCCGGCCAGCGCCGCCTCGGTACCGGTGGAAATCGTCTCCGCTTCCTCATACCCGGGCTCGCGCAGATGGCAGTGCATATCGACGAACCCGGGCGCGATGTGCTTGCCTCTGCAGTCGATGCGCTGGGCTCCACGGGCCCTGAGTCCCTTGCCGACCCGGACAATCTTCCCGTTCTCAATCAGCACGTCCCAGATTCGCACTCTTCCTGAAGCCGAGTCGATTACCCGGCCACCGGCAAGCAGAATCCGCTTGGTAGCCATCACCCGCTCCTCGCCGGAATCTCATGCCCGCCACCGGCAAGGAGATAAAGCACCGCCATTCTCACCGCCACTCCGTTTGTAACCTGGTTCAGAATCAGGGACTGGGGGAATTCCGCTACTTCGAAGTCCATTTCAACGCCCCAGTTCACCGGCCCGGGGTGAGTTACCACCACCGATTCACCAAGCCCGGCCAGCCGCTCGCGGGTCAGTCCGTAGAGGGCTCGGTACTCCCGCACCGAAGGGAACTGACTGGAGCCGATCCGCTCGGTCTGGACCCGCAGCATATTGACGACGTCAACTTCATACAGCACCCGGTCGAGCCGGTAGAAAACTTCGCACCCCAGGCTCTCAATCTGCGGCGGAATCAGCGTTGGCGGACCGCAGACCACCACCTGCGCGCCCAGCTTGCTGAAACAGAGGATGTTCGACCTTGCGACTCGGGAATGGGCGATATCCCCAACCAGGAGAATCTTCTTGCCTCTCAAGCCGCCAAGACGCCGACGCAGGGTGAAAGCATCGAGCAGAGCCTGGGTCGGGTGTTCATGACATCCGTCGCCGGCGTTCACCACGAAAGCCTTGATTCGCCTGCTCAGGAAATGGGGTGCGCCCGGCATCGAATGGCGAACGACAACGCCGTCAACCCGCATCGCCTCGATGTTGCGGGCGGTATCGAGCAGGGTTTCACCTTTGGTCACCGATGAAGAAGACCGCGAGAAACTCACGCACTGGGCCGACAGCCGGCTCGCCGCCAGGTTGAATGAAGTCGATGTCCGGGTCGAAGCTTCATAGAACAGGTTGACTATTGTCTTGCCGCGGAGCGCCGGGACTACCGGAATCGGCCGGCCGAGTACTTCGAGGAAAGTCTCGGCCTGGTCCAGAATTACTTCTATCTCACGCCGGGACAGCGAGTCAATCCCGAGCAGATTGGCAAACCGCGGCGTCCGGTCCCGATCCTTGCCGACCGGCTTGCGTCCGCGCCGACTCGCGGGCTTTCCCGTTTTCTTCTTCCGGCTCCGGGAGTTTTTCGGCACGCTGCCTACCTGCGGGTCAGGAATACCCCGTCGCAGTCATCCGTTTCGGTGAAACAGATATCGACGATGTCGTCATGTCGGGTCTTGACTGTCTTGCCGACGAAATCCGGCTCAATCGGGAGCTCGCGCTGGCCCCGGTCAATCAGAACTGCAAGTCGGATGCACTCGGGCCGCCCGAAATCGAGCAATTCGGTCAGGGCCGCCCGCACGGTCCGGCCGGTGTATATCACGTCGTCCACCAGCACAACCGCACGGCCGTTGATATCAAAGCCGATCTCCGACCCGCGGACAATGGGCGTTTCGGCGACAAGCTGCAAATCGTCCCGATACAGCGTGATATCGATAGCACCCACCGGTATCTTCTTCTTGCCCTTGCCGGCAATCTCAGCGGCCAGACGATGTGCCAGCGGCACGCCGCGGCGCTTGATGCCCACCAGAACGAGATTCCCGGTATCCTTCGACCGGGTGCTGATTTCCGCAGCCAGCTTCCTGACCAGAGTTTTCACCTCGGCCGCATCGACTATCGGTTTGTTCACTTGATCAGCAGGGACAGCGGGATTATGACGCAGTAGCCGACAACTAGGAGCAACGGCGCCAGGGTTATGGACCCGCCGGCCAGCGTGATGAATCCCACGATGATTGTAATGAGACCCGCGCCCATAATCGCGTAGTTCTTCTTGCCCAGGGCAATCTGGGGTCTCTCCTTCTTTGTCTGTGCCGCGGCCGGCATTGGCTTTCCGGGCCGCTTCTTCGGTGGTTTCTGCTTCATTGGTAAACTCCTCTGCGGTCCATCTTATCCGTCGGCCCCTGACTGTCAAGCGTCGCCAGGGATTGACCTCCCGCCAAAGCGCCTCTCCAGGTAATCCAGCACCGGCCCCGGGTCCTCGGGCAACAGCAGGTGCACTCCGCGGAACGTATCAAGGAACGTCCTGCGGGAGAACGGACTGATAACCACACCCCCGGTGGTACGAAAGAAACGCCGGAACTGTTCCCAGGGATAGGTATGCTTGAACGCCCGTTTGTCCACGGTAATCCCGCTGCTGTCCAGCGTGTATGAAATCGGCAGGAAGTAGGTGTGCAGGGCCACTGCCAGTACCAGGAGCGCCGCCAGGGCCAGTAGGGGCCCGAAATACCAGAGTGAGAAAACCAGGAAAGCCGTGACGAAGACGGCGGCGATGGCTGTTCTCACCGGCGCTTCGCGCGCCCGATGCACCCGCCAGTTTATCCGCGCCGGCATTTGCCTTTCCTTCGCGGCATCCGGCATCTGGTACTCGTCATTCGGCATTTGGCATTCACTATTCGTGACTGTGAGAAGTGGGCCCGGTCCGGATCGAACGGACGACCCGCTGATTATGAGTCAGCTGCTCTGACCATCTGAGCTACGGGCCCGCTGAAACTGTCAGCCTAGATTAAGCCAAAACGACTGCCCAGTCAAGCAGATGGAGAAGCAAAACAGCCGGGCCAGAACCGGATGCAAACGCCGCCGCAAAGCCGAACGAGTTGCCCTGTCTTTCATTCGTCAGTTGCACTTCAGCATTCGCCATCCCGAACATGTAATTCACCGGGGTTGACTTTTCGCCGATTCCCGGTAAATCTGATGCTGTGATTCACCCGCAGAAAGATCCTTTTGCCCGGCGCCTGGGCAGAATCCCGCCCTACCTGTTCGCCGAACTGGACCAGCTCAAGGCGAAATCCGGCCCGGGGCTCATCGACCTGGGCGAAGGAAGTCCGGACCAGCCGGCCCCGACGGGAATCACAAACTCGATGATCAGGGCGCTGGGCCGGGCAGAAAACCATTGCTACCCGGCCTATGCCGGCAAGACGCCGGCCCGACAGGCGGTCGCGAACTGGTACAAGCGCCGGTTCGGGGTGAGCCTGAACCCTGAGTCCGAAGTCACGATGCTGCTCGGCTCAAAGGAAGGAGTCGGACACCTCATCTGGGGAACCTGCGGCCCGGGTGACTCCGTCGGAGTATCTGACCCCAGCTACCCGATATATCCGAACCAGACCCGTCTCTGCGGCGCGCGCCCGGTTTCCATTCCTCTCCTGGAGCAGAACCGGTTCCTGCCCGACATGGACCACGTCGCCCGCGTCGGTCCGAAACTCAAGCTGCTCTGCCTCAACTACCCCAACAACCCTACTGCTGCAGTAGCCGACCTGAAATTCTACCGGGATGTGGTGCGGCTCGCGCGCCGTTACGGATTCTACGTGCTCAATGACTGTGTCTATTCCGAACTGTATTTCACCCGGAAGCCCCCCCCCAGTATCCTGCAGGTCCCCGGTGCGAAGGAACGCTGCATTGAGTTCCATTCCCTGTCCAAAACATTCAACATGGCCGGCTGGCGAATCGGCATGGCGGTCGGCAACCGGAAGCTCATTCAGGCCCTGCTCAAAGTGAAACAGAATACCGACTCGGGTCCGTTCGGCGCGACTCAGGACGCCGCGGCATATGCGCTGAACCATTCGGAATCACTGGCCGCGGAAACGCGCAGTCTGTATCGCCGGCGGCGGGACCTGTTCTGCACCGAACTCGCCCGCTCCGGCTGGCACGTGCCGGTGCCCGAGGCTACGTTCTACGTTTGGGCCGGAATCCCGCGCGGGACTGACTGCTTCCGGTTCGTACTCGACATGCTCAAGAACTGCAAGGTGGTGGCCGCGCCCGGAACCGGGTTCGGGAAACACGGCAAAGGTTACATCCGGTTTGCGCTGGTTCAGGATGAGAAGAAACTGCAGCGGGCGGCGCGGAGAATCGGGAAATGGCTCTCATAGTCCAGAAGTACGGCGGCAGTTCCCTTGCCGACCTTGACTGCATCCGCCGGGTGGCACGGAGAATCGTTGCCGCGCGACGGGCCGGCGACAGGGTAGTCGCGGTCGTATCCGCCATGGGCTCGACCACGGCCGAACTCACCCGGCTCGCCCGCGAGTTCACACCGACGGCTGGCGCCAGTCCATGGCGCTACCCTCAACGCCGGGAACTGGACATGCTGCTCACCGCTGGCGAGCGTCAGACGATGGCGCTGATTTCTCTCGCCATCATGAGTCTCGGATTCGAAGCGGTATCCTTCACCGGGTCCCAGGTCGGCATCATCACCGACCGGTTCCACGCCGACGCCAGAATCCAGGAAATCCGGGGCGACCGGCTCCGCACCGCACTGCGGCGCGGAAAAATACCGATTGTGGCCGGGTTCCAGGGCGTCAGCCTGGACCGGGAAGTAACTACCCTCGGCCGGGGCGGCAGCGACGTGACCGCAGTCGCGCTCGCCGCAGTACTTCACGCCGCCCGCTGCGAATTGAACAAGGACGTCGACGGCGTCTTCACCGAGAACCCGAATGAGTTCAGCGGGGTCAAATTGATACGCCGAATCAGCTTCGGCGAACTGTCCGAACTGGCAGGCTCCGGCTCGGAAGTAATCCATCCCCGTGCATGTGCCCTGGCTGAGAAGTACCGGGTGCCGCTCGTAATCAGATCATCATTCAGCAGAAAGCGAGGGACCATTGTGAGCAAGGCAAGCAAGCTCGAAAAAGCATTCGTCCGGGCCGTTACTCATACTCACGAACTGGTGCGGATTTCGCTCCTCGACGTACCGAAGCAGAAACGCTGCCTCCACCAGGTCGTAACCCGTCTGGCTGAGGCCCGGGTGCCGCTGGTGCTCTTCAGTCACGGCGTTCTCCACAAGAGCAATCTGCAACCGGAGAGGACTCTCCGCTTCGACTTGTCGTACGTCCTGCCCGGTGAATACCGGGAAAGGGGCAAGGAACTGCTCGGCAGGATTGCGAAAACGGTAGGTGCGTCCGGAATCGAAGTCCGGGACGATCTCTGTTCGGTTTCAATCGTCGGCCCGGGCGTTGGCAGTGACACTGATATCATCTCCGGTACGCTCGAAGCGCTGCACGGTGTCAACGCCCACCTCAGTGCGTTCTCCACGTCCGAGACTCGACTTACCGCGTTCCTCGACCAAAAGGATCTCAAGACCGCAACGGCTGCCCTGCTCGGACGATTCAGGCTCAGGAAATGACAGCCGACGCGACGCACGGGACGTCACCGGACCCGCGGCAGGAGCAGAACATGGAGCAGAACCGAAAGCAGAGCCCGGAGAATCCGAATGGAAGCGCAGCGGATACTGCCGTTGGACGGCAGAATTCGTCTTCTGCGGATACTGCTATCGGCCGGCAGAATTCGTCTTCTGCGGATACTGCCATCGGACGGCAGAACCGGACCCGGGAACTCCGGCAGATAATCGAAACTCTGGTCTTCGCGGCCGAAACCCCGGTCAGCCCGGCCCGGCTCGCGGAACTGGCCGGGAGAACCGCGTCCGAAGTATCCGCAGCAGTCGACCAGTTGAACCAGGAGTACGATGACACCGGCCGGACCTTCCGGATTCACCGGGTAGCACAGGGATATCAGCTCTACACCCTGCCGGAGTACGCCGGCTGGGTCCGGGCGATGTACAAACGCCAGTTCGTCCACCGGCTGTCCAAACCCGCGCTTGAGGTCCTGGCAATCGTCGCCTACCGGCAGCCGGTAACCAGACCTGAGATCGAGAAGCTGCGCGGAGTCGACTGCTCCGGTCCTCTCCTGACCCTGCTCGAACGCCGCCTCATTGCGACTGCGGGTCGGGCTCGCCGGCCCGGAAGTCCTTTCCTCTACCGGACAACCAGGGAATTCCTGCGCTACTTCGGCCTCGAATCGCTCGAAGACCTGCCGCCGCTGGAGGAGTTCGGCGCTCTGCTGGCCGAGACCGCCGAAAACGTTGAACAGGCGGGAACACTGGCAATCGAGTACCCGACGGACAAACCTCAGCCGGAAGGCAAAGCGGAATCGGACCCGACTGAGAGCCCGGACAAGTCCGGCTGACCCACCGGGGGCACGGTGGGAACACCCAATCATTCTGGACCGGCGCTGCTCGTGGTCGGGATTATCGCGCAGAACGAAGAATGCGTTCTCAAAGCCATGCAGACCCTTACCCGGGAGTTCGGACCACCGTCGCTCCAGAGCGAGACAATCGACTTCGACTTCACCGGCTACTACGAAAACGAAATGGGACTCGGACTCATCCGCTGCTGGGTCGGGTTCGACCGCCCCGTTGAACCTAGCCGGCTTGCCGAACTGAAACTCATTACGAACGAGATGGAACGTCGGTTGGCCGGCACCAGAGGAAAACGGCAGGTGAACATCGACCCCGGCATCCTGACCCTCTACAATCTGGTTCTTGCCTCCACCAAGAACCACGCACACCGGGTATGCCTGTCACGTAACATCTATGCTGAGCTGACCCTCATCTACCGTTCCGGCGCATATAAGCCCCTGGAATGGACCTATCCGGATTACCGGAGTGATACCTGTATCCGGTTCCTCTGCCGCTGCCGCGAATTGCTCCTTGCTCAGGATGCTTGACGCAGTACGCTGGATGCATCAGGCGTGAAGCGTCTTGCGTCCAGCGTCTTGCTCTGCTAGACTTCCTGAAATGAGCCAACTGCGCAAGTACTTCCTGTCCGGCATAGCAACCATCCTGCCGGTCGGACTGACCGTTTTCATATTCTGGTTTCTCATCTCACGGCTCGGTAATCTGTTCCGACCTCTGCTCGCTCGACACGTCTGGCTCTCCAGTCTGCCGGCCTGGCTTACGACCCTGGTCGGTTTCGTCCTTGTGCTGATAACCGTCCTCGCAATCGGGGCGCTCACCTCCGGCATTGTCGGCCGCTGGCTGGTCGGATGGTTGGACCGGTTCATGAACCGCGTGCCGCTGGTCAAGGGCATCTATGGCTCAGCCCGGCAACTCACCGAGGCGGTCTTTGTCAGGAGAAGTTCACTGAGCAAGACGGTCATCGCCGAATACCCGCGCCACGGCCTGCTTGCGGTCGGGTTCCTGACCACGGATGAACGGATTGAACTCCAGGACGGCCGGAAGGCGGTCTTCGTCTACTTCCCGACGACACCCAATCCCACTTCCGGCTGGCTCGCGCTCATCCCTGAGGACGAGCTTACCGAAACCGGCATGACGACCGACGAGGGGTTGAAGCTGGTAGTCTCGGGTGGGGTAGTCAAGCCCGCGGAGTTCGGCCGCTGGGTGAAATCCTGCCGCGTGCTGCCGAAACAGCAAGAGAGCGGCCTGCACAAGTAGCCGGACGAGGCTGCTAGCGTTTCCCTTTCTTCTTCAGGCCCGGCCGCTTCTTCTTCTCTTTCCCGTCTTCTTTCTCTTCGCTGTCGGACTGGAAATCCTTGTAGATATCAGCCAGCTCCCGCAGTCGTTTCTTCACCAGCCCGTTCACCGTGTCGGGCGGGAACTCACCTTTCCGGTCCGGCTTGCCCGCTTTCACCCCGGTCAGCAGCTCAATCCCTTCGTCGATCGTCTCCGCCGCGTAGACATGGAACTTGCCCTTCCTCACCGCATCGACCACCTCCGACCGCAGCATCAGGTCATCCAGGTTCGACCGGGGAATCAGCACTCCCTGAGTTCCAGTCAAGCCCCGGACGCGGCAGGTCTCGAAGAACCCTTCGATCTTCTGGTTCACTCCACCAATCGGCTGGATCTCCCCGCGCTGATTCACCGAGCCGGTCACGGCGATTTCCTGGCGGATTCCCAGCCCGGACAGGTCGGACAGTAGCGCGTACACCTCGGTTGAGGACGCGCTGTCGCCGTCGATTCCTGAATACGACTGCTCGAACGTTATCGAAGCGGAAAAGACCAGCGGCTGGTCCTGGGCAAACAGGTTACGCAGATACCCGGACAGAATATAGACGCCCTTGTCATGCGTCGGTCCGGAAAGCTGCACCTCCCGCTCGATATTGACGATGCCGGCCGAGCCGACACCGATCCGCGCCGTGATGCGTGTCGGCTTGCCGAACGAGTGCTCGCCGGTGTCATACACCGCAAGACCGTTCACCTGCCCCCTGACTTTGCCGGTGACGTCGATGTAGATAGTCCCCTGGTCGATGAACTCCTGAACTTTCTCCTCGTAAAGCCGAACCCGGTCCCGCTGCTTCTCAATCGCCTTTTCCACGTGCCTGGCGGTCACCAGCTTCGCCCCGACCTTCCCTGCCCAGTAACTTGCCTCTTTCAGCACGTCGCCCACCATATTGAACCGGGTCGACAACCGGTCCCGTCTGCCGGCCAGACGGACGCCGTACTCCACTACCCGCTGTACTCCCTTCCGGTCAAACGGAAACAGACCTTCTTTCTCGCACAGCGCCCTCACTACCCGACCGTACTGCCGGATTGACTCGTCATTCAGGTCCATCACCCAGTCGAAATCGGCCCGCACCTTGAACACCTTTCTGAAATCCTCGTCGTACGCCGCAACCATGGCGTAGACGTACGGATCGCCGATCATGACCACCTTCAAGTCGATTGCCACCGGTTCCGGCTTCAGAGCCGAAGTCGCAATCAGTGCCAGGTACGACTCGTACGACGTAATCTCCAGCCGCTGGTTCCGCAGCGTCCGCTTCAGGGCCGGCCACACCCCGGGTTCGAGCAGCACGTCCAGTGCATTCAACACCAGGAAACCGCGATCCGCCCGCAGCACCGAACCGGCTTTGATTTTGGTGAAATCGGTCCGCCACTGGCCGCTCCGATCCCAGGTGCGTTCGATTGCCCCGAACAGGTTCTTGTAGTTCGGATTCGTCTCGAACACAACCGGTGCCCCTTGCGTGTGGCTGTTGTCCACCAGCACATTCACCCGGTACTCAAGATACGGATCAGCCGCCGCTTCGCCTGCCTGCTTCTCCGATGGCTTCTGTCGAAACAGGTCCAGGTGGGAAAGAATGGAATCCCGCACTTCATCCAGGTACGCCCGGACCTGCTTGCCCGCGGAACGCTCGGCGATATCTCCGAGCTGCTCGTCCAGTACCGGCCTGACCACGTTCCGGTCGAGTTCCTGCAGTGCCTCGCGAGCCTCCCTCTCGTGGTCCCGAATTTCCTTGAAGATGGCGGTCAACTCATCGGTCAACTGCCGGTATCTGACTTTGATCTTCTCAGCCCGCTTCGCGCTGACTTTTCCTTCCTCGACCAGGGCCACCATCGCCTCGATCTTCGCCGGCTGTTTCTCGATAATCGGTGCCAGCTCCGGCTTCACGAACGGCGCGGTCTGCACCAGCGCAAAGCCCTCGGTCGCCACCTTCTTCTCGAACTCCCGTACTTTGACACTGCCTCGCTCCTTGAAAAGGTCAACGATCTCAGACCGGCTGTGCTGGTAAGCATCGCTCTCAAACTGAAGCGGCACGTTCTTCACCAAGTAGTCAATGAACAGGTCCATATCCCGCTGGAATCCTCTGCCCCGGCCTGCCGGAAGCCGCAGCAGGCGCGGCTGGTCCGGGTCCTTGAAATTGTTGACATAGCACTTGTCATCCAGGTCCTGCTGCCGGTCTCTGTACTGCTCCAGCATCTGCTTCACGGTTGTGGTCCGGCCGGTCCCGACCGGCCCGGTCACGAAGATATTGTACCCCGTATTCCGTATCTCCAGACCCAGTGCGAGCGCATCCACTGCACGTCGCTGCCCGATGGTCTTGCACGACCCCGGACCCGACCCTTTTTCGGCAAGTCGAATATCATCGGTCGTCCTGAAGTCAAGGCACCGCAGCGGACAGTCCCAGCGGAGTCTGCTGACGGACACCCGCAACCGACGACCACGACCCGAGGATACACTCCGTTTCTTTCTATTCGTCATTAGGATTCCGCCTTCCGAATCTGTGTTCATCTGTGGTTTCCGCTCCATTCGAAGCTCTCCCCCGGCAGGGCGTCAATCGAATCCCGGTACGCCTGGGTCAGTCCGGTCGAATCAGTCACCAGCCAGACCGCGCTCTGCACCATCCCGAGGCTTTGTGATATGTCCTTGTCACGTACCAAGTCGGCCAGCTCCCGCAACCCGTTGTCGTCCGTCACCGGCCCGATGTCGAATGAGTCGAGGTCATCCGGTATCTCCCGCCGCTCGTTACAGCAGAACGTCCCGATTACCAACAGCGTGCTCAGAGTATCCACTGAGATATCGTGAGCCTTGAGCAGGACCATATGCTGGACCCGGTTCCTGGTGGACACGAACAGCAGACCCGCGGGCAGATTATCGCTTTCCTGCTCGCCACTGGTGGAACGGGCCTGCATATCCATGGCAAACTGGCCGTAGTTACTGAAGTGGCGCAGACTGCCCGTGATTGAACTTACCCTGATGCTCGCGTTCAGGTTGAACGGATTCCCGGACGGCTCGAAGTCGTCGGGAGGAAACAGATCGTCGCACGAAACGAACAGGACCACGGCAACGAACATGAAGCTGACTGCGGTCAGGCGACGCTTCTTCACCCGATCTCCTTTCCTTACAGACGGTTCTCCGGTCGATCCTCTACCGGTGAAACAGTACAAAGCGACTCGACGCTGCGCTACCGGGTCCAGCCAGGTGGACGAAATACGTGCCGGACCGAACACACAGTCCGTCATCCCTGCTGCCGTCCCAGTAGAACCTCCGGGGTCCTGAATCCAGCCAGCCGGCGAACAGCCGCTTCACCCTGCGGCCCAGGGCGTCGAACACCTCCAGAGTATACCTGCCCGGGATACCAATGGCTATTTCAACTCCTGCCCCTGACCCGGCCAGATTCAGCCGCGATATGCGGGCGCCGGAAGTGACCACCGACCCGGCCCGCGTGTCTCCCGCATCTGTCTGTCTCCAGACCGCATCGAAGTATAGCCCGCGGGCGTAGTCCGGATGGTAGTAGCTGAAAATAACCCCGGCAAGGTTACGCGGAGCGCCGGCCGGGCAGACAATCCTCGGCCGCGCCTGTTCGTAGACTGCATTCACACGCCGGTCGCTGATCTGGACCGGCGCGGACCACCGCCCCGGGTCCAGCATGCTGACGGTCCGGCAATAGACCGCGGTCTTGTCGCTCTCCTTCCGGCTCCCGGCATTGTAGCAGAGATGTACGTACCCACGCGTGCCGCCGAAGCTGGGACAGAGATCCGGGAACCACTCGTCCCGGAAACCTCGACCGATAGTCCCGCCCCAGGCCCAGGAACCGCCTCCGTTTGTGCTGTACGCAAAAACCAAGTCAAGGTCCTCGGTATCCCGGTGCGCAATCGTATGGACCAGCCAGACCGTCGCCAGCGACGCCGGGCTCGTATCCGCCTGCGCCGCCACCGGACCCCAGCGGGACTCGGTACCGCTGCTCACGATGTGTCGGCTCAGCCATTCCCGGGGCTTCCCGTAATGACGGTTGGTCTCGAAGTGAACCTGCCGGCCGGTTGCCGCGTGCCGCCAGGTGCAATGGACCGAAGAACCGGTTGAGTACAGGACGCACGGATCCTGGCAGTTCCACCAATCCTGCGGTACTTCCCAACTCCTGCCGAAATCAAGCGACCGGGTGAACCCGCCGTTGCGACCGGCGTGCGTCTCATTGGCATACAAGCAGTACAGGTAGTGATGGAAATCGCGGTCCACCGCAATCGAGAAGTCGCTGATTGTATCCGGCCCGACCGCGACGGGGAAAACTTGGGCAGCGGAGCCGTCCAAGGAAATTCTCATTAGCCACAGGTCCCCGGACATGGTCCAGGACAGAAAACAGACGTACACGAAACTGGAATCCCCGCCCCCGACGGCTATTTCCACCTTCGGTACGTCGGTGCCGTGGCGCAGCACCAGTATCTGATCCCAGGAATCGCCCAGGTCAGTCGACCGGTACACCCGCACCCTAGTGTCAATCCCGGCCGCTGCAACCCAGATGTTTCCTGCGCTGTCGGTAGCCGCGTCGAACGCAACCACGGGAAGAGTATCGATTGTGATATCGCCGCCATCCGAGCCCTCCCCGGCCGGAACCCAGCATCCGGCGGCCAGCGCACACAGTAGCAGGCGGGAAATCACGCAGTTATTGAACACCGGTGATTGCAGTTGTCAAGACCGGTCAGCCCGTCCGGCATTCCTCAATCTGCGATCCCCAATCTACAATCCCAACTCTGTAGCTGTGCACAGCAAAACAACCATTGCGCTTGCAGCCGGGGGGGGTATAATGATATGTAGCGTCAGCGATGAATCGCCACCTGTAAGGGTAGCGATGGAACTTACTGAGTGCCGGTGTGCATCTGCATCACGGATGCAGGATTGTCCTGTAGTCCTCTTCGTCAGCGGTGCCCGTGAAGTCTTTGGCGGTTTGGAACACTACCTCCAGAATAGCAATCCGGAACATCTTTGCCGCGGGTTCCAGTTCGAATACCTGGATTGCTACGCTTCGCTCAAGGATTGGTATCAGCAGAACCGCGGCAGATTCGTGTCAGTTGTCATCCAGGAGGTGGACTACACGCAGACCCGGAACGAGAAGAAACTCTTGGGGTACCCGGAGGTCAGGTCTCCGGTGCCGAAGAAATTCGACCCGCTTGCCTACCAGGGCTTCCTCATCTACGCCAGCATGCGCCAGAACAACATTGACCGCATCGCGCCGACCCTGTTCATAACGAAACCGGGCAGATTGATGTATGCGCGACAGTTCACCGACTTCATCATCTACCCCGGCTACGGCAGTTGCCGCTTCATGGAGGAGCTTCCGGACCGACAGAACTTCCTGGCAGGGATCGCTGAGAATATCCATGCCCTGGCTCTCCGGCCGCTCGGCGACGGGGAGCGGCAGCACTGGCGGCAGACGCACGAGATGGTGGTCGGCCGATCCCGAAAAATGGCTCATCTGGTTCGCGAAATCGAACGCATCGGACCCTCGGACGCAATAGCTCTGCTCCTCGGCCAGCCCGGTGTCGGCAAGGAACTGGTGGCCAACGCTCTGCACCGGTGCAGCAATCGCTACGAACGGGGAATCCCGGGCCGGGAATGGCCGCACACAGTGAACATCGCTGCCTTGGACAAAAACCTGATTGAAGATGAGCTGTTCGGTCACGAAAAAGGAGCCTTCACCGGTGCCGTTTCCGAACGCAAAGGGATATTCGAGACTGCCCGTGATTCAACCGTGTTCCTCGATGAGATCGGCGACATCAACCAGGAAACTCAAGTGAGGCTCCTCCGCGCCATGGAATACCGGCGTATCAAGCGTCTCGGCAGTTCGTACGAGACGACGGTCAACATGCGAATAGTCGCATCAACCAACCGGACCATCGAAGACCTCAGACCTCGATTCCGACCTGACTTCTACAGCCGACTGGTCCAGCACTGCATACCGATACCGTCACTCGCAGAGCGGTGGCAGGACGAGGACTCCAGAATCGCCGAACAGGATCTCAACGAAATATTTCTTTACGTCGTCGACAAAATGAATCAAGACCCCCGTCATGGCAGACAACTCCAGATAGAACGTGCCGCGGTGAGGTTCCTCCACCAGCTTGTCGAAGAACACATCAACGGCATCAACGGCATTTTTCAGGGCAACATGCGTACCCTGCGCAATATCATCGAACGGGCGTACGAACGGGCTCAATACGACGGCAGCCCGGAAGTAAGGCTCGGTCACATCATCTCAACACTGGGTATGATCCACTTGATGAATACCCAGGTCGCTACAGAAAAGGGCGGGAGCGTGGAGCAGGTCGCAGGAAGCCTCAACCTGCGCGTCATTGAGAAGAAAGCAATCGCTGAAGCGCTTGCCAGATGCCGGAACAACCAGACTCAGGCGGCCGAGTTGCTCGGGATCCACCGTGACACACTTCGAAGGAAGATTTCTGAGTATGACCTGTAGCGCGCGTGCCGACTTCTGCAGTGCCATAGCCGAAGATTTCAGCACGCGCCACTCGACCGCACCAGTGATAGCGAGCCCCGTGCGCATAACTAACTATGAAACAAGAAGTTAGCTGCGCTGCGACACTGACGTGGAGTGGCACACATGCTGCAGTAGGTAAGGATTGAGGGTTTGGAAGTTCTGACTGAGTTGAGATAAGGGTTTCTCTCTCGCGGGGAATCGCGCTCCATGGCGCTGTCACCCAGTGCCTGATGTGTCCCAGTGGCACCACAGTCTCCCCGCGTTCAGGCAGTACTCTCGGAGAGGACGACACGCGGTGCGTCTGGCTACGGCGCACCGCGCCTCCTTTTCCGCCCCGGGTCGTCAACTATACCTCCAGCTTGCTGTTGTAAACGATTCCTGCTTGGGGTACAATTAGGCAATGGACACCAGTTCATCTCCCGACCGGAACGCACCTGGTCCTGATTCACCACTCCGGTATCACGTGTCCGGTGATTCCCTGCAGCGGGCACTGGATGCGTTCTACCGTGAAGATGAGGAGTTGGCGATTCAACTGCTCAATGAACTGCTACGTCTGGATCCGAACAACTTGCGAGCTCTCTACTTCACGACGCTCTGCGCGCATCTCCTGACCCGAGAGGAAGCGCTTGAAGATGCATGCTCACGGGCGCTTGAGTTGAATCCACGCCATCCCTATGCGCTGGGCTGCGAAGCGGTACGTTACCTCTATCTGGCCAACTTCTCGCGGTCCGAAGCGCTCTTCGAGCAGGCGCTGCGCGTACTGCCGGCCGCGCTCGAACTCCACATCGGTGTCGGCATCCTGCACGAGTATTCCGGCGAACCCGACAAGGGCATTGCCGCTTACCACAGAGCTGTCGAAATCGATCCGGATAACGTCCGGGCCCGTGTCGCGCTCGGCGGGTTCCTTGCCATGGAAGGTGAGTTCGTTGCTGCGTTCGCCGAGTACCGACGAGCGAGACTGATTGAGCCCGGCCTTGAGAACCCCCACCAGAAGCTGGGCCGGGACTACTACCACAGCGGGATGATCAGAGAAGCCGCAGCCGAGTTCAGCCAGACCTCCTGTGAAGAACCCGGCGAGCCGACAGCCTGGTTTTTCCTCCTAGATTGTGCACGCCGTCTCGGCCAAGCGGACGAAGCGCTGGATATCTATACGGAAATCAAGACCAGGTTCGGCGAGGAACCGGAACTTACAAGCGGGCTCTTCGAGCATTTCAGCATGCGGACCGACGCGGTCAGTGCTCTCCGCCAGCTCGCGGGCAGGAAACCGGAGGACGCCGGAATCCTTATCCGTCTGAGCCGGGCTTACCGGGCAGCCGGGCGGGTAACCGAAGCAATCAATGCCGCGGAACGCGCGGCGCGACTTGGCCCGAATGACTTCACGCCGTTCGTTCTGCTGGGCGAGATGTACCTCGAGACCGAGGATTTCGAGAAAGCGGTCAGGAACTGCCGCCGCGCAATCGAACTGAATATCAACGCCCAGTCTGCTTACACGATCCAAGCTGACGCGCTGTTGTTCCTCGGACGACAGGAGGAATCCTACGCCGCCATTCAGGAAGTGGAGCGCGTTCGACAGGAAGCCTGGAAACGATACCAGGCCAAGTTCTCAGGCCGGGACCGGGCCGACTCTGATATCTGACTCGCGGGCAGTACCCCGGCGCAAGGAGCCATCCGATGACTCAACCGTAGCACGGACGAGTCGTTGCGCAAGTCGTATCGCTGACCGCATCGAGTTCTCTTCGGCAGTACCTTGGCCCGCAATCTCATAGGCGACCCCATGCAACGGCGACGTCCTGATGCGGCCGAGCCCGAGCGTCGTGTTGACACCGCCACCCAGCATCTTGGCCGGAATCATCGCCTGGTCGTGATACATGGCGACGAGTCCGTCGAACCCGGCCCGACCGACGAGCGTGTCGGCCGGAAATGGTCCGGCCGCGTCGATACCCCGGCGTCGCACGCGCCGGATTCCGTCCCGTATCCGGTCTTCTTCGCCGAGGCTGAACTCATCCCCGTGCGGGTTGAGTCCCATCACGCCGATCCGCGGCTTCGGGGTGCCTTCAAGCCGCAGGAACTCATTGAGCAGCACCGTCTTCTCAACGACCGCGGCGGCGGTGATCTGTCGTGCAACCCGGGCCAGCGGCAGGTGAATCGTCACAAATACTGCTTTGAACGTCCGGGTCCACGCCAGCATCGCGTACCGCTTCACGCCCAGCCGTCCGGCCAGGAACTCGGTCTGGCCCGGCCACCCGAACCCGGCCAGGCGTAGCGCTGCCTTGGATACCGGTGCGGTGACCAGTGCTGATATCTCACCGCGCTTCAGCAGCTCCGCGCCTCGTTCGAGGCACGCGAGCGCCGCCTGACCACACCGCTTCCGGACCCGGCCCATCGGAAAACGCCCGAGCCGACCGATATCATCGACCCTGACTCCGGCCAGAACCGACACGTGTTGCTGCCGCTGCTCAGCCTCGAACACCGCGCGGGATCCAATCAGCAACACGTTCTTCAGCCGCGTCCGGGTCAGGGTCTTGATAGTGATCTCCGGCCCGATCCCGGCCGGGTCGCCCATGGTGATGCCGAGCGGTTTCATCAGTAGTGCGAGAACGTCCCGCTGCGCCGCGTGTACCGGTCGATAATCGCGAGCCCGAACGCCACCCGGGTCTTCTTCCTTTTCAGCCCGCGCCCGCGCCTGAATACCTTGACTGCTTTGTCGACTTCGAGCGCGTACTCAACCGCCGGGTCCGTACTCATCAATCCTCCTGCGCGGTTCCGTGCTCCGCTATCGCCTGCCTGATGATTTCCTCGGTCGCGTCGGCCGCGCCGTCCCAGGTCCACTGGTGCGCCCAGTCAATCGCCTGCCGGCCCAGTTCTCGCCTCAACTCCTCGTCGGCGAGCAACCGCTCCAGCTTCTCCGTCAGGTCGCCGACGTTGCCGTACTCGTAGAACAACCCGTTCACCCCGTCCCGCGACGAATCAACCAGGCCGGGCGAGCGCGCCACCACCACCGGCGTACCGCACCCGTTCGCTTCCATCACAATCAGTCCCCAGCCTTCCTTGACCGAGTTCTCAACCAGCACCGCCGACCGCCGGTACCAGTTCACCTTCTCCTCCTCGGAGATGAACCCGGTGAACTCGACCATGTCGCCCAGTCCCAGCTTTGCGACCAGTTGCTCCAGCCGTGGCCGATCATCACCCGTGCCGACGACTACGACCCGGCACGCCCGGCCCCGCTCGCGCAGCAACCGCGCTGCCTGCAGCAGGTGGTCGATTGACTTGTACCGCTTGATCCGCCCGACGTGCAGCAGGATTGTCTCTCGCGCTACAGTCTCGTCCGGTATGAACCGGGTGAAATCCGTACCCGGCGGAATCACCGTAATCCGCTCCGGTCGAATCCCCAGCCGCACCACGTCCTTCTTCGAACTGTTCGACAGCACCGCGAACAGGCACCGCTTGTATGCCCACGGAATCATGCTCTCGGTCAGCCAGACGTACGAAGCCAGCGGGAACACCGTTTCGCGGAAGATACTGCCCCGGAACAGGTGCATCAGTATTGCCAGCACCGGTACCTTCACCTTCCACGGCGAGTAGAACGGTATCTTGTTCAGGTCGTCCACCACGATCTCATACCCGCCGTTTCCGACCACACGGCCGATGTTGCGGTACACCGCGAAGTTGAACGTCTGCGCCCCGCCCATCCGCAGCACCCGGATGCCGTCAATCACTTCCTCGGGTTCGGACCCCTCGAACCGTTCCGCCAGTTGCGTTACTTCGTGCCCGCGCTCCACCAGGCGCTGGAATATCTCCTGGAAATATATCTCCGCACCGCCCGCCAGCGGGTTGTGGATGCAGCGCCAGTTGATAACCAGTATCTTCATCGGCAATCATACTATGTCCTTTTTCTGCTCCGGTCAATGTAGCCGGCCCGGGGCTCCTTGACACACCTGCTTCTGTGAGTAGCCTGAAACAGTAGATGAGCCGCCGCGGCTCCATCTGCAACCACTCGTCGGTCTAGAAAGGAGCCTTGTGCCCGAACTACACCTGCAACCGGCCCAGGCCCTGCTTGAAGGCCTGACGCGAGCCGAGTTGCACTCTTTCGCGCGCCGGAACCGACTGCGCCTACCGGACGGCAGCCTGAAGCCGGAACTGGTATCTGCCCTGACCAGCCATCTTGACATCAACGAACTGGCCGCATCGCTGGCCGGGTTCTTTCCCAAACGTCGCCGGGCCGGACTGAAGAAGCCCGGTGACGAAATCCGGCTCGACCGCGTGTCCCGTCTGACCGGCGCGGCCACTGTCATGGTCTATTCCCGTTCCAACCCCGGACTCGGCCGGGTCCTGCTCGCGCACCGGGACCGGTGCCTGCTCCTGCGACTCATCAATGTCCAGTTGTTCCTGGAGAACCGCTGGCCGGTGATCGCCCGCTCCGGAGAACGGGTCCCGGTCAGCAGGCTCTACGCTGCATTTGTCGGCCGCGGGAGAATCCACCCCGAAGCCGGGGCACCGCCGCCTGCGGACAAGCCTTTCGTTCTCGATGAGGGTGAATACGGCATCGGGAAATCCCGGATCCGGTTCGAATTCGCCCGCTCCGGACTGCTTTCTTTCCGGTTGGTCTTCCTCCGCTATCGTCCCTCCACCGGCAGGCCCGAGTACCTGCTCCAGCCGATTGCCTGACCCGCGGGGGCGGCCAGCTATCCGTTGAAGAAGTGGAAAGCCAGCGTCGCCAGCCCGAGTAGAATCAACAACCCGACCGTGTCGGTTGTCGCGGTAAGCAGCAGGCTCGACGCCAATGCCGGGTCTTTGCGCATCCGGGCGAGAAGCATCGGCGTCATCGCCCCGAGCGTTGAGCCGACCGTCACATTGAGCACCATCGCCAGGAAAACCACTCCCCCGAGCAGCGGCGAACCGTGCATCAGCAGTGCCACTGCGGAGGTCACCAGGCCGGTCGCAATCCCGGCGACAAGTCCCACCCGCACCTGCTTCCACAGCAGCCGGCCGATATCCCGGGAAGTCACCTCGCCCAGTGCCAGTGCCCGGACGATGATATTCGTCGCCTGGTTTCCGGCAGCTCCGCCGACGCCGGCGACAATCGGCATGAACGCCGCGACAATGACCGCGGACTTTATTGTGCCCTGGAACAGGAGAACGACGATTGACGCGAGAACCCCGCCGAGCAGACTGACGAACAGCCAGGGTACGCGCCCCCTGATGCTGCGGCGCACCGGCGCGAATACGTCCTCAATGTCGGACGTCTGGCCCAGTTTGGCGATATCTTCACTCGCCTCCTCGACCACCACGTCGAGGATATCGTCCGCGGTCACAATCCCGACCAGCCGGTCCGAGTCGTCCACTACCGGAACGGTCGTAATATCGTACTTGCGGGCAAGCCCGGCGACCTGCTCCTGGTCGTCCAGCACCCGGGCGAAAGCGGACACCGGCTGCATCGCCTCGCGGATCGGCAACTCCGGTGGGTTACGCAGCAGGTCGCGCAGCGGGAAATAGCCGATCAGCCTGCCGGTCGGGTCGACCACGTAAAGAACCGGCGGTTCTTCCTCCTCACGCTCCGCCGCCCTGACTTTCTCGGTGGCGGTGGCGACAGTATCCGTATCCAGCAGCGCGACGAACTCCATCCGCATCCTGCCGCCGGCGCTCGATTCCGGGTACTTCAGCAGTTCGGCGACCTCGCCGCGGTCCTCTTCGGGCAGGTCGCTGATTACCTCGCTTCGCTCCCGGTCATCAAGCCGGCCGACAACGTCAGCGGCATCGTCGGAACTCATTTCCCGAACCAGCTCGGCAATCTCGGCGCGGTCGAGGTCGTGGAGGATTGTCTGGATTGCGTCGGTGTCCAATTCCAGCATGACGTCCGCCGCCCGGTCGACATCGTCGAGCAGGTCGAACAGCGTCGGCCGCAGCGAATCGGGCAGCCGTTCGATTACGTCGGCGATGTCGGTCGGATGCAGTGGCCTGAGCAGGACCTTCAACTCTTCGAGCCTGTTCTGTTCGAGGAAATCTTCCGCCTGTCGGGCAAGCAGCGCCTGGTCAGCAGTCTGGTTGCGGGGCTGCTCGTCGGCGCTGGTCACGGGGAATCGTAGCGCCCGCCCGATGGTTGTCAACCGACGTCCGCTTGACTGGCGCACCGCCCACTGCAGAATGATGCTGTGATCGCTTCCCTGCTGGCCCTGGCGATAGCGCCCGGCGCCGCCCTGATTCTCTTTTTCTACTTCCGCGGCCGCCACCGCCGGGAAACGGTCTTCCCGCTCGTCATGACCTTCCTGCTCGGTGTCGGTTCGATGCTGCCCGCGATGCTGTCCTCGATCCTGCTCCAGCGCCTGACCGGGTGGTCACCGCGCGAGCCGAACCTGCTGCATCTCCTTCTCGGTGCGCTCGTCGTCGTTGGACTGGCGGAGGAGAGCTGGAAATTCCTTGTCGTCCGGCTCTATGCCTGGCGCCGGCCGGAATTCAGCGAGCCGTACGACGGCATCCTGTACGCAGCGGCGGCGGCGCTGGGCTTCGCCACAATCGAGAACGTCCTCTACGTGCTCAACAGCGGGTTCCACGTCGGCCTGCTCCGGGCGATACTGGCCGTTCCCGGCCACGCTTTCTACGGCGTGCTGATGGGCTTTTTTCTGGGCGAAGCGAGATTCGCCGGGTCCGGCACACGGTCGGTCATACTGACACTCGTCGGGCTCGGAGCCGCGGTCCTGGCCCACGGCCTCTACGACTTCATGATCTTCGCAATGGACCGGCACCCGCTGCTGCTACTGATGCTGCCGCTCTTCATCCTGCTTGCCTGGGTGGTATTCTTCGAAGCCACCCGCCGCCAGTCGGAGCAGTCGCCGTTCAAGCGGCCGCGCCTGGCCGCGCTTCACCGCATCTCAAGCCGGGAAGAAGAAAGGAGAAAGGAAGAGGAGCGGCGACCCGGCCGTTAGCTCCGGCCCCGCGCCAGGTCCTGGTTGAACTGCGCAATCGCCTGGTCGGACAGAACGTGGTCGCCAAGCGCGGTAATAACGTCCAACGGCAGGGTCAGGTGGTCAGCCCCGGCGAGAACAGCGGCGGTTGCTTCCCCGGGTGACTTGATACTCGCGGCCAGCAACTCGGCTCCGCTGTCAACCGCCTCGGCAATCGCCGCGATCTCGGCCAGCAGGCCCAGCCCGTCGCCCATCTGCCGCGTCGCCCGGTTTACATAGGGAATCAGGTACTTCGCTCCGGCCTCGCAGGCGACGTACGCCTGGTGACTCGCGAATACGGCGGTCGCCGCACAGGGTATTTCCGGAGTGAACCCGGCCAGCAGCTTCATATTCTCGCCGGTGGCCGGAATCTTGAGCACCACCCGCTCGGGACAGATCGAGTGGACCTCCCGGCCTTCTTTCTCGCGGTCCGCGACAGTTTCCGCGGTCACCTGGTAGAAAACCGGCCCGCGGGAAACGGCGCAGATATCCTCGATGACTTTCTGCGGACGGTCGGACGCCTTCGCCATCAGGCTCGGGTTCGTGGTCACTCCGTTCACGTACCCCAGTTCCATCGCCCGGCGGATTTCGTCAATCTTCGCGCTGTCAATCAGAATGCTCATGCCTGCCCCCTCAGAATCTCTCCGCCACTGGCGCCGGCGTCGGCGTGCGGCTTCTTATGAACTCCTCGACCGCTGCAAGCCCCGGCATCGACGGCTCCGCTCCCGGAACGGTACACGCCAGCGCGCCGCAGCCGTTCGCGAACCTCACTGCGTCATCGATGCTCCCGCCCCGCGCCAGCACCACTGCCAGCCCGGCCCGGAAAGCATCGCCCGCCCCGGTCGTATCAACGACCCCGACCTGGTAACCCGGGTGTTCGCGCGTACCGCTGCCGTCGATTGCCAGCGCGCCGGACCGGCCGAGAGAAATCACAACCCCTTCGACGTCGTCGTCATACAGCTCCCGTGCCCACTCCTCCGGGCCGTTGCCCTCGGAAAGCATATTCGCTTCCACTTCGTTCGGCACGAGGTAATCGATCGGCCATTCACACGCGTCGCACTCATCGTGCACCGGTGCCGGGTCAAGCAGCACCGGCGTGTCGTGACGCCGGGCAATCTCCGCCGCCCGCCGTGACGCCGCCGGGTTGACTTCGTATTGAATCATCAGCATGTCCGCGGCCGCAATTGCACCCTCGGCCGCTTCGACTTCGACCGGGCTCAAATTCATATTGGCCCGGGGCACACCGATAATCCGGTTCTGACCGTCCGGGTACACAACCGGCGACGCGACGCCGGTCCCGGCCTCCGGGTCGCGCGTGACGAACCGGGTTTCCATCTTCTCCTGCGTCAGCTTCTCGACGAACCGGTCCGCGAACTCATCCCGGCCGACCCGGCCGATCAAAGTCACAGTCGCGCCAAGCCGCCGGCAGCCGACCGCCTGGTTGAAACCCTTTTCCCCGAGATGCATGTCGAAGCTGTCGCCCAGCACCGTCTGCCCGGGCCCGGGTTTGACCCGTGTCCGAAACACCAGGTCCATCACCAGGCTGCCGACCACTGCGATTCGCGGACTTGATCCTTTCATAAGGTGCAGAGAATGCCGGGGGAGACCTCCGGTGTCAAGTTTTTACAATCCACCGCCGTCCTCCCAGAATTCGGTAATCCGCCGCCTGACATCGGCATCGCTCCGGGCCTTGATGCCCGCAGCGCCGGTCTGCTGTCTTGTGTAGCGCGGCGCCGACGCGTGGCAGTCAAGCAACCCGGTCACGCGGTCGGGCAGGAACCTCGTGAGCTGGGCGTACAGGTGGCTGTCGCCGAGCCGGTATCGCTTCATGTAATAGCGCAGCGGGAAGAAAATGTACAGCCGGTCCATCGCCCGGGTAATCGCAACGTAGAACAGCCTCCGTTCTTCCTCAACACCCTCCTCGTCGGTTATCGCCATGTCCGACGGAATCATCCCGTCCGAAGCGTGGATAACGTAGACCGCCTTCCATTCGCATCCCTTGGCCGAATGCATCGTCGACAGTATCAGGAAATCCTCATCCTTGTGCGGCGGTCCGGCCAGGTCCGCAGTCGACCGCGGCGGGTCGAGCGCCAGGTCGGAGATGAAATCCCGACGGCTGGCATACCGCCGGGCAATCCCCTCAAGCTGCTCGATATCCCGCTGCCGCGGCACCGGGTTGTCGTACAGCCGTTCGAGTAGCGGCTCGTAGTAATGACGCAAGCGTTCGATCTGGGCCGCCACCTCCAGCTTCCGCCCGGCGTGCTGCAGCGACGACAGCACATCGACCAGTACGGCGAACTGCTCCCCGGCCGCGGCCGGAACCTGACAATCGGCCAGGCTGCTGATCTTCGACTCGTGCTCGTGCAGGTACTTCACGACCCGGCGTGCGGTCTTCGGCCCGACCCCGTCCATCATCTCGAGCACCCGGAACCAGCTCAGGTCATCGCGCGGATTCTCCAGGACCCGCAGCAGTGCCACCAGGTCCTTGACGTGGGCCGCTTCGACGAATTTCAGGCCGCCGTACTTGTGAAACGGGATGTTACGCCGGGCCAGTTCCACCTCCAGCGCGTCCGAATGATGCCCGGCCCGGAACAGCACCGCCTGCTCCTGCAGCCTGGTTCCCTGCTCCAGGTGTTCCAGCACTTCGTCGCAGACCAGCCGGCACTGCTCCATCTCGTCCATGCAGGTCGTCAGCACCGGTCGCTGCCCGCTCTTCCGGTTCGACCACAGGTTCTTGGTATACTTGAACCGCGCCTGCTCCATTACCTCATTGGCGACGTCGAGCACCGGCTGGACCGACCGGTAGTTCTCCTCAATCGTCACAATCGTGGTATTCGGGAACTGCTCCGGGAACTCCAGGATATTGCGCACCGTCGCGCCCCGGAACATGTAAATCGACTGGGCATCGTCGCCGACAACAGTGATATTCCGGTTCTCCGCGCGCAGCGCCTGCAGAATCCCGGCCTGGATTACGTTCGTATCCTGGTACTCATCAACCAGCACGTGCTCGAACTGGACCCCCATCCGCTCCCGCACCTCGGGCACATCCAGCACGAACCGCCAGAAAAGCAGCAGGTCGTCGAAGTCCAGAACCCGGCGTTCCTGCTTCCGCTTCGAGTACTGGGAGAAGATCTTCTTCAACCCGTCCTCGGCCTCAGTGCACCACGGGTACTCCTTCTCCAGCACCCTGGCGAGCGGCTCGCGCGAATTCACCATCCGGGAATAGATCGAACGGATAGTCGCTTTGCGCGGGAAACGCTTCTCCTTGCACGAGTATCCCAGGTCGGCCCTGATTGCCCCGAGCATATCCGCCGCGTCCGATTCGTCGGCGACGGTGAAATCGGGTTCAAGGTTCACCGCCTCGCCGTAGATCCGCAGCAGCCGGTTGGCCACCGCGTGGAATGTCCCGCCCCAGACCTGGAAAGCGGAATCCCCCTGGCAGAGTGCCCGCGCGCGGGTCAGCATCTCCTGAGCGGCCCGGCGCGTGAACGTCAGCAACAGAATCCGCTCCGCGGACACGCCCTGCTGAATCAGATAGGCAACGCGGTAGGCAAGCGTCCGGGTCTTCCCGGTCCCCGCGCCGGCGATAATCAACAGCGGCCCGTCGCCGTGAGTGACCGCCCGGAGTTGCTGCTCATTCAACTCCTTCCGCCACGCGGCAGGAACCTGAAGCTTCTGTCCGTTGTCAGTCTGGCGCATAATCTCCGGTAGTGATTATAGGCCGGTGCCCCGGACCATCAAACAGAAATGTGTCCGGGCCAGGCTCGGATCTCGCGGCTTCCGTTGCGCTCAGTCCCCTGCAGGGACCAGGACATCAAGCTGGTGGATGAGTTCGGGGATGCGTTCAGTGCGGTACGTATTGACGCGCGGAACGCTGGGCCTGGGTATGCTCGTTATCACTTCACTGATACCGGCCGGGGACTCGGACTGCTACGATGGCGCGGTCACCCTCTACGAGGAAACGCCGGGCAATCTCTACCTGTTCGACAACAGCCCGTGGATTGACGCCGTGCTGGAGGGGACGCCATGAACCGCGGCATCTACTGGGTGGAATTCTGGGCACGCGGCGAGATGGTCGGTATCACCTAGCGGTGCAAGCCGATACCTACCGGATCGGCTGGGACTGCCTGAATGATACGCTCCGATACTACTCTCTCGCCGCCATCGCCGAGGACTGGAACGACAACTGGGTGACCACGGTCGTGAACGTCCATGTGCGGCGCTAGCGCTTCGCATCCCGTCCCCCGCCCGCGTCCACCCGTAGTTAGTTCTGCTGTGGGTGTCGTGGCGGGCTCGTCAGAACCCGTAGGTGATGATTCCGTGCTGCTCGAAGACCATCTTCCTCGCCATCAGGGTATCGATGATGCTGTCGACATCCTGGCGGGAGAGCTTCTTCTGGAACATGGCGGAGATAGCCTGCGCCAGGGTCCGGCGCTTGCGCGGCCGCGACCGCTTCTCAAGCTTACCGAACAACTGGACGACACGCTGGATGTTCGCATCCTCGACGGGCGCGGCCTGCGAGTCAAGTTCCCGCAGGTTGTTGATGCGCCGGCACCTCATGCCGTTCGCGTTCAGGTACTTCAACAGCGGGTCGAAGCCCTTATCCTTCGACAGCACGACGCAGTCCGGTCGGGGTGACTTCTCGAACACGCGCCCCATCTGCCAGGCGATGAAGAAATCGAGCGCATTCCGGCCGTCGCCCGACACCTTCCGCCACTCGATGCGGCTGCCGAGTTTCTGGGCGCTCGTCACCAGCTCAATCGGGACGTTCTTCTGGCTCGCGCCGACGAAAATGATGACCCGGAAGTCGTCGTCCAGGGACGACAACTCCACCTGCGGCACATTCTCGTAGTCAACCAGCAACAACTGCGGCCGGTCCGGGGCACTCATCGGCATGCCCCTCGCCTGGGGCTGCCGGGCACTTCCTGACTTTCGTGTTCTCACAGCACGGAGTTTAGGCCGCGCAAGCCCCTAGTCAAGCAGGCCGGGGAGTATTGAAGTAGACAGGCTTCCCCACCTGCCGGAAACCCGGCCTCTGATAGAACTCCACTGACCGCCTGTGCGGCGCACGCAGACAGGCGGTCAATCAGGCGTGCCTCCGGAATCGGTATCGAGTCAGGTATTGTCTCCCCCTAACTCCCAACTACTATCCCTTCGTCAGGTTCGGATGGTTCGCTGCGAGCCAATCCTTGACCTGTCGGCGAATCCGCTGCGCCAACGCGACCATCTCTTCGGCCTCGCGTTCCGTGACCGCACCGGCCACCTCATAGTCGCTGATGTTGCGCTTCTTTTTCATCCGTTGCAGCAGGTCAACATCCGCAGCAGGCAGGCCAACGGTGTAGCGCAAGGACTCTATCAGCCGATAGTGATGCCCCCTCTCGCTGCTCGACACCCGGTATCCGGCCGCGGCCAGCGCTGCCTTCGCCGCCTGCAAAGCACCGTTGTAGGCAATAGTCAGGTGCCAATCGTTCGAAAGGCCCAATGTCTGAGACTCGGCGATGTCGTGTTCCACGACGCCCAGCAGGCCGGCAATCTCCTCTGCGGTCGCCTCATGCCGCTGGAGCGACCCGCTACCTACCCAGACGTCCAGTGTCGTGCTCATCGCCGTACAGGAAGACCTTCTCGTGTTCCATCACGCTCTTGAGAAAATGCTGCCCCGCTTCCATTTTCGTCTTGAACTCCGCCTCGGAATACACGGACGGGTTCACCTCGCGCCCGAGACGCTCCTGGGCCGGGCCTATTGCCGTGACCACCTCGCCAAACGACACATCGCCCACAACCATTACGTCAATATCGCTTGCCCTGCGTTCGGCCCCTCTTGCGACCGAGCCGTACACGAAGGCAACGCGAATCCGGTCCCCCAGCGGGACCAGCGCCTCGCGCAATACATCCGCCACGCCCGCGGTCTTCAGCAGCAAGCCGCGTAGCTCTTTGTAAACCGGGTTGTCGGGGTTTGCCTGGAAGTATACCTGTCGGCCGTGCGCCCGGCGCAGAACCAGCCCGGCCGCGACGAGCCGCTTGAGCTCGCGCTGCACTGTCCCCTGCCCGACACCAGCGGCGCGGATTACCTGCCGCAGGTAGTACTCCTCTTCCGGGTGTCCGTACAGAAGCGCCAGCACGTTTCGCCGCGTCTGCCCGAACAGCGCATCGGAAATGGTTTCTACGTATGTACCCATTTCAGGTACGATTGTACCCGTTTTGGGTACACTTGACAAGTACCTTTCCTATGTTTCTTCGATGCATCCACGACCCGCCCCGCGGCCGATGCGGTACTCGATACGCTCAATGTCCGACTCACAAGTCCACCATGTTCAAGTAGACGTCACACCGGCCGAGATACTCACCCATCCGGCCAAGATACCGGGCCAGGTCAGCGTGTCAAGCGGGCTCAGCGGAAACGCGGGCAATCTGGTACGCCTCCGGAAACGGTATCAAGCCAGGTATCATGTCGCCGGGACCCATAAGATATATACACCACACCCCACGGAATCCGCCCGCCTTGAGGTAGTCTCCGGTCAAACTGTGCAGATTTTGCCGTACCCGGGTGGGGGAGGGTGTAGTTCCCCCAGAGAATGTCCCGAATTCAGTTGAAAAAGGATTGGCGGTTCCTCAGAGAATGTCCCGAATTCAGTTGAAAAAGGATTGGCGGTTCCTCAGCCCGGATG
>CBDUVZ010000014.1:0-36419 GCA_965370805.1 uncultured bacterium | reverse complement strand
GGGACAAGTCAGAAGTCAGAGTGCAGAATGAGAAGGTGAACCGCCAAGGCCGCCAAGGCTGAGGGCCGGAGCGGAAGGAATAAACACCAAGGCATTAAGAGCACGAAGAGGAAGTAACCACGGATGGACACGGATGAGGGCGGAAGTTTGAATTCGACATTGAGCCATCGGATGGCACCTGCTCCTGCGTCGCAGAACGCCACTCGGCATTCGGAATTGTCCGGGCCGCCAAGTGCACGAAGAGGAAGTGACCACAGATAAACACGGATGGACACGGATAGACACAGAATGAAGCCGGAAGCTGGAGCCAGGGGGCCCGATGCGTCAACCAAGGTCCAAGTCGCTATGACCAACGAGAAATGGGTAAACCCAGGAACCGAAGTTGAACCACCAAGACACAAAGTCACCAAGGCCAGAACTCAGACAGCACGCGGCTTTGCGCCTCTCCGTTGCTTCGGATTGAGCGCATCCAACAGGTGACGCTTCCATTCGACTCCGGCCCCTCGGCTTTGTGCTCTTCGTGCCTTTGTGGTGAGATTCCCATATCGGTTTTCGGGGGTAAACCGCCGGCTTGACACCTTGCGCCAATTCTCATATCCTCACCCGCAATGGCACACGCATATACGCCGGGTTTGAAAGTGACCGCCCGGACAGTGGTCAGGAAAGAGCGACGCCTGCCGCTGCCGGGTGAGACGAAAGCGGAGAAGGGGCAGCGGGTCAGGGGCGAGGATATCGTTGCCCGGACCGAGTTGCCGGGTACGGTCGCGACCCTGAATGTCGGCGGGCTGCTCGGGATTCCGCCCGAGGACGTTCCGGGCCTGATGCTGAAGCAGGCAGGGGACCCGGTTGAGAAGGATGAAGTGGTCGCCCGGTCGAAGGGGATTTTCGGCCTGTTCAAGTCGGAGATTCGTTCGCCGGTGGAGGGTTCGATCGAGAGCGTGTCGACCGTTACCGGGCAGGTGATGCTGCGCGAGCTGCCGCAGCCGGTCCAGGTCGACGCTTACATCGAGGGCGAGGTCGTCGAGGTGATTGAGAACGAGGGCGTCGTTGTCGAGACGTCGGCGAGCCTGGTCCAGGGTATCTTCGGGGTCGGCGGCGAGGTGCGGGGCGAGTTGAAGATGGTCTGCGATGCGCCGGACGCAATCGTCACTGCCGGCGATATCGGCGACGACTGCGCGGGGAAAATCCTGATTGCCGGGTCGTTGATAACGCAGGAGATAATCGAGCGGGCGCTGGCGGTGCATGCTGCGGCAGTGGTTGCCGGCGGCGTCGAGGATGCGACCCTGCGGAGTTTCCTGGGGTATGACATCGGCGTGGCGATTACCGGCTCGGAGAAGAAGGGGCTGACCCTGGTGATTACCGAGGGATTCGGCACGATGCGGATGGCGCAGCGGACGTTCGACCTTCTGAAGTCGCTCGAGGGCAGGATGGCGTCGGTCAACGGCGCGACCCAGATAAGGGCCGGGGTTATCCGGCCGGAGGTGATTGTGCCGCAGGAGAAGGGCACCGGGGAAGCGGAGCAGCACGCTGCCGAGGGCGGCCTGGACGTCGGGATGGCGGTGCGGATTATCCGCGAGCCGAGTTTCGGTAAGATCGGTAAGGTCACGCGGCTGCCGGTGGAGCTTGAGAAGGTGGAGTCCGAGGCCAGGGCCAGGGTCCTGGAGGTCGAACTCGAGGGCGGCGAGCGGGTGGTTCTGCCGCGGGCAAACGTCGAGATAATCGAAGGGTAGATTGTGCGCTTATTGCTGGTTCTGATTCTGATATCCGGTCCGGGTTTTTCCGGGATATCTTCGCTCAAGGTCATGCCCGGGGTGCGCGAGGCCGGGATGGGCAATACCGGGGTCGCTTCGGCTATCGGAGCCCAGGCGATGTCGTGGAATCCGGCGGCGAGCGCCGGGGTCCGGGGATTTGCGGCGAGCGCTTCCTACGTCAAGTGGCTGCTGGATACGCGCCAGCAGTCGCTGTCACTGGTTCGCGGGTTCGGATTCGCGAGTCTCGGGGTCGGGCTGTCGGTATTCGAGGGCGGCGCGTTCGAGCACCGGGCGGAAGTCCCGATCGAGGAACCGCTGGGCGAGTTCATGCCTTATGATTTCAACTTCCGGCTGAACGTCTCGCGTTCGTTCGGCCCGGTGGTCCAGGCCGGGCTGAGCGGGCGGTACTACTACTCGAAGATAATGGAGAGTACGGCGCACGGTCCCGGGCTGGAAGCCGGTGTCCGGGTCGGTCCGGTCGAGGGATTGACGGTCGGGGCGTCGGTGGTCGATTTCGGGAAGAACCTGGTTTATTACCGGGAATCGTTCCGCCTGCCGACCCGGGCGCGACTCGGAATGGGCTACGGCCTGTGCCTGGGCAGCGCCCGTTTCGACCTCGGGCTGGATGGTTCGTACTTCGTGTACACCGGCGCCGTCAACGTCCATTCCGGCGTCGAGTTCCGGTGGGACGAACTGGTCGCGCTGCGGGCCGGCCACGAGTGGCTTGACGGCCAGAGTCGGTTCGGGTTCGGGCTGGGTCTGATGCTGAGTCAGTTCCGGTTCGACTATTCGTTCACTCCTTTGAATGACGACCTCGGCACGGCCCACCGGGTTTCGGTCGGGCTGAGCGGCCGGGGATAACGCCGGGAGGGCAGATGCCCGAAGGATGGCTGGAGTTCGAAGAGCCGCTGGCCGAGATGCTGGAGCGGATTGACGAACTCGCGGCAATCGGGGCCAGGGATGAGGCGAAGCGCCTGCAGGAGCAGGCGGACAAGCTGAAGTCCAAACTCTATTCCAATCTCAGTCCGTGGCAGCGGGTCCAACTCGCCCGTCACTCGCGCCGGCCGCATACCCTTGACTATATCGAGCGGATGGTGACGGACTTCGTCGAACTGCACGGCGACCGCGCGTTTGCCGACGACCCGGCGATGGTCGCCGGTCTCGGGAGGATTGACGACGTCGGGTTCGTGATTGTCGGGCAGCAGAAGGGACGGGATACCAGGGAGAAGCTGCTGCGCAACTTCGCGATGCCGCACCCCGAGGGTTATCGGAAGGCGCTGCGGGTGATGGAACTCGGGGTCAGGTTCGGTCTGCCGATACTCGCCCTGATTGATACCCCGGGCGCGTACCCGGGGCTCGGTGCCGAGGAGAGGGGACAGGCCGAAGCGATTGCCCGCAATATCAGGGAGATGGCGGTCATGCCGGTGCCGATTGTGGCGGTTGTCTGCGGTGAAGGCGGGTCGGGCGGGGCGCTGGCGATTGCGGTCGGAGACCGGGTGCTGATGCAGGAGAACGCGGTCTACTCGGTCATCTCGCCCGAGGGCTGCGCTTCGATACTCTGGCGGGATGGTTCCCGAGCCGCGGAGGCGGCCAAGGTGCTCCGGATGACGGCGAAGAACCTGCTTGAGTTCGGAATCATCGACGAGGTCGTGCCCGAGCCGCTGGGCGGGGCGCACCAGGACTGGGATGAAGCCGCCCGCCTGCTCAAGAAAGCGGTGCTCGCAAACTACCGCCGCGAGGCCGGCCGGTCCGGTGAAGAACTGGTCAGACAGCGGATTTCCGGGCTGGCTTCAATCGGCGTCTACGCCGAATAACGTGGCGGAGACCGGTTCCGCTTCCGCCGGCAGTTTCAAGTCCGGATACGTGGCCCTGGTCGGGCTTCCCAATGTCGGCAAATCCACGCTGCTCAACCGGCTGCTGAGCTACCCGGTCTCAATCGTCGCGCCCCGGCCCCAGACGACCAGGCACCGGGTGCTCGGTATCCTCAACGGCGACGGGTTCCAGGCGGTCTTCCTCGACACGCCGGGGATGCTGCGACCCGCGTACAAGCTCCAGGAGATGATGAGCCGGGAGATCAAGCTGGCGCTGGCGGACGCGGACGTGGTGATCCTGATGATCGACTCCACCCGGCCGGGCAGATTCGATTCGGTGCCGGGGTCGCTCTCCCGGCGCGATACCATCATTGCGATGAACAAGATCGACCGGGTGGACAAGGAGACCCTGCTGCCGATGGTCGAGCGGCTGTCCGCGCACCGGTTCGAAAAGGTGTACCTGATTTCCGCGCTCAAGGGAAGCGGGGTGGAGGACTTGAAGACCGCGGTAATCCGGGCCCTGCCGCGGGGCGAGCCGTTCTATCCACCGGACGTGATTTCCGAGCGGCCGGAGCGGTTCTTCGCCGCGGAGATTGTCCGCGAGGCGATCTTCAATCGGTTCGGAGAGGAGATACCGTACGCGACGACCGTGATTATCGACGAGTTCCGCGAGCGGCCCGGGCGCAAAGACTATATCAAAGCGGTAATCTACGTCGAGCGGGAGTCGCAGAAGGCAATCGTCATCGGCAAAGGCGGGAATGCGCTCAAGCGGGTCGGCGCCGTGGCCCGGAAGCGGCTGGAGAAGTTCCTCGGCCGGCCGGTCTTCCTCGAACTCCGGGTCAAGGTGGCCGAAGGGTGGCGCCGGAACGAGAGGTTCATCCGGGAGAACGTCTACCGACAGGACCGGCAGGGATGACGGCCCGCTGCTCCGGTTGACGGGCGCGCTGATAGTCTTATACTGAAAGGCTACCGGGCTACATCTGAGAGCGGTTTTCCGGCGGCTGTCGGGCGCAGTCGCAGGCAGTCGGTTGGCTGATTGATGGCTTGAGTTGCAGATGCGGGATTCCACAAGGAGGCAGGAATGCAGACGAATCGATTCGGTACGGGACTGGTGATTCTCATGCTGGCGCTCGGTATGGCCGGCGGATTCACGATGCAGGGCAAGTTGGGGTCCGGGGCGGGGTTCCTGCCCCGAGGCACCGAGCTACCGGAACTGGGTGACGAGCACGCCCGGCACTACTCGAACGGCGACGGGACGATTCGAGCGGTAATCGAGGCAGGACCGGGACATGCCGAACTGGACGACCTGGTTTCGCTCAGTACGAGCTACGTCGGCAGCTCGGAGTTGGGTCCTATTGTCTGGACGCGGCACCACGGTGCACTGTACGTCGGACACGTGAACATCATGGGCTGGATTGGGGACGAGAGCGGCTACGCCGAGTGGGACATCTCCACGATACCGAACAGCGCCACGGTCAATAGCCTCGTGTGTTCGACTTACGTGTTGCCTTCCCCGTCCGGGTTTCCCGTCCCACCCAGCATCCCGCTCTACGAGATGACGCTCCAGCCATCCAATATGGGGTATACGTATCAGCAGTTGTACGACGACGCCAAGGATGGCAATTCGTACGGGACGTACTCGCCAATCCCGACCAACGCATGGCTGTCCGTAGCGTTAAGTTCGTCCGCTCGCAGTGACCTGGAGAATCACCTGCAGTCCGGGAATGATGACACGACCTGGTTTGCAGTCGGCTATTCCGATGAGGACTGTCCCTACGGGTCGAATTCGGAGATAGTCGCCTACCAGGCAACCAACCCGCCGCGCCTGGTCGTGGACTACACTCCGCCGGCATCCCCGCCCGGCGTCTTCAGCCTGGTTTCCCCGCCTGACCACCAGGCCGGGGTGCCGGTCGCGGGCGACCTCGTCTGGAACACGTCGGTCGACGCGGACAGCTATGAGGTGTTCCTGGGCGAGGCCTACCCGCCGGTGTCGGTCGGATACGTCCTTGATACGACTTATGCGTATTCCGGACTGAACAACAGCGCGCTTTATCACTGGTACGTCGTCGCCCGGAACGACGCCGGCACGACCGTGTCCGACGACACGTTTGACTTCACAACGGTCGGGTTGCCGCCCGCGGCGTTCGACCTGGTTTCCCCGCCTGACCACCAGGCCGGGGTGCCGGTCGCGGGCGACCTCGTCTGGAACACGTCGGTTGACGCGGACAGCTATGAAGTGTTCCTGGGCGAGGCGTACCCGCCGGTGTCGGTCGGCTACGTCATTGACACGACCTATGCGTATTCCGGGCTGAACAACGACACACTGCATCACTGGTACGTCGTCGCCCGGAACGATGTCGGCCCGACCGTGTCCAACGACACGTTCGACTTCACGACAATCGGGTTGCCGCCCGCGGCGTTTGACCTCGTTGACCCGCCTGACCACCAGACCGGGGTGCCGGTCGGGGGCGACCTCATCTGGAATACGTCGGTCGACGCGGACAGCTACGAAGTGTTCCTGGATGAGACCTACCCGCCGGTGTCGGTCGGATACGTCAGTGATACGACCTATGCGTATTCCGGACTGAACAACAGCACGCTGCACCACTGGTACGTCATTGCCTGCAACGGCGTCGGCACGACCGTATCCAACGATACGTTCGACTTCACGACCGCATCCGCCGGCAGTCCGGACATGGGCATCGTATCAATTGACGTACCGGTTGGAGCCATTGACACCGGCGAGGTTGTGACTCCCCAGGTAACGGTGCGCAACTGCGGGGATGTCGAGATGGCGTTCGATGTGTTCTTCACCATCAGCGACACCGCGACCGACTACGAAATCTACAACGAGACAACCGCGGTGGTTGGTGTTTCAACCGGCAGCGACAGCGCGATTACCTTCCCGAACTGGACCGCACCGACGCTGGAAGGTCCTTACGCGACCTGGGCCGAGTTGATTATCACCGACCTCAATGCCGCCAACGACACGCTCAGCGGTTCGTTCGGCATCGGCGACTGCCCGAACTGGCCTCCGGGCTGGGTCGAAATGGAGAAGGTCCCGTCGCTGCCCGGCGGCAAAGCGGTCAAACGCGGTGCCTGGGCCACGTACAATGCCGGCGATGAGCTGATCTACGCGACCAAGGGCTACAAGACCACCGACTTCTACGCCTACTACCCGCTCGAGGACTCCTGGGACAACCTGACCGGGATGCCCTACACCAAGCACTCGAACCCGAAGTGGGCGAGGAAAGTCCCGCGCAAGGGCTCCAAGGGCGTTGCCGACGATGACAACTACATCTACGTCACCCAGGGCAACAACACCCTCGGGTTCTGGCGGTACGGCATCGCCCAGGATTCATGGGAAGAGCTCAAGGACGTGCCGGTCGGCCCGGACCGAAAGAAGGTCAAGGGCGGCACCGACCTGGCCTACCTGGTTGTGGACGACAGCAGCTACGTGTACTGCCTGAAGGGGTACCGCTGCGAGTTCTACCGGTACAACACCGCGACCGGGCTCTGGTCTACCGCACTGGCCCCTGCGCCCAAGGGCACCCGTGGCAAGTGGGACAAGGGTTCCTGGCTGGTTGCCGAGAACGATGCCGCGACAACGCTCTATGCCCACAAGGCGAAGTACAACGAGCTCTGGTCATACGACGTGGCCGAGGACTCCTGGAACGCCAAACTGACCGGCATACCGTTCGTCGGGCTGCAGGGCCGGAAGAAGAAGTCCAAGGACGGCGGTTCGGCCGACTGGTTCGACGGCGAGATCTACGCGCTCAAGGGCGGCAACACGAACGAGTTCTGGAAGTACACCCCGGCCAGCGACAGTTGGCTCGAGATCGACTCGATGCCGACGATGGGTACAACCGGCAAGAAGAAGCGGGTGAAGTACGGCGCTGACATCGTGAACTACGCCGGCTGCCCTGCGTTCTTCACGCTCAAGGGCAACAAGACCTTCGAGTGGTGGCGGTACGGGGTGGCTGAAGCATCACGCCTCACGCTTCACGCCTCACGCCGGACGGTTCAGGCGTCGAGCTTGGAGCGTACTGCGTCAAGCGTCCTGCACATTGCCCCCAACCCGCTTACCGGCGGGTACGCGACTGTGCGTTACAGCCTGCCCAAGGCCGGACCTGCGACGTTGACGGTAGTTGACGTTGCCGGCCGGACCGTGAGCAGCAGGACGGTGCTGGCAAGCCGGAGCGGAGCGGTCTCCCTCGACCTGCGTTCCCTGAGTGCCGGAGTCTACCTGGTGCGGCTCGAAGCGGACGGCTTCGAGATCACCGGCAAGCTCATCGTGCAGCACTGAGCCGGGGAAGCACTGAACCGATAGCAGGGGCGGCTCTGCCGCCCCTGCTGCTTTCAGCTTCTCCTGCCGGCGGCCGGCAGCAGACCGAAGACCTGCCCGACAAACGCTGGCCGGGAGGTACCGCTCGGGTCGCAGTTGACGGCCGGGGTTGGTGCCCTATGCTGGTAGTGGATGATGCGAAAGGAACGAACCATGAGAGAAACTCGATGTCTGCTGTTCCTGAATGCCCTGTCGGTTGCGCTGCTCCTGAGTTGCGGAGGCGGCCCGGTGGTCTGGGACAGGATCATTGACACCGGCGGTGACGAAATTGCAGCCGGACTCGCAACGGATGGAACCACCTTGGTAGTCCTTGGGACGGTAACACAGGGCGGTTCCGGTCAGCCGTACTGGCTGCTTCAGACGATGAGCCTGGACGGCCAACTCCGATGGCACCGGGATTACCGTGAAGGGACGACGAATGTGGCCGGTGACGTAGTTGTCGGCGCGCACGGCGGGATATTCGTGGCGGGCACGAGCGAAATCCAGGGCCGGAAGATGTGCGTAGTGGTCAAGTACCGGCACGACGGCGTGCTGTCGTGGCAGCGAGCGCTGGCCGTGGGCGACGACACCAGGGCTCATGGTATCGTTCTGACCGGAGACGGAATCCTCGTCTGCGGCTCGGCGACCGACGGCGATGAGCAGGACGCTTTTGTCGCACTCCTGGACTTAGATGGCGAAACCGTCTGGACCAGGAGCTACGACTTCGGACCGGTCGATGAAGCAGTCCGGATTGCTACTGACTCAAAGGGCGGCATCGTCCTGACCGGCCGGGCCGGTACCGCGGAGAACCCGGATATCCTGCTGGCGAAGCTCAACGGCAAAGGCGATACCCTCTGGACCCGGATTTACGATTCCGGAGGCACGGACCACTGTGGCGGAGTAACGTTTGACGTATTCGGCAACGTGCTGGCAACCGGAACCGCTTTTGCGGATGACTCTGCCCGGTGCGTAATCCTCGAATATCATCCGGACGGAACCCTGATTCGCCGGGCCGCATATACCGAACAAGCCCGGGCCGAAGGCCGGGCGATCCAGGCTACGCCCGATGGTGACATCCTCGTCGCGGGCTGCCTCCACGGCCCGGAGCCGACAGCCCTGCTGGCGTTTCATTACCAGCCGAACGCCTCGTCGGTCTGGGAGCGCACCTACCGGCGCGAAGCCGGTGCTGCGACCGGTGCCGACTTGGTTATTGACGGCGATGCGTTCGTTCTGGGGACAATCAGGCAGGAGTCGGACGGCTCGGACATGGTCGTAGTCCGGTTCTCCCGGCCACTGCCCGCGGGCGGCATTTGACGGCGGTCCGGAGCAAGCCTATCATCCGCTGATGCTTCTCAGATTCAAAGAGCACGAACCGAACCTGGGAAAGGACGTGTTCATCGCCCGCAATGCAACCGTCGTCGGCCGGGTCGTGATCGGTGACCGTTCCAGTGTCTGGTTTGGCTCGGTACTCCGGGGAGACGTTGACAGTATCACTATCGGCCAGGAGACGAACATCCAGGACTTGACCGTGGTTCATGCCGATGCGGACGTCCCGGCTCGAATCGGCAGCAGGGTAACCGTGGGTCATCGAGCCATCCTTCACGGCTGCACGGTTGACGACGAGTCGGTCATCGGGATGGGCGCAGTAGTGCAGAACCGGGCAAGGATTGGAAGCCATTCAATCGTGGCCTCAGGCTCGGTTGTACGGGAGGGGTTCGAGGTCCCGGCCGGCATGCTCGCCGCCGGGGTGCCGGCAGAACTCAAACGGGAGCTCACCGAGGCGGAAATCGACTACATCGGTGAACTGGCCGATATCTACATCGGCCGCGCGCGGCTCTACCTCGCGGGTCTGCCGACTGCGGCCGGACCAGTCGATGGACCGGGCGCCGGCCCGTCGCCAGTCTGATTTCGTTTCGACCGGACGTCCGAGCAGAAAGCGATGCCCGCTAATGCGGGCATCTTGGCTCGGTCTGAAAATGTATCTGCCGCTCCGCGCGGCCGACCCGGTCCTACTGCTAGGACCTCACCTGCAGCGGACGATGCAACGGGTCGATCCGACGCTCCAGTCTCCGACGAGCCCGGTGATTCTGATCCGGCTCGTCCAGCAACCGGCTTCGCGCCGGCGTATTGTCCTGCATCCCGTCAAGCAGCATCGCAATCGGCTCAGCCCAGTAGAGTCCACCCTGGTCCAGCCCGTCGCTGGTACCGCGCTGAGCCTGCTTCTTCTTATCCATTACTGCAGGTGGCCTGAGTTGCCTTCCTGATCGTGCAACGCAGTTCTGTCATTCGCCTAAGGCAGAAGAATAGATTCATCTCAGTCTCCTAGTTCTTCTCCTGCAGCCGCCATGCCACGGATGTCGCACCGGCCGATTCCATCTAACTGATGTTTCCCCAGTGTCTTATCCCCCAATGGATGCCGTCGAGATGCGACAGCCGAACAGTAAGTGCCGTAAGGTCCTTGGTTGCTGCCGCTTTTTTCGGCAGCGGCGGCGCTGCCGTGCTCTTTCCGGACCGGAATCCAGACATGCGGCGTGTCGCCGATGGACATTCGGTTCCCCGGGTTGACAGATAGACAGTAGGCAGGATAATCATCTCCTGTCATGGACTTGGAGAATCGCAAGACGGAAAACGCACCCTGCAGTCGGTGTTCTGCCGGCTCTTGAAAGGAACAACTTGTGAAGATAATACGCATAGCTTTTGGTCTCGGCCTGCTACTCGGAATCGGACTCACTCAGGGCATTCCGACAATGCCGTACGACTCACTGATGGATGACCGGGTTTCGGTCGATGGTTGGGTCGAACGGGAGGATGACGAACTGGAATACCCGGCCGAACTGAAGAACCCGGCCACGGGCCTGACTCTCTCCTGGGGTTTCGACGACAGCCTCGTCTATCTCGCTCTGGAGACCAGGGGCAAGGGGTGGTTCGGTATCGGGTTCGGCGCGCCCGGAATGAACCAGTCAAACATGCTCGTCGGGTTCTACAACGACGACTCGGCAGAACTGTACAACCTCGTCGGCAAGGAACACACGCACAAGCCGGTTGCCCACGCCGATTCACTGGTTCTGGACTGGGATATCGACTTCGACGACGAAACCGGGGTCACAGCGCTTGAAGTCATCTACCCACTGCAGTGGCGCGGCGACGGAGCGTCCGAGGCGTTCAGCGGTATCGAAACGCTTCAGGAAACGGCGATTCCCGGATTGGCACCAGGGGACGTGTTTGACCTGATACTGGCTCAGAACACCCGGTCAATCTCGCTCCGGACCAAACACACCCATAAAGCAAAGGTCAGATTCCAACTCGCCGGGAATCCGAAGTCCGCGGATAACGAGGAGGAGCAGTAGGAATCAGGTCCTCAGCGCCGGTCCGGTACTAGTCAACGACCGCCAGTTCGAAGATAACGGTGTTCTCCGGGTCAGGACAACAGACGCGTGCCCGGGCCGGGTCATCTTCCCAAGGCAGCGAGCCACCGAACCTCAGAACCGTAGCGAAAGGGAACAGGGCATTGAATGCCCAGGGGCAGATTGACGGACAGATCTCGGTGATGCCGAATTCGTCGCCCACCTGGTGGCCATAGGAACAGACGCCCGGGCCTTCCTTGCCCCGGATCTCGACGATTCGGGCAACTACCCGGCGGCCGATTTCCGCTGGTTCTGCCGGTTTCACAGTTACGGGCATGATAAGCGGAACCGGCGCGAAGTCAAACACCGGCAATGCCACCCGGCGCACGGCCACTCTGTTGACAATCACGCGCAACCGGCTATTGTTGTGCCGACTTATGAATCAACATGAACTGGCCCTTCCCAGGCGGACATCCCTCCTGAATTTCGGTCTGCTCGTCGCTGCCGCAGCCGTTCTTCTCGGACTGGCGTGCAGCGCCAGCGAAAAATCTCAGGCGGTCGCCCTGGTGAACGGCAGGCCAATCCCAGCCGCGGACTTGGCCGCAGCGTTGCCTCTGGATGTCGATTCGGGCATCGCTGGAGAGTCCACCAGGCTGAAGGTGCTGGAACGTCTGATCGAAAAGGAGCTTTTCGTCCAGGAAGCGGAAAGACTGGGACTCGACGAGGAAATCGCCTACCAGCTCGAAATGAACCAGAAGGGGTTGATTTCCCAGGAACTGTACAACACGGTGGTTGCCGCCGGCGACCGGGTGACCGAACTCGAACTCGCGGCCGCCCACCGAATGCTCCAGTCCGAGAGCCACCTCAAAATGATTGAAGTCGAAAGCGAGGAACTGGGCCGGAAAATCGTGGCTGACCTCGCGAACGGTACGCCGTTTGAGACGCTGGCTGTCCGGCATTCAACCGACCGCAGTGCCCGATTTGGCGGGGACCTCGGCTACCTGCCCGATTTCACAATCCAGGAGCCGATGCGCAGCGCGGTACAGGTCCTGAACAAAAACGAGCACACCGACCCGACCTCGGTCGCCCAGGGCTATCAGATCATGCTGCTCGTCGACCGGAGATCGACCGAACCACAGCCGCCTCCGCTCGGGGAGATGAAGCAGGAACTGAAACTGCGGGTCAGACAGCAGCAGCGCCGTCGTCTTGCCAACCAATACTTGGCGGACTTGCGCGCCCGGCTGGCCTTCAACCCCGAAGGTCTCGCCATCCTGTGCAAACCGGCCGATTCGATTACCGACCAGGAACAGGAAGTCTGGGTGGCAGTCAGGGACAACGAGAAATACGTCAAAGTAAGCCGGTTGCTGCACGTCGTCCGCCGGTTCCCGCCCGGAATCGACACCGCGATGCGCAACTACACTATCCGGCGTGAAATCGAGGAAGACCTGCTCTACGATGAAGCGCTGCAGCGCGGGCTGGACAAACTGCCCGAAGTACAGAAGAAACTCGCCGATAACCGGCGGGGCTTACTCTATCAGGAACTGTTCCGACGGGAAGTCACCGACGTGACCGAAGTCACGGACGAGGAAATCCGGGGCTACTATGAAGGCCATCAGGAGAACTACGTCAGTTCGGACTTCGCGGAAGTGGCACAACTCATCCGGAACCGGCTGTTCGTCAGCCGGCGGGACAGCCTGTCTGCTGAATACCGGAAGCAACTCCGCGCGAACGCAGACGTCAAAATTGATGAGACAATCCTCAGGAGTATCAAGCGGGACCGTGGCAACGGCGGCCGCTGAGCCGGTACGCTGCCGGGCAACCGGCGCGCCGTTGCCGAACCACCGGGTCCAAGTAACAAAAAGGAGCAGCAATGAATGGCGTTAGCAGCCGCAGCCGGTTGGTGGCGATTCTGACACTGGCCGGAGTAGTCCTTGGGGTCTTTGTCGGGTGCCCGTCCGAGCCGAAGGGCGAATCAATCGCCCGGGTCAACAATGACTACCTGACCCGAGAGGAATTCGAAGCACTGGTACCGGAGGGTTTTGCAATCAACGCGGAGAACCTGCCCAAAATCCTCGACCGGTGGGTATCCAACTCCCTGATGTACCAGGAGGCGGTAGACCGCGGCCTGGACAAGGATGAGGACGTGGTAACCTACGTCGAACGCCTGAAGCGCGACTACCTCGTGAACACGCTGCTTGAACGAATCACCTCCGCAGTCTCGGTAAGCCAGACCGAGCTGATTGAGTACTTCGAAAGGCACAAGGATGAGTTCAGCTACGAAGTGAAAATGCTGCGGATCGTATTGCCGGACAGCATGTTGGCGGTCAGGACGCTCGAGGACATCCGCGCCGGCGCGGACTTCAAGAAACTGGCCCAGGAACGCTCCCAGGACATTCTGCTCGATGGCGGCCAGGAATCCCGCTATTTCTCCCGGGGCGTCGGCGACCCGCGGATGGGTGGGGACCCGAATGTCGAAGATGCGATATTCGCGCTGCAGAAAGGCGAAGTCTCGGATGTGGTACCGAGCCAGGAAGGATACCAGATAATCAAACTCACGGACCGCAAGAAGGTCAAAGGCGAAGTCAGCCTCGGCGAAGTGAAGGACTACATCGAGGCGGTGCTCAGCTATCGCAAGAGTCAGGAACTGGTCGAGAACACCCTTTCCGCGCTGCGGGAGAAAGCCACAATCGAACTCAACCCGGATGTCTATTTCCAGTAGTCCGGCGGCACGGCTGCTGCTCCTCGGAAGTCTCGTTCTGGTCCTGACGGTCCAGGCCGGGCCCGCGGACAGCATCGCGGCGGTCGTCGGCGAGACCGTTATCCTCGAAAACGAACTGCGGCTTGCGGTTGACTTCTTCCGCATGGCCGCAGGTGATACCGCGACCCCGGATTCGACACTGCGGTCCGAAGTGCTGGAGCAACTCATCGGCAGTGAAGTCCTGCAGGAGCGGGCCCGGCAGGACACCATCGCGGTCACCAAAGAGGAAGTGTCGGCCGAAGTGAAAGAGAACATCCGGGTTCTCCGCGAACGGTTCCCGGACGAGGAGCAGTTCCAGGCTGCACTCATGACCGAAGGCCTGACCGAGCGCACCCTCCGTCGCCGGTACGAAGAGGACGTCAAACGCAAGCTCCTTTCCCAGCGGCTGATGGCACGGGAAGGGCTGACCGATATCTACATCTCACCCGCGGAGGCCAAACGGTTCTATGAAGACAAGCGCGATTCGATTGCCTTCGTGCCGGGCCGGATTACGCTCGCCCATATCCTGTTCGTCGTTACACCGTCCGAAGCGGCCGAGCAGGACGGACAGCGACGGGCCGCCGAAGTGCTTGACATCCTGAGCCGGGGCGGAGAATTCCAGGTTGTGGCCGGTTCGTTCTCGGACGACGCAAAAACCGCTTCCCGGGGCGGTGACTGGGGCTGGAACAGCCTTGGAGACCTGCCGCTCGACATCGCCCTGGTCCTCGACCAACTGGACCCCGGCCAGCTATCGCCGCCGTTCCGGAGCCTGGAAGGGTACATGACGGTCAAGCTGGAGGCGAAGTCCGGAGATCGAGTCAGATTCCGCAGCATTCTCATCCGCGTGCCGATCCGCAAGTCGGATTCGCTCCGGACCCTGGCCGATGCCCGGCGAGTAAGAGAAAAAGCGCTCGCCGGCGAACCGTTCGATTCCCTGGCCCGGGAGTACTCGTTTGACCCGGCCACCGCGGACTCGGGCGGTTTCCTGGGCGAGTTCCTGATTGAGGGTCTGACCCCGCCGTTCGATGCGCTGGTAGCCGTAATGGACTCCGGCGACGTCAGCGAGCCGGTGCTGTCCGAACACGGCTATCATCTGGTCAAAGCCCTGACCCTTGAGCCGGAACGGATGATGGACTACCTCGAGATGCAGGAGATGATCCGCAACTACCTGTATCAACAGAAACTCAACCAGCGCCTGGCGGAATACCTGGACCGGATTTCCGAACAGGTCTACGTCAGAAGATTCAACTAGCCCGGCCCGGCTTCTGCCGGCTCCCATGCCACAGAAGGTCAAAACGAACAGAAACACGGCCGTGCCGTGCCGGAAAGGAAACCGGCAGGCGGGTGCGCTGCCCGCCTGCCGGTTTGATATCCGCCGGTCTAGCGTTCCAGCACGAGCTTCCGCGTCGCGGTGAACTCCCCGGCGTCCAGCCGCACCAGGTAGACTCCCGCACTCAAGCTACGCAGGTCCGCAGTCACGTTCCCCTGCCGATTCAGGACCAGCATCCGTCTATCCACTACTCTACCGGCAATATCAACTACCGTTAGCGCCGCCGGTCCGGCCTTGGGCAGGCTGTAACGCACGGTCGCGTACCCACCGGCTAGCGGATTGGGGGTAATGGCGAATGACGATTGCCGAATGCCGAATACCGGACCGGCCATCACGCCGCTGCGGGCAGGAGCCACGGCAAACGGTATCGCTGTCACCCCGTACCGCCAGAACTCGAAGGTCTTGTTGCCTTTGAGTGTGAAGAACACGGGGCAGCCGGCGTAGTTCACGATGTCAGCGCCGTACTTCACCCGCTTCTTCTTGCCGGTCGTACCCACCGTCGGCATCGAATCGATCTCGAGCCAACTGTCGCTGGCCGGGGTGTACTTCCAGAACTCGTTCGTGTTGCCGCCCTTGAGCGCGTACACCTCGCTCTCGTACCAGTCGGCGGAGCCGCCGTCCTTCGACTTCTTCTTCCGGCCCTGCAGCCCGACGAACGGCATTCCGGTCAGCTTGAGGCCCCAGGAGTCCTCGGCCACGTTGTACGACCAGAGTTCGTTGTACTTCGCCTTGTGGGCATACAGCGTGGTCGCGGCCTCGTTCTCGGCAACCAGCCAGGAACCTTTGTCCCACTTGCCGCGGGTACCCTTGGGCGCAGGGGCCAGTGCGGTTGACCAGAGCCTGGACTTAACGTTGTACCGGTAGAACTCGCAGCGGTACCCCTTCAGGCAGTACACGAAGCCGGTGTCACCGATGACCAGGTACGCCAGGTCGGTGCCGCCCTTGACCTTCTTCCGGTCCGGGCCGACCGGCACGTCCTGGAGCTCGGTCCAGGAGTCGGTGTCGATCGCATACCGCCAGAACCCGAGGGTGTTGTTGCCCTGGGTGACGTAGATGTAGTTGTCACCGTCGGCAACGCCCTTGGAGCCCTTGCGCGGGACTTTCCTCGCCCACTTCGGGTTTGTGTGCTTGGTGTAGGGCATCCCGGTCAGATGACTCCAGACATTGGTCAGCGCGTTGTAGGCGTAGAAATCGGTCTTTTTGTAGCCCTTGGTCGCGTAGATGAGATTGTCGCCGTCATTGAACGTAGCCCAGGCGCCGCGCTTGACTGCTTTGTTGCCGGGCAGCGACGGGATGTTTTCCATTTCGACCCAGCCCGGGTCCGGGGTTGCAGTCGAACCATAGAGCGTACCCCAGATCTTCGTGGTATTGGCCGGCCGGCCGTTGGCCTCCGTGGTCCAGCCTTCGTAGGTAATGAGCACCTGGCTGCCGGCGCCGCACGCCAAGGCCTGATTCCGCTGATCGCCGGACTGGCTCGTGAGTGCAAAGGAGTCGAGCACCACGCCGGCCTGGTCGATTGTCGCTCCGCACAAGTCATAGTTACCGTTGTCCCACAAAGCCCACACTTCCAGCCAGTTGGTGCCGTCGAACACAAGTGACATATCGTACCACCAGTAGCTCGTTAGATGAACAATCGCAATCCCGGCCGGGTCGAGCACAGTCCCGGACTGGGAGACCCGGGCACCGTAGATATCAAACCAGGTACCGTTGCGGCCGTCTAACCAGGTAACAAGCCAGTCGGTAGCGCCGAATGCGACCTGGGGTTGCTCCTGATACCCGGTGGCGGTCGATATGGCAATCCCGGCCGGGTCAAGCACTGTGCCCGACTGGTCCACCCGCGCACCGTAGATGTCCGGCTCCCCGCCGTTGCGATTGTCCTGCCAAACCACCAGGCAGGCCGTGCCACTGGAAGCCACTGTCGGGAACCACTCCTGATACGCAGGGTCGGCTGACACCGGGATTCCGGTCGGGTCGAGCACGGTCCCGGACCGGGAAACCCGGGCCCCGTAGACGTCACTGCTGCCGCTGCGGTAGTCCTGCCAGACAACAAAGTAATCCAGGCCGTTGTACAGGACCGAGCCGATAAAATGACTGCCGGTCTCGGTGCAGATCGGGATTCCGGCCGGGTCGAGCACGGTCCCGTCCTGAGCCACCCGGCAGCCGTAGATATCAAGCCAGCCGTTGCGCCAGTCCTCCCACGCTACGAAGTAGTCGGTGCCGTCCGAACTCATTTTCAGGTTCCAGTGGTCATTGAACCCAACCGATATCGGAATCCCGGCCGGGTCGAGCACGGTCCCGGACAGGGAGACCCGGGTACCGTACACATCGTACGGCCCGCTACGGCCATCTACCCAGGTCACCAGGTAATTGGTGCCGCAGCACGCAACCGCAGGATAGTACTGGCGACCTGGTGCATCCGATACGGTGAACACACCCGGGCTCAGGATCGTACCGAGCGGGCTCACCCTCGCACCGTAGATATTGCGCCCGGTCAGCGTGTCAACCTCGCTGCACCAGACCACCAGGTAATTGACCCCGTCGAACGCAACCGCCTGGTACCGGGACTCGTTGACTGAGAACGATATCCGGAACGGGTCCGGGTCGAGGACAGTGCCGTCCGGGGCGATTCTGGCTCCCCAGATATCCATATCCCAGTCATCCCGTTCGTCTTCGAATGCGACCAGGTAACTGGTGCCGTTCCAGGCAACCCCGGGCGGGTATTCCATATCCTCGATTCCGGTAATCACGATTGCAGCCGGGTCAAGCACGATGCCGGACTGGTCCACCCGGGCGCAGCAGAGCTCGTCATCGGACCAGTTCACCCAGACCACCAGGTAGTTGGTGCCGTCGAATGCCGGGACCGGAAGGTCTTCGGAGCCGCTCGCAGTCGATACGGCAATTCCGGACGGGTCCAGAACCGTACCGTCTGTGGCCAGCCGGGTTCCGTAGATGTCCCGGTTGGTCGTGGCCTGGTTCCGGTAATCGCGCCAGACCACGAAGTAGTTCGAGCCTCCAAATACAACCTTGGGACATACCTGGCGGCTGTCTTCGGCGCAGATTGTAAGCGGGGTTGGGTCAAGCAGTACGCCGTCCTGGTTGGTCCGGGCCCCAAGCACGTCGTGGTCAGTACCGTTCCAGTCCTCCCAGACAACCAGCCAGTTGGTGCCGTCGAACGCGATGCCCGGGGTATGGTCCTCGCAATACGCATCAGGACCGACCAGGAAAGCCGCAGCGTCGAGCACCGTGCCGTCGTATCTCACCCGGGCACCGTGCATCTCCCCCAGATCATCGTCGGTCCAGACTACCAGCCAGGTGGTATCCCCGGCCGCAACCCCGGGTGTTATCTGGTTGGCTTCGGCGTCGCAGATGGAAATCAGGGATGGATCCAGGATAGTACCGTCCGGAGCTATCCGCGCCCCGAGGATATCATAGTCGGTACTATACACTTCTTCGCCCCAGACCACCAGGTAGTTGGTCCCGTCAAACGAAATTGCCGGTCCGCCATATTCATGGATGTCTACGTCAGACGTGATGAGAATGCCGGCTGAGTCGAGCAACTCACCAGCCGGGCTCACCCGGGCGGCATACAATCCCACGTCACCCGGCTCGTCAATCCAGGCGACCAGCCAGTTGTTCCCGTCCGAAGCAACCGCGGGAAACCACTGGTAGTCTTCGGCACCGGTCAGCACCCGGGTCGTGTCAATCAGGAACTCACCGGCCAGGGAACGCGGACCGCGACCGGAACCACCCCTGGTTAGCTTCCCCGGCTTCGCCACATTGCCTGACCAGGCCGGCACCCGGCCGTGGGACATCAACTGCTCAAACTTCAACCCATGCCTAGTGCCTTCGAACCTGATATCACCGTGCTCGGTATGGAATACCACCCGGCCGTCCTGAATCAGCGGACGACCCTGGATCGGGATTACCAGGTCTTCGGCCCCGTCGCGCCGGCGCCGCGGTTCAAGGACCACACCGCGCTCGTCAAACGTCGCCCGGTACGCCCGGTCGCGAATTACAATCCGGCTGCCTTCCTGGATTGGATGATGGGAAACCTTCTCGATGACCTCGTTCAGGTCAAACGGCGTCTGGATATCAGCCGGCGCCTGGCTGCCGGCCGCCGCAACAGCGACCAGCGCCGCAACAGACAGTACTCTTCTCAGCATCTTGCCTCCTTCGGTCTATGGTTGACGGATCGGACTCCCGGGCAGCAGAGACTGCCGCGCTCTCAATGTCTCAGATTGCAACCTCAGCCCGTGTACTTGGAGTATACCCCGAACGAAGCCGGACTGTCAAGCTGCCGGAACCGACCGGCAGCGTTCCCCGCCTCGGCAGTCTGGAAAGTCGCGACGGGTAGCTACTTGCCCGGGCACTGCCGGGCGATATCCGCCGCTATCCCCTTGCCGCCGTAGGTTTGGTCAAACCGCACACAGAACTCGGCTGCCAGCTTGCGGGCCCGCTCGTCAAACGCTTTCTTGTCCGACCAGGTGTTCCTTGGATTGAGAATCGCAGGGTCGGCAACGCCCGGGCAGGTCTCGGGCACGCGCAGATGGAAAACGTCGTCTTCCCGGCATTCGACGTCTTCGAGCGCACCGGAAAGGGCAGCTTCCACCACCTTCCGGGTCAAATCGATGTCCATCCGCTTGCCGATGCCATGCGGCCCGCCGGTCCAGCCGGTATTGATCAGGTAGACCTTTGTGCCGTGCCTATCCAGCTTCTCACCCAGCATCCGGTCGTAGACGTCCGGGTTGCGCGGCATGAAAGGCTGGCCGAAAAAGCGGGAAAAGGTCGTCTTCGGCTCGGTGACACCGGTTTCGGTGCCGGCGAGCTTTGAAGTGTACCCCATCAAGAACCAGAGCATCGCCTGGTCGCGCGTGAGCCGGGCGACCGGCGGCAGGACTCCGTTCGCATCCGCAGTCAGAAACAGGATTGTCTTCGGGTGCCCGGCTACCGGCGGTGTCTTGACGTTGGTCAGGAAGTAAAGCGGGTACGAGCCGCGCGAATTCGGCGTGAGACGCTCGTCGTCAAGGTCGAAGACCCCGTCCGGATAGACCATCGCATTCTCAATGATAGCGCCGTGCTCCCGGTAGGGTGCTTTGTGGAAACAGGCATGGTGGATTTCAGGTTCCTTCTCGCTGTCGAGATTGATCAGCTTGGCGTAACAGCCGTTCTCGAAGTTAGCGATGCCGTTATCGCTCCAGCCGTGTTCGTCGTCGCCGAGCAGCGCGCGGCGCGGGTCGGCCGAAAGCGTGGTCTTCCCGGTCCCCGACAACCCGAGCAGCAGGGCAACGTCTCCGTTCGCGCCTTCGTTGGCGGAGCAGTGCAGCGGGAGAATCCCTTCTCCGGGCAGTAGGTAGTTCATCACCGTGAACATCAGCTTCTTGACGCTGCCGCCGTACGCGGAGCCGTAGACGACACCGATGCGCCGGTCCATGTCCATGCCGATGAAAATCGTCGAAGTACGACCCGTTGCGGGGTCCACTCGCAGCCTGCCGTCGTAGCGCCCGGGGTCGAGCTTGTCCCACGGCAGGACCACGAGTGTGCAGGGCCGGTCGGCGAAGCAGGATCGGCTGATGCCGTCGGGCGGTTGCCGGAACATGTTCTTGGTGAACAGGGCGCTGAGCGCGTGGTCAGTAACGGTACGCACCGGCAGGGCGTAGTCGGCGTCAGCTCCGAGCGCCCGGTCGGTAACGTACAGCCGCCGCTTCTTCTCGAGAACGCGGAGCGCATCTTCGAGCACCATGTCGAAAGTCTCAGGGTCAACCGGGTTGTTATTGGGGGAATCCCAGTCGATTGTCTCCTCGGATTCCGGCCGCCGGACAATCACGGTGTCTTTCGGACTGCGACCGGTCGATTCATTCCGGGTCCAGGTCGCCAGGCAACCGCATTCGGCTACCATCGCTTCCCGTCTTGTGACCGCGTCGCGAATCAGCGGCCCCCGGTCCGGGTTGGACCGAACCGCGTGATGATGACGCAGGAGTATCTTCAGCTTTGCTGCGAATCCATTGTCCAACTGTCTCCTCCCTCTACTACGCGAGACGCGCTACGCACAACGCTCTACGCATGATGCGTTGTGCGTCAGGCGTTATACCGCAGGCAGAGTCTGCCCTGAGCCTGTCGAAGGGTGCCATCCAATGGCTCATTTCCGAGTCCGTATCTGTGTCCATCTGTGGTTCATTCCGGCCCGCTTCCGCGATTTGCACTTTGCATTCTGACTTGGACCTTCGTCATTTCCGTCTTGGCGGTCTTGGCGGTGAAATTCCCGTGTCGGTTTTCAGGTCTCTTTCTCTCAGGACGGCCTGAGCGGCTGCAAGCCTCGCGACCGGTACGCGAAACGGAGAACAACTGACGTAGTCCAGCCCGGCCTGGTGGAAGAACCGGACCGAATCCGGGTCCCCACCGTGTTCCCCGCAGATGCCGATCTTGAGTCCGGGATTCGTCTGCCGGCCGAGTTGCACGCCCAGCTTGACCAGGCTGCCCACTCCACGCTCATCCAGACCGGCAAACGGGTCCCGGGCCATGATGCCGAGCCTGAGATACTCGGGCAGGAACCCGCCGACGTCGTCGCGTGAAAAACCGTAGGTCATCTGCGTAAGGTCATTGGTGCCAAACGAAAAGAAATCCGCCTTGCCTGCCACTTCGTCGGCAGTCAGCGCCGCACGCGGCACCTCGATCATCGTACCGACAAGATACGGCACCCTGACGCCTTCCTTCTTGAAGACCTCCCGGGCAACCTGCTCGACGATCCGCCGCTGCAGAGCCAGTTCCGCGACGCTGCCGACGAGCGGAATCATCACTTCCGGTCTCACCCGCATCCCCTTATTCCGCACCCGGCACGCCGCTTCGAACACCGCCCGGGCCTGCATCTCGGTTATCTCCGGGAACGAAATACCGAGCCGGCAGCCCCGGTGCCCGAGCATCGGGTTCATCTCCTTCAGTTCCCGGGAGCGTTGCCGGAGCAGGTCCGCCGACACCCCCAGTTCCTTCGCCGCCTCCCTGATTTCCTTGTCGCCGTGAGGCAGGAACTCGTGCAGCGGCGGGTCGAGGGTGCGGATTGTGACCGGCCGGCCGGCCATCTCGCGGAAGATGCCCTCGAAATCACGCCGCTGGAGCGGCAGGAGTTTCCTGAGGGCCGCCCGGCGTTCCTTCTCGGTTCCGGCCAGGACCATCGCCCGGAACTTGTCGATCCGGCCCTCACCGAAGAACATGTGCTCGGTACGGCAGAGCCCGATGCCCTGGGCCCCGAGCGCCACCGCGGCGGCGGCCTGGTCCGGCTGGTCCGCATTCGCCCGGACCTTGAGCCGGCGGACCTTGTCCGCCCAGTTCATCAGGCGGGCGAATCGGCGGTACACCGGCGCGTCCCGGGGAGCAAGCGTCTTGTCGACCAGCACCCGGACCACTTCGGAAGGGCTGGTTGCGATACTCCCCTCGTACACTTCGCCGCTGAACCCGTCGAGCGATATCGAGTCGCCCTCCTTGTACTTCCGTCCGGCGATAGTCATCACGCGCTGCTTGTAGTCAACCCCGATTGCCGCGCAGCCGACAACGCAGACTTTGCCCATCTGGCGGGCCACCAGCGCCGCATGGCTTGTCACCCCCCCCCGCGCAGTGAGAATGCCGGCCGCGGCCCGCATGCCCTTGATATCTTCCGGGCTGGTTTCCTCGCGCACCAGGATGCAGTCCTGTTGCGGGCTCCGCGCCCTGGCCGCTTCGACGGCTCGCGCCGTGAAGAAAACGCGCCCGGTCGCCGCGCCCGGTCCGGCAGGCAGGCCCTTCGCCAGCAACCGCCTGTCCGCAACCGCTTTCTGTTTTTCTTTCGGGTCGAACGTCGGTTGGAGCAGGTGACTGATTGCGTCCGGCTCGACCCGCAGCAACGCCTCGTCGCGCGTAATCAGTCCCTCGGCGACCATCTCCAGGGCGATGCGCACCGACGCGAAACCGGTTCGCTTGCCGGTGCGGGTCTGGAGCATGAACAGCCGCCCCCGCTCGATTGTGAACTCGATATCCTGCATCTCCCGGTAGTGGGATTCGAGCAGGTTCCTGATATCGACGAGTTGCCGGTACACGCGGGGCATGACCCGGCTGAGTTCGTCAATCGGCCTGGGAGTCCGGACCCCGGCGACGACGTCCTCGCCCTGGGCGTTCATCAGGAACTCGCCGTAGAACCGGTTCTCACCGGTAGCCGGGTTGCGGGTAAACGCCACGCCGGTGCCCGATGCGGAACCGACACGCTCGGGGGCGTCATCCTCGCCCATATTGCCGAAGACCATCGCCATCACATTCACCGCCGTACCCCAGTCGTCGGGAATACCGTTCAGCCGTCGGTAGACTTCGGCGCGTTCGTTGTTCCAGGAACGAAAAACGGCCAGAATCGCATCCCGAAGCTGTCCGGCCGGATTCACGGGAAACGCCCTGCCCGTTCTTTGCCGGATGAGTTGCTTGAAAGTCTTGACCAGCGACTTGAGGTCATCGACGCGCAGTTCCGAATCGTCCGTAATCCGGCTCCGGCGCTTGACCCGGTCGATTTCCACTTCGAACGGGTCGCGTTCATCCTCGCTTTCCGGTCTCAGCCCCATCACAACGTCGCCGTAGGTCTGCACGAACCGGCGATAGCAGTCCCAGGCGAACCGTTCATCCCCGCTCGTTTGGGCCAGTCCTTCGACCGTCTTGTCGTTCAACCCCAGGTTCAGTACCGTGTCCATCATCCCGGGCATCGAAACCCGCGCGCCGGAGCGCACCGAAAGGAGCAGCGGGTTCCGCGGGTCACCGAACCGGCGGCCGATAGCCCGCTCGACGTAACGGATACCGCGGTCCACGTCTGCCTTCAACGTCCGGGGCGGCTTCCCGCTTCTCATGTAGTGGATACAGACCGCTGTCGAAATGGTGAAGCCGGGCGGCACCGGCAGGCCGATGTTCGTCATCTCGGCAAGGTTCGCGCCCTTGCCGCCCAGGATATTCTTCATCCCGGCGGCGCCGTCCGCCTTGCCGCCGCCGAAACGGTAAACCGATCTCACGTGGGCTCCCTTCCAATCCTGACTGCCGCCGCGGAAATCACGGGCACGTCAGGTCAATTACAGACTTGTCGCTCGCATCACCCGGACGACCCGTTTTCGCCGGCAGCCAGAAACCCATCCAGCAGTTCCCTGGCCCGGTCCATGTCCGATTCCTCAACAAGGACCTCACCCCAGTCCGGTCGCATCATCTTCGCGATGCCGTCATAAGCCGGGATCTGAAAAGAATGAATCATGGCCGGAATGCCGTCCTGCTCAAGCAGGTCTTTCACCGAGTTGGCCATGAACTCGTCCGGAGCACGGTAGAGACTCTTCAAAGACATGACGCTTAGTATAACCGTGCCCCGGGATTCGTCAATGGCACGGTTGACAGCAACCCCCCCGGTTCTATAATTCGACCGTCACAAAGCCCTGAACCAGGAGGAAACCCTTGGACCGCGATGAAGCCCGGGTCTTGGTCGAATCAATGGTCAAGAACCGCAATCTCCAGAAACACATGCTGGCCACTGAGGCGTGCCTGCGCGCCCTGGCCCGGCGTCTTGACGGTGATGAGGCGCAATGGGGCCTGGCCGGTCTGGTGCATGACATCGACTACGAGCAGACCAAAGACGATCCCGGGAAGCACGGGCTGGTCGGGGCCGATATCCTCGAATCAAAAGGCGTCGGACCGGCAGTCACCCAGGCGGTCAAAGCCCATGCCGGGAACGCGCCGGTGGAGTCCAAGCTGGACAAAGCGCTCTATGCCGCCGACCCGCTGACCGGGCTCATCGTCGCAGCGGCGCTGATGCACCCGGATAGGAAACTCGCCGGACTGGATACCGATTTCGTCCTCCGCCGGTACAAAGAGAAACGGTTCGCCGCAGGCGCGGACCGGGACCAGATTGCCACCTGCTCTGTCCTCGGCCTCACGCTCGACGAGTTCGTCGCTGTCTGCCTTGAGGCGATGCAGGGCGTATCCGACGACCTGGGACTGTGATGAGCGAAACCGGCCTCTCGCTCCAGGAAATCATCAGCCGGCTCCAGGGCTACTGGGCGGACCGGGGCTGCGCGATTCTGTCGCCGTACAACTCCGAAGTCGGCGCCGGCACTTTCAATCCGGCCACATTCATTCGCGTCCTCGACGCCAGACCGTGGAACGTAGCCTACTGCGAGCCGTCAAGACGCCCGCGCGACGGCCGCTATGCCCGGAACCCGCTTCGAGTACAGCAGTTCTGGCAACTGCAGGTCATCCTCAAGCCAGCACCGGCCGACATCCAGGACCGCTACCTCAGAAGCCTGGAAGCCATCGGCATCGACCTGAAGAAGAACGACGTCCGTTTCATCGAGGACGACTGGGAATCCCCGACCCTCGGCGCCTGGGGTCTGGGCTGGGAAGTGGACCTGAACGGGATTGAGATAACGCAGTTCACTTACTTCCAGCAGTGCGGCAGTATCGACCTCAAGGTAATCCCGGTCGAGCTCACCTACGGGCTCGAACGGATTGCGATGTTCGTCCAGCAGAAAGACTCCATCTTCGACGTCCGCTGGAACGACTCCCTGACCTGGGGTGACATCTACCGCCAGAACGAAGAAGAATGGAGTGCGTTCAACTTCGACGAAGCGGACATCGCCGTCTATCGGGAGCTGTTCGACAAGTTCGAATCAGAAGCCCGGCGGCTCCTGAAACTCGGGCTGGTCTACCCCGGATACGACCATGTCATCAAATGCTCGCACTACTTCAACCTGCTCGAAGCCCGCGGCTCAATCAGCGTGTCAGAACGGCAGAAATACATCGCCCGGGTGAGAAAACTTGCCCGCCTGACCGCCACCACCTACCTGAAAAAAGCCGACACGCCAGACGCTTGACGCCCGACGCTAGAAGCTAGACGCCTTCCGCATTCAGCCTTCGGATTGCACTTCCCGCTCCGGTCTTCGCCTCTGTCTTCTCCGTGCTCATCCGTGTCCATCCGTGGTTTACTCCGGCCCGGTTCCGCATTCTGCACTCTGCCTTGGTGCTTTTGGTGCCTTGGTGTTTATTCTCTCCGCTCCGGTTCTCAACCTTGGCGTTCTTGGCGGCCTTGGCGGTTTTCTCATCCTGCCTTTTGGCTTTGTCTTCAGGCTTTCGGCAAAAAGAACCGCCCGCGCGGTTCAGGGCCGTGCGGGCACGAAGTTGGCGTCGGGAGCGGGGAAACAAGGGGGTTTTTTTGGTGGGTTGGGAAGGAGGGATACCCGCTCCCGACAAATTGCCGTAAATTGTTACTGCTCACCACCGGGTGTCAGTTTGACTTCCTTTTCAGCTACTGATACAAGTACCCGTTTCGGGCTTTGTTCGAGAATCAGCCGAGCGAGCGGATTCTCAAGCACTCGCTGAATTGTGCGCTTAAGAGGTCTTGCTCCAAAGTCAGGACTGTAACCATCCTCCGCGAGCTTGTCCTCCACATCTGCTGTGATTATAAGCTCAATTCCCTCCTCTGTCAACAGCTTTTTCAGACGACCCAACTGGATATCAACCACTTTCCTCAGGTCCTGCTTCGTGAGCGGGTCGAAAACCACGATTTCGTCCACCCGGTTCAGGAACTCGGGACGGAAGTTTCGCCGCAGGAGTCCCATCAACTCGTCGCGGTCAACGCGAGGCGCAGCATCACCCTGAACGGAATCAGGAGACTTGTGTGCCGTAAACAACTCGGTTCCCAGGTTCGAAGTCATGATGATAATTGTATTCCTGAAATCCACGGTCCGGCCGTGGCTGTCGGTCAGCCGGCCCTCGTCCAGAATCTGGAGCAGGATATTGAAGACGTCGCGGTGGGCCTTCTCAATCTCGTCGAGCAGCACCACCCGGTAGGGTCGGCGCCGGATCGCTTCGGTCAACTGTCCGCCTTCCTCGAACCCGACGTACCCGGGCGGCGCGCCAATCAGCCGCGAAACCGCGTGCCGCTCCATGTACTCGGACATGTCAATCCGGACAATTGCATCTTCGGTGTCGAACAGGATTGCGGCCAGGGTCTTGGCCAGTTCGGTCTTGCCCACCCCGGTCGGCCCGAGGAAGATGAAACTGCCGTTCGGGCGCTGCCGGTCACCGATTCCGGAACGCGAACGCCGGATTGCGTTGGCAACTGCGGCCACCGCTTCATCCTGGCCGACGACCCGCTGGTGGATTTCCTCCTCCAGCCGCAGCAGCTTCTCCCGTTCCGACTCAAGCAGGTTCCGCAGTGGAATCCCGGTCCACTTGGCGACCACGTCCGCGATATCCTCCTCGGTTACCTGCTCGCGCAGCAGCCGGTGCTTCCGGCTCTTCTCCTCGAACTCGACCAACTGCTTCTTCAGCCCGGCCAGTCGGTCGTACTCCAGCTCCGCTGCCCGGTTCAGGTCATACTTGCGTTTCGCTTCCTCGATTTCGAGCCCGACCTTCTCGATTTCCTCTTTCAGCTTCGCCCGGGCGCGGACCTCCTTGCGTTCGCCCTCCCACTGGCTCGTCAACCGCGCCTGCTCCTCCTTGAGGTTCGCCGTCTCCCGCTCGATATCAGACCGGCGCTGCTTCGAGGCCTCGTCCTTCTCCCGTTTCAGGGAGAGCGCCTCCATCTCAAGCTGCATCAGCTTCCGGTCCACGTCGTCAAACGCCACCGGCTTGGACGTAATCTCCATTTTGAGTTTGGCTGCGGCTTCGTCAACCAGGTCAATCGCCTTGTCCGGCATGAATCGGCCCGAGATGTACCGGTCGGCCAGCATTGCCGCGGACACCAGCGCCGCGTCCATGATCTGCACCCCGTGGTGCACTTCGTACCGTTCCTTCAGCCCGCGCAGAATCGAAATCGTCTCCTCGACCGTCGGCTGGTCAACGAGAACCGGCTGGAACCTCCGCTCCAGCGCCTTGTCCTTTTCCACGTACTGCCGGTACTCGTCAAGCGTCGTCGCCCCGATTGTCCGCAACTCGCCGCGCGCCAGCATCGGCTTCAGCAGATTGCCGGCATCGACCGCACCTTCGGCCTTGCCCGCGCCGACGACCGTGTGCAACTCGTCGAGGAACAGGATAATTCCGCCATCCGAAGCCGCCACTTCCTTCAGCACCGCTTTCAACCGGCTCTCGAACTCACCCCGGTACTTCGCGCCGGCAACCAGGGCACCCATATCCAGGGCAACAACCTGCCTGCCCTTCAGGCTTTCGGGTACGTCGCCGCGGATGATACGTTGGGCCAGACCTTCGACAATCGCGGTCTTGCCCACGCCCGCTTCGCCAATCAGGACCGGGTTGTTCTTGGTGCGCCGGGAAAGAACCTGCATCACCCGCCGGATTTCATCATCCCGGCCGATGACCGGGTCCAACTTCCCATCCTTCGCCAGCTTCGTAATGTCCCGGCCGTACTTCTCCAGCGGCTGATACTGCTGCTCGGCGGACTGGTCGGTCACGCGCTGGCTGCCCCGAATCGCCTTCAACGCGGTCAGCACGCTGCTCCGGTTGATGCCGAACTGCTTGAATATTTTCGGCGCGTCGCCGTCCTTCAAATCGAGAATTGCCAGGAGCAGATGCTCGGTTGAAACAAACTCATCCTTGAACTTGCGGGCTTCCTTCTCCGCGTCATCCAGGACCTGACGCGCGCGGGCGGACATGTACGCCTGGCCGGCGCCGCCGCCCGACACCTTCGGCCGGTCATTCAGTGCGGCCCTGGTATGTTCGAGAACCTGGGCCGGGTCAGCACCGGCTTTCCGGAGCACCTGCGGCACCAGGCCCTCGGTCTGCTCCAGCAGCGCGAGCAGGATATGCTCGGCGTCAAGCTCGTTATGCTCAAACCGCGACAAGCTCGATTGGGCCTGAACGACCGCTTCCTGTGCCTTCTCAGTCAATCTATCCATGTTCATAGTCACTAGCTTAGACGACAACAACGCCCCCTGGATTCGGCCCCGTAGCGGCTCAACCGAACCTAACTGTTTCCCTCCCGGCAGTTTACAGACTGAGTCGCCGAGGACAACAACTGCTGATTCCGAACCGGCCGACACCGCTCAGGCCGACTTCCGCAGCCCCTGACCCGGGCTTCCAAGGGCAAGCCGGAAACTCACCGCGAACCTGAATCTGCGACTGAAACCGAACCTGATTTCCATGCTGACCTCACGTCTGAAGTCCAAACTCACGACCATGTTCAAAGTCAGGCTGACGACGGACTTGAGCTCCAACTTGAAGCTGTACTTGAGTTCGACTCTGAACCCGAACCTCGCCATCATCTTCAAGCCGCACCTCAGGTTCATCCTGAATCCGACGCTGACCGGCATTCTGGCTCCAGCCCTGAGGTCCAAACTCACCTGGGGGGTCACTCCCCCTTTCGTTCTGCCTGCGGTATGGATTGACGACACCTCCGGTAACTAACGGTGCGGAGCGAACTTAGTCCGGCAGGGGCGAATTCGCGGGGTGCTGGTGTATATCTATGTAAGAAACAGAAAGACGGGAACCGGAAACGAATCGCAGCCCGCCGGATGCCGGCCCACGGCGCGGCGAGCAGGACAGAAAGGCCTGACAGAGAACGGCCGCTCACCGGCCGGAAAGGAGCCCGAAATGGCAATCGACGCTCAGAAGCGGCTCGAAAAACTGGAACGACAAGTTCGACACCGAGCACGTGAAGCGAGTACTGGACCGCAAGCGCGCTACGATGCTGGCCCGGGTGCAGACGGCATTTGCCGAATTGTGCTCAATGGAGGAACAGGTCAGGGAAGTACTGAACGGCGCCTCGGTCCAGACCGTACTCTACGTGCCGTACCTGGACTACGGCCGGCAGTTGTGGAAACTGACCCGGCGTCAGAACATCGCAGGCCCGTCGTTTGCCCTGGCGGCCGAGATACTGTTGCAGAAATGGGCAAACCGCGGCCTCGATCCCACGGTCCTGGCCCAGATCCGCCACGACGTCTTCAATATCGAAGCGCCATAGCAGGCTGCCCGACAACCGGAACCGGGAGCGAGCATGGACTGGAGTCGCCCGGGACGTCCCAAGCGCCGCCTTCCGGTCAGCAACGCGCGCTTGACAAACCCGAACCCCGGCCTTACGCTCATTCTAGGAGGAACGATGAAAAGAACCGCGCTTGCCCTTACATTCCTGGCTGCCGCCTTGGCGTCCGGCCAATGGCTGGAGACGACCATCTGGATTCCCGACACCATGTCCGGACTGGCCCGGCCGGCCGGCCTGGTATACGACTCGGCGGACGCGAAGGTATTCGTCGCCGGCAGCGGCGGCTGGGTGATAGTCCTCGACGGCCCGACCGGACAGAAGACGGCCCGGATTCCCGTCGGGCAGCGGATGAGCGCCATCTGCTACAACCCGCTGGAAAACAAGGTCTATTGCGCGGGCTACTCGAGCGATGACGTGACGATCATCGACGCCGCCTCGAACACCGTCATGGCCGTTGTTCCGGTCGGCGACCGACCCCACGCGCTCTGCTACAACTCAACGGACAACAAGGTGTACTGCGCTAACAACCGGAGCGACGACGTGGCGGTAATCGACGGGGCCGGCGACAGCCTGATTGCGCTGCTCGACGCCGGCAATGCGCCTTACGACATATGCTACAACCCGGCGGGGAACAAGGTATACTGCGCCAACCGCTCCGGCTACAACGTGACGGTAATCGACGGCGCGGGGGATTCAGTCCTTGTCACCGTGGACGTCGGGAACGACCCGCGCGCCATCTGCTGCAATCCGTTGGCGAACAAGGTGTACTGCGCGGCCCGCATTAGCGACAACGTAACCGTGATCGACGGCGCGGCGGACACGGTCATCGCCGCAGTCAGCGTCGGTGACTATCCGCACGCCCTCTGCTACAACCCTGCCGGGAACAAGATGTACTGCGCGAACCGCTTCGGCGGCAGCGTAACGGTGATTGACGGGGCCGGGGACAGCGTGACGGCGACGGTCACTGTCGGAAGCCGCCCGCGCGCTCTCTGCTACAACTCCGCCGAAGACGTGATGTACTGCGGGAATGACATGTCCGGCGACCTGTCGGTCATCGACGCGACAACCGACAGCGTCATCGCAACCGTCATTGTGGGCGAAGGACCTGCCGCCGTCTGCTGCAACCCGACGGGAAGCCTGGCCTACTGCGCGAACGAGGACGACGACAACGTCGCCGTGATTGACGCGGCGGGCGACACCCTAATCACCACCGCAGTGCTTGGTGTCCGTCCCAACGCACTCTGCTATGACCCGACCGGGAACAAAGTATATTGCGCCAACCGGGCCAGTGATGACGTAACGGTAATCGACGGGGCGACGAACCAGGTAATCACCGACGTCAAGGCGGGCAACAGACCGACCGCGCTCTGCTGCAACCCGACGGACAACCGGGTTTACTGCGCGAACAGTTCCAGCAATGACGTTACTGTCATCGACGCGACAACCGACAGCGTCGTCGCAACCGTCCCCGTACCGGAGGCCCCGCTCGGCCTGTGCTGCAATCCGGTAAGCAACAAGGTCTACTGCGCCTCGGAGGAATCACTGGCCGTCATTGATGGAGCCACCAACAGCGTCGTCGCGGTTTTCTATGCAATGCACGACGCCTACGTGGCGCTCTGCTACAACCCGGTGGAGAACAAGGCGTACTGCGGGGACTGCGAATGGGGGGTGGTCTACGTGCTCGACGGCGCGACCGACAGCATCGTCGCGGTCGTGGACGTCGACGACGGGCCAACCGCGCTCTGCTGCAACCCGGCGGAGAACAAGGTGTACTGCGGGACGGGGGACGGGATTGCGGTCATCGACTGCGCCGGCGACAGCGTCATCGCCCTGCTGGACGTGGAAGAGGAACTCCATGCCCTGTGCTACAACCCGGTAGAAAACAAGGTGTACTGCGCGATCGAGTACGACGAGGTGGTCGTGATCGACTGTGCCGGCGACAGCGTGGTTGCGACCGTAACGCTGGGAGGCGGAGGCGAGCCGATTGCGCTCTGCTGCGACGAACTGGCGAACAAGGTGTACGTTGCCAACTATGACGGCGATGCGGTCACGGTCATCGACGCGTCAGCCGACACCGTTCTCGTCACGCTCGGCGTCGGCGACGGGCCGACCGCGCTCACCTGGAACCCGACGAACCGGCGCATCTACTCGGCCAACAGCTACGGATCGTGCGTCTCGGTGATACACGACAGCACGGTCGTCGGAATCGAGGAGGAACGGCCGACAGCCCACGGCTCACGGCTGACAGCCACAATCGTCCGCAACGTGCTGTTCCTGCCTGATGCGTCCGGCGTCGAACGTGATGCGTCATGCGTGCTCATGGACATCACCGGCCGGAAGGTCGCCGACCTCACGCCGGGCGAGAACAACATCCGACACCTGAGTCCGGGTGTATACTTCGTGCGTTCGGCGGGCGGCGGTGCGCAGGCGGCGGTACGGAAGGTCGTGATTCAGTAGCGAGACTCCGGGTTCTGTTGATGCGGGTCGGTTGACATCCGGGCGGGTTCGAGATATCGTGTCGCTGCAAGGTAAAAAGGAGTACACATGAAGCTGTTCGTTCTTGTCTGCATTCCGATGCTTGCGTTCGCAGGCTGGTTCTCTCAGACTTCAGGTACAATCGAGCACCTGAACGACGTACATTTCCCGGCGGACGACCTGACCGGGTACGTTGTTGGCTACAGCGGCACCATACTGAAGACCACCGACGGCGGCGACAACTGGACCGAACTTGTTTCGGGGTCGTCTCAGACGCTGTTCAGCGTGACGTTCGTTGACGCGAACACCGGGCTCGTGGGCGCAAACAACGGCTGGGTCCTGAAGACGACCGACGCCGGGGCTTCGTGGACCGGGTATCACACCGGGGCGCGGGGTGCGGTCTGGGCTCTGGATTTCCCGACCGCGAGCACCGGGTACGCGTGGACCGAGGAGGTGGGCTACGCGTCTTTCTGCAAGTCGACCGACGGCGGCGAGACGTGGAGCGTGCATGCAAGCGACCACATCATGTTCGGTTTCGATTTCCCGGAGAACGCACAGACCGGCTACGCGTGCGGGACTGGCGGCGTGGTCTTCAAGACCACGGACGGCGGCGCGACGTGGACCAACCAGTCCTACCAGACGTCGAACCAGCTCACGGGCGTAGACTTCCCGGTGGGCGAATATGTCGGGTTTACGGTCGGCATGAACGGGATGATCCTGAAGACTATCGACGGCGGCGGCATCGCCGAATCGGAACCGCCCGAAGTCAACCGGTGGCATCCGACCGCAACCATTGTCCGCAACGTGCTGCGGATGCCGGAATCCGTCATTCGTACTTCGTACTTCTGAATTCCGCGGGCCGTCACGTCATGGACCTTGTGCCGGGCGAGAACGACGTCCGACACCTGAGTCCTGGGGTCTACTTCGTGCGTCCGGCGTCGGGCGTGAAGCGTGATGCGTCAGGCGTCTACAAGGTCGTAATTCAGCGATAGGGAGAAACCATGAGCAGAAACGTTCTCGCATTCGCAGCCATTCTGGCTGTGTTTACAGCCACCCGGGCCCAGCGGTGGGAGTACCATCATGACGGGCCCGGTCATCTGAATGACGAAATCTTCCATACCTGTGCGGTCGAGGACAACGGCAGTTCCTACTTCGGCGGGGTGGACCGTCACAACACGCAGAACAGCAACTTCATCGTCGTCGGCCTGTCAGCGGCCGGAGCCGAGCGCTGGGTGGACAACGACTCGGCGGGCAAGGTCGAGGATATCTGCGTCGGTGAGGACGGCTTCATCTATGCTGTCGGCACGATTCACACCGTAGCCGGAAACACGAAGTTCACGGTCGCGTGCTATCACCGGAACGGGACCAGGCGCTGGCAGTACAAGGCGCGGTCGGCCGACGACTACAACGGTCTGGCCATTGCGGTCTGCCCGCGGACCGGCAACGGCGTCTATGTGTGCGGCTGGGTCGACTATCCGGACTACTGGTACCAATTCACGGTCGTGGCGCTGGATTCGTCCGGCAACGAGGTCTGGATGGATACGCTCGGTGCGCCGGGCTTGACCCCGGACAAGGCGACGGACATCGCAGTCGGGATGGACGGAAACCTGTACGTCAGCGGCAACCTCTCGCCGGATACTGTCTATCCTGAGGGCGCGGTGGTCAGCATCACTGACTCCGGCGACGTCCGCTGGCGGGCGTGGCCCGACATCGGACCCGCCTGCATCGCGGCCGGGGGCGACGGCAACGTCTATGTGGGCGGGCAGTACGAGGACAGCCTTGGCAAGCATCTGTGCGCGGTATCGCTGGACTCAGCCGGGACCCGGCGCTGGCACTACTTCCACGACGCGGGTGGCGGGCGTGGAGCCCTGGATTTGGACCACGCGAAGGACATCGTCTGGGGCGACGGGAATGTCTACATCGGCGGCCAGGGGTTCCGCGAATCCGGTTTCATCGACGCGTTCATCATCTCGCTGGAACCGGACGGCGACGAGCGCTGGCACTACTGGTTCCGGGGCGACTACAACTACTTCAACTGGGTGAACGAGCTGGTGTTCACCCCGGACGGGTACATCCACGGGGCCGGGTTGATGTGTTCGTTGATTTCGTCGATTGCGGAGTGGTGCCTGTCCCCGGACGGGGACACGATGTGGGTGTTCAAGCGCAATTCCGAGGGGCCGAACTCGGCCAGCGCCCAATGCATCGGGTGCGATGCCGCCGGCAATGTGTACCTCGGAGGTTCGCGGTTCACCGACACCCGTGACTGCTGGGCGGGTTCGCTCTCCCGGCCGCACCTGAACGTCGGCGGGAACGAAACCGACCACGCGTATGCGGTCGCCTTGACCCCGGACTCGGGCTACGTGGTTGCGGGCATGACCCGCTCGTTCGGTGCCGGGAGAGACGACGGGTACCTGATTCGGCTGAACCAGCTCGGGGACACGATGTGGACCCGGACCTTCGGCGGCACGAACACCGACCAGTTCCAGGATGTCACCCTGACGAGCGACGGCGGCTACGTCCTGGCCGGGCACAAGGACAACGACCCGTGGCTGCTCAAGGTCGACTCGGCCGGGGAACAGGTGTGGAGCCAGGTGTATTCGGTCCCGCACTTCGGCGGGTTGTTCTCAGTGCTCGAGATGCCGGACCACGGGTTCATCACGGTCGGGAACTGCTACAACGGCGCTGACTACATGCACGGGCTGGCCATCGGGACCGACAGCCTGGGGAACGAAGTGTGGCGGACCGAAGTCGGGACAGGCAGCGAATACAGCCTGTTCGCGGACGTGGTTGAGTGCGGCAACGGCGACTGGCTGGTTGTCGGCCGATACAAAAGCACGCCGATGGGCAACGGCGACGCCTGGGTCATCCGGTTGAACTCATCCGGGGATACGCTCTGGACAAAGACCCATGGCGGGAGTTCGGACGACTACGCGGATGCGGTGATTGCGACGTCGGACGGCGGGTACGTCCAAGTCGTTCGGACCCGGACACTACGACGCGTGGATGCTGAAGCTGAACCAGGCCGGGGATACGCTCTGGACCAACGCGTGGGGCACTGCCGACGACCCGGACTACCTGCGGGACATCATCGAGGTGGCGGGCCAGGGGTACACCGCGACCGGTACGTACGGCGGGGAAAGCAACGACCTGTTGCTGCTCGAGACCGACCTCAGCGGGAACCAGTTGGCCCTGCAGCAGTTCGGCGGGCAGATGACCGACCACGGCTACGCCATTTGCCAGACCAGGCGCGACGGTTACTGCCTTGTCGGTTCCACTCTTTCCTTCGGGACCGGCGGGTCAGAGGACGTATATATCGTGCTGACGGCGTTCGGGGTCGGTGTAGCTGAACCGCCACCCGTCGTCCGGGCCGTTCGTGAACCATTCCGGTTGAGCGTGTGGCCCAACCCGATTGTCAATGGAATGCTGCGTCTGCGGGACGGCCGGGGTGCATCGCTGCTCGACATCACCGGCCGGAAGGTCATGGCCCTCGCGCCCGGCGAGAACGACGTCCGGCACTTGTCCCCCGGCGTCTACTTCGTAAGAGGAAAGGGATCAAGGAGTCAAGGGTCCGAAGGTCCAAGCCACAAGATCATCATTCAACGCTAAGGAGAAACTGTGAGGCTTTGCGTCCTGATGTCTGCGCTCTACATTCCGACTTCGTCCGTCGCGCCCGTCTGCGTCTTTCCTCAGAATTGGATCTGCCCGAAATGTCAAGTCGGGCTGTTGGATT
>CBDUVZ010000013.1:0-36488 GCA_965370805.1 uncultured bacterium | reverse complement strand
ACCGGGTCTATTGCGCGAACGGTTGGACCAACGACGTGACGGTGATTGACGGCGCGACGAACGGAATCCTGGCCACGGTGACAGTTGGTGATTTTCCCAAGGTGCTCTGCTACAATCCGTTTGGTAACCGGGTCTATTGCGCGAACGGTTGGACCAACGACGTGACGGTGATTGACGGCGCAACGAACGCGGTGCTGGCTACGGTGGCGGTCGGTCACTACCCCGTGGCGCTCTGCTGCAGCCCGCAGGAGAACCGGGTCTACTGCGCGAACCACTTCAGCAGCAGCATTTCGGTCCTGAGCGACAGCATGCCGCCGGGAATCCAGGAAATGCCGAATGGCGAATTGCGAATGCCGAATGCTAGCATCGTGCGCGGGGTGCTGCGGCTGCCACAGGCGGAAATGACCAATGACCAATGTCCAATGACCTTGCTTGATATCGCCGGCCGGTGTGTCATGGACCTCGCGCCGGGCGAGAATGACGTGAGCCGCGTCGCGCCGGGGGTCTATTTCATAAGAGGAGAGAGGTCGAGGGGCCGAGGGGTCAAGGGGTCGAGTGCCAAGGTTGTCATTCAGGAGTAGGGAGGCGTTGTGAGAAAGGTTATCTTTGCCGTTCTGTTTGTCGTGACTGCGGCGATGGGGCAGTGGTGGACCGGGCCGTATGCATTGACTTTCGACCCCGGGGACGACGTCAATCCCTCGGCCTGCAAGGAGTGGGTCGATGACCACGTGACCTGCCTGGTGTGGCAGAGCGACCGCAGCGGGGACTGGGACGTGTATGCCCGGTTCTGCGAGTTCGATAACGGCAATGGCTGGCTGCCCGAGGAGGCGGTCAGCACCGACAGCGCCGATGACGTGAACCCGTCGGTCGCGTGCCGGAGCGGGTATCCGGGTTCGACCTGGTTCTGGTGCGTGTGGGAGCGGCGCCAGTCGCCGTGGGTGGGCGAAGTCTGGGCGTCGTTCTCGGATATGGATTCGTGGCAGACCCCGGTCCGTATCGGCCGGACCCTGCACGGCGCGCCGGGCGATTCGTCCGAGCCGAGCGCGATTGTGATAAAGGGCGGCGGGGATACGACCTGGGTTGTCTGGAGCAACCGGGATACGTCCGGGTCGTACATCAGTTGTTCGTTTCACGACGGTGATTCGTGGTCCCAGCCGCACAATGTGGTGTACAGTGCGCACGAGATCAGGCACGCCCGTATCGGCCGGGGGTACTCGTCGCGGGGCAACTGGGAGGAGTATCCGTTCCTGGTCTGGGAGCAGGAGGACGACATCTGGTACAGTGAGTACCTGAGCGGCGCGTGGACCACGCCGGACCGGGTTGCACCTTCGGCTGCACTGGACCGGGACCCGGAGGTGCTGAGCTACGCAGGGTGGATGGAGCCCCGCAGCGGTGTGGTGTGGCAGTCGACCCGGGACGGCGATACCGCCATTTTCGGTGCGCTTTCTGATTCGTTGAACAACCCGGCCAGGCTGTGCGACACGGCCGGCGCGGGCAGAAACTGGACTCCGCAGGCTGCGTACGCGGCGTGCCCGATTGACGAATGGTGGTTCTACGCGACGACGGTCTGGGTTTCGGACCGAAGCGGGAATTCGGATATTCACTGCAGCGCGAACGAGGAGGACGGATACGTTGACAGCCATCCGGCCGTGGATTGTTGCCCGACTGTCACGACAATGGGACTCACTCAGGTCTGGTGTTGCTGGCAGAGCGACCGGTCCGGGAACTGGGATTTGCACGGCAGTTTTACCTATTGCACCGGAGTCGAGGAAATGCCGAATGGCGAATTGCGAATGCCGAATGCCACTATCGTGCGCGGGGTGCTGTACCTGCCGCAAGTCAGAAGTCAGAGTGCAGAGTGCAGAACGGCGCTGCTGGATATCGGTGGGCGGAAGGTCGCGGAACTGCAGCCGGGGGAGAATGACGTCCGGCACTTGAGTCCGGGCGTCTACTTCATAAGAGGAGAGGGGCCGAGGGGCCAAGGGTCCGAGGGTTCCAGCCACAAGGTCGTGATTCAGCGGTAGGGTTGCCGGGGCTTCGCGGGCCGGATTTGCCTGTTGCTTGACTTGGGGTGCGGTGAGGGTAGCATTCCTGTTGCGAGATAGTTCTGTCCAATGCGAGTTTTCCTTACTATTCCGAAGATACGTGTCGGCGAAGGCCGCTGCAAGACAGCAGCGTAGCAGGAGGTTCTGATGAAGAACTGGTTTGTCCTCATTACGACGTCCGTTCTGGTGCTGGGTATCGCCCACGGCCTGGAATGGGTGCCGTTTGAGTCCGGTCAGCCGGAGCAGGCCCCGGAGTTCCGGGTGCTGAGTTCGAATTCGTTCCGGACTGTGGTCGAACTGGAACTGGCCGGGATGTACGTTGACGAAGTCGAGGCCAACGGCCGGACGTTCCAGACAATCAGTCTCGGGATTGAGGCCGGGGGTATGACGCGAGAAGAAGGAGCGCCCCGACTGCCGGTGGTTGCCCGGTTCCTGAGAATACCGGACGACCGGGCGGTAGAAGTCAATGTGCTGGAACTGGAGGAATCGGTTCTTGAGGGCTACGAGGTCTACCCGGCCCAGCCGCCGCTGCCGGAGAACCAGACGTCGGTTCCGTTCGTGCTGAACGAGAAGCGGTATGCGACCGACGCGTTCTACCCGGACGAGAACGAGCGGGTGAGCGAGCCGATGATCATGCGCGACTTCCGGCTGGTGCAACTGGTGCTGCAGCCGGCGCGGTTCAACCCGGTGACCGGCGAACTGCGGATGGCGCGGAGCCTGAGAGTGGAACTGGTCCACAACCGGCCGGGCGCAATCAACGTCAAGCAGCGGAACCGGTCCGGGATATCGCGGGCGTTCGAGCCGCTGTACCGGCGGTTGATTGCGAACTACGATTTCGGCCCGCCGCAGCAGCCGGAGGACGGGAGCTACCTGATTATCACGCACGACGATTTCGCGAGTGCGGTGGTGCCGTTCGCGGAGTGGAAGCGGCGGAAGGGCTGGCGGACGGTGGTGGTCACGACGAGTGATATCGGGGGCAATGATTCGGCGCACATCGATGCATGCATCACCGATGCGTACAACAACTGGCCGTATCCGCCCGACTACGTGCTGCTGGTCGGCGACGCGCCGGGCTATGTGCAGTGCTGCCACATGTCGGGCAACACCTGCGCTTCGGACCTGCCGTACTCTTTGAAGGAGGGGGGCGACCTTCTTGCCGACCTGATGATTGCCCGGGTCTGCGCCGAGAACCTGTTCCAGGCCCAGACCGCAATGAACAAGCTGTATAAGTACGAAAAAGAGCCGTACATGGCCGATACTGACTGGTTCGGCAAGGCGAGCGCACTCGCGGCATGGGAGCACAGTGGTCGCTTCTGGACCGTGGTCATTCGTATTCGGAACTACGTGATGGGCCGGCCGTTCATCCAGTTTGACACCCTGTTCGCGCGCTGGGGATTGAACGGCAAGCAGGCGTTGATTGATTCGATTGAGCTCGGCCGGGCGTGGCTGCTCTATCGCGGCCACGGAGCGATCGACGCATGGGGGGCAGCGAGCCCGAGTTTCACGACCACCGACGTTCACGCCCTCAACAATGGCGAGATGCTGCCGACCGTTATCGGGCCGACCTGTCTTGCCGGCGACTTCGACAACCCGACCGAGTGCCTGGCCGAGTCGTTCGTCAAAGCCGGCACGCCGACCGTCCCGAGCGGCGGGACCGGGTATTTCGGGTCGTCCGAAGTGAGTTACTCGGGATATAACGATACACTTGCGCTGGGCTGCTTCATGTCCCACGTGGACAGCCTGCAGTCCACTTTCGGCCAGAACACGTTCTTCGCGAAGCTGTTGATGCTCCAGGCGTACCCGCTGCCTGACCCGACTTCGGAAAACGAACTCTGGATATTCAACACCATGGGCGAACCGGAACTGAACGTCTGGTCCGCGGTACCGCAGGCGCTGCTGGTGTCCCACCCGGCGATGGTTATCGTCGGTTCGTTCCCGTTCGAGGTGACGGTGAACGCAACCGACGGCTACGCGCCGGTTGAGAATGCCCTGGTGTGTGTGATGTCGAAGACCGATACCGCGCTGTATCACGTCGGGCACACGAATTCCGCGGGGTCGGTTCAGTTCACGCTGAACGCAACGGTGCCGGGCGACTCGATCTTCGTGACTGTGACCGGTCGGAATCTGCATCCGTACCTGGGCGCGGCCATGACGATCTCGCCCAGTTCGGCCTACGTTACGTACCTGAGTCATTTCGTCAGCGACTCGGCGCCGGGCGGCAACGGCGACGGCATCGTCAACCCGGGCGAGACGATAGTCCTGCCGACCTGGGTGAAGAACTGGGGTTCGGTGACCGCGGACTCGGTGTCCGGTATGATGCTCATCGCTGACGTGAACGTTACCCTGCTCGATTCGGTCAAGCGTTTCGGCTCAATCGCCCCGGACGATTCGGCGCACACCGGTATCGACGGGTACGAGTTCACGGTCGCCGGCGCCTGCACCAACGGCTACGTGCTGGACTTCGATTTCGAGTGCCGGGACGCGAATGACTCGCTGTGGCTTTCGGGTGTCAACCTGTGGGTCGGCACGCCGGTTCTCGATTACACCGGGTACGTCGTGAGCGACCCGCCGCCGGGTGGCAACGGCGACGGCAAGATCGATGCGGGTGAGACTGCACAGCTCAGCCTGGTGCTCGATAACAACGGGCTCGGCCACGGGTACAACGTGACCGGGATTCTGCGTTCCGGGGACGTGAGATTCCAGGTGCAGGATTCGGCCGGCGATTTCGGCGATATCCTCCACGATTCCACCGGCAGCAACTCGGCGGACCCGTTCGTGGTGCACGCCGGCGATTCGATACCGATGGAGACGCCGGTCCCGTGCACCCTGCTGGTGAGCGCGGACGGGTACTCGAAGACGATTCCGTTCACGCTGATGGTCGGCGAGATCCGGGCGGTGGACCCGATTCCGGATACCGGCGGCCCGACAACGCTCTACTGGGCGTACGACGACTGCGATACGTTCTACACCGAGCACCCAACTTTCGGCTGGGTGGAGGTGTCCGGGACCGGGACCCGGCTCGACCTTGGCGATGATGACGTCGAGCAGGTGAACCTGCCGACAGGGTTCGGCCCGTTCGTCTATTACGGCCAGACCTACACCCAGTTGTCGGTCTGCAGCAACGGGTTTGTCGCTCCGGGATACTCGACGTACACCCAGTACACGAACCAGTCGCTGCCGTGCGCCGCTGCGCCGCCGATACTGGCAGCGAGCTGGGACGATTTCGACCCGGAGGACGGGGGCGGCGGTGGCGTCTGGTACTACCATGATGCTGCGAACCACCGGTTCATCGTCGAGTGGGATTCGGTCGTCTACTGGAACTCGAGCGAGTGGGACAAGCTGCAGATAATCCTGTACGACACAACGCTGGCCGCGGCGGACGGCAACTGCGAGTTCACGTACCAGTATCTGTCCGCGAACCGGATTGGCACGCGGACGGTCGGAGAGCAGGACCACACGAAGACGACCTACATCCAGGCGCTGTTCGACGGCAGCTATCACCGGGGCAGCGCGCTGATCGAGGCGGGCCGGGCCATCAAGTTCACAACTGCCGGTCCGGTGACCGGGCTGGCCGAGGGTGATTTGACTCCGGCCGGAATCGGCCGGGCCGGCTTCGCGGTCTGGCCGAACCCGGTGCGAGACCGGGCGTGGGTGAGGTTCGGACTCAGGCGCGAGGCGCGGGTGAACCTGGCGGTGTACGACCTGTCCGGACGCCAGGTGCGCAGCCTGGTCCGGACCAGTCTCAAGCCGGGTAACTACTCGATTGACTGGGACGGCAAGGATGCCCACGGCCGGACGCTCGCTCACGGCGTCTACTTCGTCCGGCTGGACACCGACGGCGAGCAGTTGGTCAAGAAGGCGATAGTCCTCGAGTAGTCGGTCGGCGTTTCTCTTCGGGGCGGGCTTCCGGGCCCGCCCCTTTCCTGCCGCCGGCGGCCGGGGCAACCGGTGTGGAGCGGCGGTTCTGAGTCGGTATAATGACCTGATGAGAAGACTGCTACTGTTTCGCGGATGGCGGTGGATTCACTGGAGGATTGCATGAGTAGACGGCTCGTATCGGTTGCGGTGTCCGTTCTGGTTCTGGGCATCGCCCATGGCCTGGAATGGGTGCCGTTTGAGTCCGGTCAGCCGGAGCAGGCCCCGGAGTTCCGGGTGCTGAGTTCGAATTCGTTCCGGACTGTGGTCGAACTGGAGCTGGCCGGGATGTACGTTGACGAAGTCGAGGCTAACGGCCGGACGTTCCAGGCAATCAGTCTCGGGATTGAGGCCGGGGGCATGACGCGAGAAGAAGGAGCGCCCCGGCTGCCGGTGGTGGCGCGGTTCCTGAGAATACCGGACGACCGGGCGGTAGAAGTCAACGTGCTGGAACTGGAAGAACTGGTTCTTGAGGGTTATGAGGTCTACCCGACCCAGCCGCCGCTGCCGGAGAACGAGACGTCGGTTCCGTTCGTGCTGAACGAGAAGCGGTATGCGACCGATGCGTTCTACCCGGACGGGAACGAACGGGTGAGCGAGCCGATGATCATGCGCGACTTCCGGCTGGTGCAACTGGTGCTGCAGCCGGCGCGGTTCAACCCGGTGACCGGCGAACTGCGGATGGCGCGGAGCCTGAGAGTGGAACTGGTCCACAACCGGCCGGGCGCAATCAACGTCAAGCAGCGGAACCGGTCCGGGATATCGCGGGCGTTCGAGCCGCTGTACCGGCGGTTGATTGCGAACTACGATTTCGGCCCGCCGCAGCAGCCGGAGGACGGGAGCTACCTGATTATCACGCACGACGATTTCGCGAGTGCGGTGGTACCGTTCGCGGAGTGGAAGCGGCGGAAAGGCTGGCGGACGGTGGTGGTCACGACGAGTGACATCGGGGGCAATGATTCGGCGCACATCGATGCGTACGTTACCGATGCGTACAATAACTGGCCGTATCCGCCCGACTACGTGCTGCTGGTCGGCGACGCGCAGGACTACCTGCGCGCGCCGGTGTACCACTTCGACGACTACTACTACGCGACAGACCTGTACTACTCGCTGAAGGAAGGCGGCGACATTCTCGCCGACCTGATGATCGGGCGGGTCTGTGTCAAGACTCCGGTTGAGGCGCAGACCGCACTGAACAAGCTGTTTGAGTACGAGATGCAGCCCTACATCGACAACCCCGACTGGTTCGGCAAGGCGTGCGGGACGGCGGGATACGAAGGCGGCCATCGCTTCTGGACCGTGGTTATTCGCATCCGCGACTACGTGATGGGCCGGCCGTTCATCCAGTTTGATACCCTGTTCCAGCGCTGGAATCTGAATCAGTGCCAGGGGCTGATTGACTCGCTCAACCGCGGCCGTTCCTGGGTGGTGTATCGCGGGCACGGCGGGAGAGACGGCTGGTACAACGTCGAGCCGCCGTTCAGGAACAGCGAGGTGCTGGCACTCGACAACGGCCGGATGACGCCGATTGTCATCGGGCCGACCTGCCAGGCCGCGGATTTCGACGAGCCGGGGCAGGACTGCATGGCCGAGACCTGGGTCAAAGCCGGGTCGCCGGACTCGGCAAGCGGCGGAGTCGGGTACTTCGGTTCGTCGGAAGTGAGTTTCTCCGGGTACAACGACTCGCTGGCCGCGGGTTCGTTCATTGCCTACGTGGACAGTCTGCTCCATACTTTTGCCCAGTGTACCCAGTGGGCGAAGCTGTTCATGCTGGAAACCTATCCGCTGCCTGACCCGTTCGCGGCCGCGGAGATTATTATGTTCAACAACCTGGGCGAGCCGGAACTGAACGTCTGGTCCGCGGTGCCGCAGCAACTGGTGGTGAGTCACCCGGCAGTGGTGCTGCTCGGTTCGTTCCCGTTCGAGGTGACGGTCAACGCGAGCGACGGCTACGCACCGGTCGCGAACGCCCTGGTGTGCGTGATGTCGAGGGCCGATACTACGGTGTATCACGTCGGGTACACGGATGCTGCGGGCCGGGTTCAGTTCACGCTGAATACCGACCAGCCGGGCGATTCGATTCTCGTGACCGCAACCGGCCGGAACCTGCATCCGTACCTGGGTTCAGCCGTCACAATCCCGCCCAACTCGCCGTACGTGATTCACCTGGGCCACACGGTGAACGATTCCGGACCCGGCGGCAACGGCGACGGCATCATCAACCCGGGGGAAACGGTCAAGCTGCCGATGTGGGTGAAGAACCTGGGACTCGTGGCCGCGGATTCGGTGTATGGGATGCTGAGCAGCGGGGACGTCAGTGTCACCATGCTCGATTCGGTCAGGCTTTTCGGGACGATTGGCGCGGGTGATTCGGCGCACACCGGTTCGGACGGGTTCGAATTCAGCGTGGCCGGTGCCTGCACCAACGCCTATCTGCTTGAGTTCGAACTGGAATGCCGGGATGCAGCGGACTCGGTATGGGTTTCCCGGACCAGTCACCGGGTCGGGACTGCGGTTCTGGAGTTCGACGGGTACGCGGTCGAGGATTCCCCGCCGGGTGGCAATGGTGACGGCAGGCTCGGCCGGGGCGAGACCGCACGACTCGCGCTGTCATTGCGCAATATCGGGCTGGGCCACGGGTATGACGTGGCAGCGATACTGCGTTCGGGCGACAGCCGGCTCCACGTTCGGGATTCCGCCGGCGGATTCGGTACAATCATGCACGACAGCACGGGCATGAACACCGCAGATCCTTTTGCGGTCCATGCCGACAGCTCGATTCCGCTTGAGACGCCGATTCCGTGCACCTTGCTGGTGAATGCGGAGGGGTATTCCGTGACCTTGCCGTTCGACCTGATTGTCGGCGAGATCGGCGAGCCGGACCCGATACCGGACGGCCCGCGCAAGCCGGCCCGGTACTGGGCGTACGAGGACGTGGACCTGGGGTATCCGGAGCGGCCGGAGTTCGAATGGATTGAGATCAACGGGATCGGAACCCGGCTCGTGCTCGCCGATGACCAGACCGTGCAGATAACTCTGCCTTCCGGTTTCCTGTGGAAGTACTACGGCCAGCGATACGCCCAGGTATCAATCTGCTCCAACGGGTTCATCAGTCCCGGCTTCTCGTCCTACTGCGAGCCGGACAATGAGCCGCTTCCCACTCCCAACGCGCCGCCACTGGTGGCGGTCAACTGGGACGACTTGTACCCGGAACAGGGCGGGGGAGTCTGGTACTACCACGACACGGCCAGGCACTGCATTATCATCGAGTACGACAGTGTCTACTACTCGTCGCCGCGCGACGACTGGGAGAAGTTCGAGGTAATCCTGTACGACGCCACGGTAGTCACTCCCACCGGTGACAATGTTGTGGTCTGCCAGTACCTGACCGCGAACCGGTACACGTCAAGCAGTATCGGGTTCCTGGACCAGAGCCGGATGGTGGGGATTCAGTACCTGTATGACGGCAGTTACCACCAGGGAGCATCCGGAATCCAGGCCGGCCGGGCTATCAGGTATTCCACCGTTCCACCGGTGACCGGGCTGGCTGAAGAAAGCGTCGTCCTGACCGGAATCGGCCGGGCCGGTTTCGCGGTCCAGCCCAACCCGGTGCGAGACCGGGCTCGGGTGCAGTTCGGGCTCAGACGCGAGTCACCGGTCAGGCTTGCGGTGTTCGACCGATCCGGACGCCAGGTGCGCAGCCTGGTCCGGGCCAGGCTCAAGCCGGGAGACTACGCGGTCCGATGGGACGGCTGCGACGACTTCGGCCGGCGGTTGTCACAAGGGATCTATTTCCTGCGGCTCGAAGCGGACGGAGAGCGGCTGACGAAGAAAGCCGTACTGCTCCAGTAAGAGCGGTTCGGTCTCAGTGATTGACGACCAGCGGTCTGGTCGTCGCGTGGCCGCCGGCCTGCAGGATGCAGTAGTAGACCCCGGCCGGGACGTCGGCCGAGTTCCAGGTTGCTGAGTGGGCACCCGGAGCCTGCCTGGTGTTCACCAGTTCCGCCACGCGGCGACCGGCGGCATCGTGGATGCTCAGGGTAACCGGACAGGTCCGGCCGAGTTCGTAGCGGACTGTTGCCCGGAAGTCGGCCGGGCTGGGGAAGCTCTCAAGTCCGTATGCGACCCGGAGCCGCTGCTGTTCAGCCACGCCCTGGGTCTGGATGAGTTCCATGTCATCGGCGGAGACCTCCGCCCACGGGTTGCTTCAACTGCCGGAGGTGTAGTTGTAGAGCGCAACCCCGAGTTTGCGGATTTCTTCCGCATTGACTCCGGACAGGTTGTTGTTGATCTCCTCGCGGATGTTGAGGGTGTACTGGTTCCAGGTCGGGTCCACGATGTCGATGAGATCGAGGGTGCTGGTCCGGGTCCAGTCGCACTGAACGTCATGGTGATAGAACCGAGTTTCGCCGAGCAGTGCATCTTCAGCATCGTAGTACTCAACGCAGACCGAGGCGACCGGCCAGCAGAAAGACGGGCACTCGAAGCCGAACTGTGCATGGAAAGTCAGTTCCAGGTACGGGCCGGCAACGTCCACCACCTGGCGGAGTCTGACCCAGCCTTCGCCGCTTTCCTGCTTGAGATAGGCCTCGTAGTCCGGGTCAGGCTGCGGGGTGGTCTGTCGTTCGATAGTGTGGGTACCGTTCCCGTCCTTGCCCGCGGTCCAGCCGACGGACAGTTCCTGCTCGAAGTCGCCGTTCACGAGCAGGTTCTGGGCTGCGGTAAATCCGAACAGGAGCGGAAGCAGTATCAGCAATCTCAATATCATCAAATCGTACCTCCCTTAGGCTACGTGTCCACAATTGTAGGCGACCGGCAGGCCCGCGTCAAGACACAAGCTTGACCCAGGAACCGGGAAAAACCACGAAGTCACAAAGACACAAAGGCGAGAAGTCAGGAGTCACAAGGCTTTGCGCCGCCTCGTCGGCCGAGCCGACACCGCACCCGCTGGGGTCAATACTTCTCGGTTCCTGGTTTGCTACTTGGTGACCTTGGTGCCTTGGTGTTGAGATTCCTGTTTCGGTTTCCGGGCCTGTTGACAGCGCCGGTCTGCGGGGTCAGTATTCAGGTAGATGGTGAATCTGCGGCCGATGCGTGATGATGACCTGGACCGTATCCTTGAGCTTGAGAAGGAGATATTCCCGGAACCGTGGTCGCGCCGGTTCTTTCCTGCGGATCCGCACCGGAGCGGAGTGCTGTGCCTGGTGGCCGAAGCTGACGGGCAGGTGGTTGGCTACATCGTTGCTTCAGGAAAGAGCCGCGTGCATATCGCCAATATCGCCGTGATTCCCGGGCTCCGAAGAAGGGGAATCGGCCGCATGATGATCCGGGCAGCCGAGGAGTTCGGCCGTTCAATCGGTGCCGGACTGTTTCTGCTTGAGGTCAGGGAGTCGAACCGGTCGGCTCGCAGTTTCTATCGGAGTCTGGGATTCGTGGGTGCCGGGGTGAAGCAGTATTACTACTCGAACGGTGAGGACGCAATCCTGATGAAGCGGGAAATCCTTCCGGCCGCAGGCTCCGCTAATCCGTGAACCGGTCGTAGCAGACGATTTCGGACAGCGGCTTGCGCGGCCGCGGCGCGGATTCCTTTGCCGGATAGCCCAGCGGTGTGAGCGCGACCGGCTTCACGCCTTCGGGTATGCCCAGGACTTCCTTCACTTCCTTCTCGACAAACGCGCCAATCCAGCAGGTGCCGAGTCCTTCGGCTGCGGCGGCCAGAATCATGTGCTCAAGCGCAATGGTCACGTCCACCACGTCGGCGCTCCAGTACCCGCCCATGCCGCCCCAGGCTTCGGCCTCAACCGCACACGCACAGATGACGACCGGGGCCTGACCGACGAACTTCTGACCGCGGCAGGCCGGCACGAGCCGTTCCCGGACCGATTGGTCCTTGATGACGATGAACCTCCAGGGCTGGAGATTCTTGGCCGAAGGGGCGAGCCGGCCGGCTTCGAGGATACGATTGAGTGCTTCAGCCGGCACGGAATCGGGTTTGTATGCCCGGACGCTGAGTCGATGCTTGACTGCTTCGTAGAAGTCCATGGAGCCTCCTTAGGAAAGGGGTCGAGGGGTCAAGGGTTCGAGGGGTCCAGTGAACGACATCCGGTACTTGAACCCTCGGCCCCTTGACCCCTGTTTGATAAAAGCGCCCGACGCGGTCTGCGCGGGCCTGGCGTCCCACGCATCCTGCGTGGGCCTACAAAGCGCCCGACGCGATTCGAACGCGTGGCCTTCAGATCCGGAGTCTGACGCTCTATCCAGCTGAGCTACGGGCGCGCGGGTAAACTGTAGCCAAACCGGGCAGGCAGTCAAGGATGAGACCGGGAGACCATTGCCGTGAACATACCGGTGAATCGGGCCGGTTTCTGGTCGCTGCACGCAAGCATCGTAACCCCAGTGAGTTATGTAGTCAGGGTTCCGCACTGATGCGGGTGCGCAGCGAGCGGACGACTCGCACGGCGGTGCTTGGTCCTTGCAGCACGGTGGGTTAGGCAGCGGAAGGGCCTCTTGCCGTTCGGGCATGAGAACTGCACTGTTTGTTCCTGCTGGGAAGTTCGATTCATGAAAGGGGGATTGTTGCTTCAGTATGGTGATACGCAAGGCGCTGCACTGCAGCGTCGCTCTTCGTGTGCGAACGGCAGGAAGCAGGGGAACTCCCGCTACCATGCCGGTGTACTCAAGTTCGAGCGGGCGCTTGCCCGTGAGTTGGATACGCACAGCTTGAGTCTCCGGCAGTTCCATTCGCTGATGGTTCTCGGGCGTGACTTGTACCGCATGTCGCGCGAAACGGAACCAAAGAAGCTGGTCGATACGATGGCGCGCGTAGCCGCCCACCGCGTCCGCAAAGGCTTCAAGCCAGGTGTGGTCCTGTCAGTGCTTGCTCGAAGCTGGGATTTGCTGACGCTGGGAATCCGGAACGGCAGCAAGGACCAACTGAAGAAACTGACACTGGACTACGCCGGGACGGCCTGACCAGGCGTCCTTTCCTGCTTGTCATTCCGACCGCAGTGGAGGAATCTCTCAGTTTCCTCCGCGCTTGAGACTGCCGCAGCCATTCCAATTGCGAATGTCGAATTCCGAGTCTGCCGTTTGCACTCTGCACTCTGACTTCTGACTTGTCTTCCCGTGTCCATCTGTGATTTGCTACCTCATTGGTCATTGCGGCTTGGACACTGGGCATTTCCTTCCTGGCGGCCTTGGCGGCTTCCACTTCCTCATTTTGCACCTTGACATTTGCACCTTGCACTCTGACTTCTACCCTCTCCTTCCGTGTCCATCCGTGGTTGTGTCGCCGGACGACGCTTTCCGTTTCGCTCCAAGCCTCGGAAATAGGTGGTTGTCCCCAATTAGCTCCAATTAGCTCAATTAGCTCCCAAAGGCACAGCAGAGAGCAGCAGTGGCCAGCAAGAAGACTACCAACAGTTGCTTCACAGGCTACTCTGACAGGATTGCCTTCCTGGCGAAGGTCTTGCCGCAGACCTCCATGCGCAGGAAGTAGATGCCGGCAGGTAGAAGTCTGCCGTGGTCATCCCGGCGGCTCCAGGCCAACTCGTACCGGCCTGGCTCCATCCGTTCGGATACCAGTACCGCAGTCCTGCGGCCGGTGCGGTCAAAGACTGCTAGCTCGACAAAGCCTGCGCGGGCCACTTCATACTTCACTTTCAATCGTCCGCGGGCCGGGTTTGGAGATACATCCAGCCGGGTCGTGAAGACGCGCAACGGGTGCTCTTCTTCGATTCCGGGCACGCCGATCCGCAGTGGCGCGTCTGTCTCGTCCCACTGCCAGAGGTCCCGGTTATATGCGATGGCCACGAGCCAGCATGAATCAGCCCTGATGTCCGGCACGACCCAGGCATAAGGCGTATCTGCGGGCATGAGTCCGGTCGCAATCGTATCCAGGACCCAGGTGGTGTCGGTGCGCAGGAACAGACCGATGGAGTCACATCGCGGCGGGTGGAACGTCTGCCAGGAAACACGGCATGTATCGCCCGGATGCAACTGTTCCCCGCCGTTGGGCGAAAGAAGCCGAATGGCCTCAATCTCATAGATGGAGATGCCATCGCTACCTCCCACCACGATTTCATTGTAGCCGTTCTGGTTCAGGTCATATGCAGTAACGCTGAGATAGGGATAGTCACTGGATCCGTGCCCAGAATACAGGTCGCACACCCTGGTCAGGATTCCTGGTTGTTCGCAGTCGTATATCGTTATGTGGCTTCCATTTGCCCACATCACTTCTTCCACACCATCGCCGTCCACATCCCCGCAATTACTGGCGTTGGAAACATCATACACGCATCGGTCAATGGAATCCACGAAGAACCACTGATAGGAGTTGTCGGCATTCGCTTCCCAGTAGTACAGGTAGAACCGGTATCCCAGCATACCGAGATAACGATAGGCTCCAGTCCAGAACTCCGGCTTGCCGTTGCGGTTCACATCTCTGCCAGACCAGATTTCATTGTTGTTTCCCGGCGGGTGATCGGGCTGGAAAACGCAATCGTATCGATTATCACCAACACACTCGCGTACGTAGTTGGGCCTGCCAAAATAGACAAAGTCAGACTTGCCATCAAAGTCAAAATCGCCAAAGGCAACATCATAACTGAGCACATCGTGGCATCCCCAAACTAAGTCGTACTGGTTGTCGCCAGTGTTCTCATAAATGCAGAGTGCAAGGTTGCCGTTCAGGCGATTGTGACGGAGGAATATCTCCTTGCGGCCATCCCGGTCAAGGTCGGTAGTCCAGATATTCTGAAGAGGGGTCTGGTCTGACGATTCCACTCGGGCAAACCAGACAAGTGAATCCGGATATGCACCCGGCCTCGGGCTTTCCATGCAAGCGAGCAACCGACGGTAGGCGGACCTTTCGAGCTGTTCATGGAGCAAACCCCACAATTCAGGCAGGCTGTCATTGTCCAGGTCCCCGGTAGCGAAAGGGCAGAAGAAACCGGTCTGAATGCCGGGCGGAAATGGATACGGTGCTGTGTCCACATAAACCAGCGAGTGACGGTTGAACGAACGGCATTCCCAGATTTCCCACCTGGGCGCGGGTGAACCATGACGGGGGAAGCCGGTGAAAAAGCAGAAGTTCTCAGAACCGTTCCGGTTGAGGTCGCCGCAAACAACATACCCGTATTGCCAAGACAAGGAGCCGTAGTCCAAGCGAAATGTGCGCTTGAGCCGGAGCTGAGTGGCTCCTGTGGCAAGGATACACACCGCCACAAGCAGCCCTACTTCAAGCTTCATAATCCAAACAGTCGCGGGGAAGGGAAAATCCCTTCCCCGCAATTCATCCTACCTTGTTACGACCAACTGCCTTGTTACCGTATGTTGCCCAGTTCGAAGGTTGAGGAAGTAAATGCCGTTAGGGATACTCATGCCGCTGCTATCTTTGCAATCCCAGGTTGTCGAATGCTCGCCAGCATCCTCACAGTAGTTGAGGAGTTCGCGCACTTTCCTTCCTGAGACATCGCTTATCCAGATTCTGATCATAGCAGACTTCGGTAAAGTATAACGGATTGAGACCCGGTCAACAACCGGATTGGGCCGACAACTGACAGGCGGCCGGGTCTCGGGCAACTGCTTCGGCAGACTCTGCCCGCCTCCTCGTCCTCGGCCACCAAGGGTCTGGTAAGCCTTGAATCCGTCTGCCAGGGCCACAGGGTCAAGAGTTGGACTGCGAACCTCGATCTCTGCAACGAAGTCTCTGGCATAGGTCTCCCCGGGAAGTCTGAGATAGACAGTCTTGAGAACGCTCGGTTCGACCAGAACCCTGCGCATGGAGATACCATCTGCCCAGAACTCGTAAGCAACCGGGCCTGGCTGTTCGTGATAGGCATCTACTTCGAGCACATACTCACACTGAGGATTGAGGTAGGGCAGCCGATACCTGAGTCTCTCATTACCATAGTCCACCGAGTGATTCCTGTGCACCCGGTACCCAGTCCGTTCCAGGCAGTAGACCGAAGGCTCGGGTTCACCGGTATTGACGGTCAGGTAGCACGGACGATCGCCAGGACCGCCATCCATGGGAATAAGCTTGCGATACTGAAAGACTACTTCGTCGGATCCCTGGCTGGTATTCTCGGTCCACACTGTATAGGTGTGAATCACCAGAGGGTCGGGCGGAGCTGTTGTCACGGCGTAAGTATGCGGATACCGTGAACGATGATCAGGAGTCCGGCTGGCATTCCACGGCCCCCAACAGTCTACTATCACTTCCTCGTTCCAAGGGGACTGTAGCTCAGTGGCTTCCTGGTAGGAAGCAACAAGCCGTGAGGCTGCGGACGGGTAATCGGCCTTGAACTCGTCATCCGTGCTCAGTATTGCCGGTGGGTCCCACCAGGGCAACCAGAGGTTGCGTTGAGCCTTCCATGCTTCCTGGTCGCCGAGGTAGCCGGGTCCCTGCCAGCACGCAGTCAGCCTGTCGCCATCCGCATTGAGAGAAGGAAGTGAAGCCGGCTCGCTGAACTCGTTAGAGATTCTCACAGGATCTGTCCACGCCAGGGTTCCACCGTGCCTGAAGTAGCCCGGACCACCCGGCGCGCAGGCGGTCTGGTGATACATCCTGGGCAAGCCCTTCTGGTAGACCACGTGGATGTCGTCGCCCGGCAGGTAGTCGATAGAAGCCCTCATGTGGTCGGGTTGTGCCGAAGCATTGATGTAGTCTATCTCACACTGATAGCGAATCCCCTGCTCGTCAATGGCATAGAACCAAAGCCAATGCTGGCCGGTAGGATTGCTGATGTCGTATTGCTGGTAGGGGACTACGACGTACGCCATTGGCGCGTCAGGAATTCCAGGCCCGGGACCAACTCCACCTGGTTCCACATCGTCGGGAGAACTACCATTGCTGACAACTACCGAAGCAGGACCGATGGAATGCCAATCCCAGCATTCCCTGACTACTTCCTCCCAGTCGTTGGGTCCGTTGCGCCTGAAACCCCATAGCCATCCGAAACGAAAACCGGACATGTTGGTGTAGGTGTACGTGCCGAATATCCACGGCCGATGATTCTTGTCGACCGCTACACACGGGTAGAGAATTACTTCACCGCCAGTGTAGACAATCTCGGGCGATGACCAGTTATCACCTACATCGGTTGAGTACGAGTACATGAGCTCCCCACCATATCCCCAACAAACGTGGAGCGTGCCGTTTGTAGGGTCCCGAACGATATGCCGCCCCTGATTGGGATAGGTGGCATCCGCCCAACACTCATCAGAAATGGTGACATAGGCGAAAGAGGTCCCCACGGCCAGGCCCAAGAACACCAGTGCTACTTTGACTGCAGTCTTGTACATGACATTCCTCCTCATGTTTATCTCCAAATCGCAGCACTTCAACTCTGACTAACTTCGGCTCCCTTGGCCTCCGGGCTGCCTTTGGTCCCGGAGGCCAAGGCCTGCCGGCGATTACTTCTCCTGATTGATTATACCAGTGTGATTCCTCCGGCGCAACCAAGTTCTCAGGATGCCGTAATTCCGCTCTCATTGCGATTCCATAGTTCAGTCTTCGGCACCCGCCTACTTATGCGCCCGATGCCGTGTATTTGTGGAGACTGGAGTAATGAGAATAGACGGAAGGTCTCCGTCAGCCTGACGCTGTCCGGTCGGATGGTACGATTCTGAGTGCGTCACCGAAGTCCTCCGTTTTGGTCCAAGATATTCGTCTTAGACTACCAAACAGACATGCAAGAAGTGTTCCAAGAGGGGGGGGTAACGCCCGTAGTATCAATAGGTTATCTTGGGCCGTAGCTGCGACACTATTGGTTGTCGCAGTGGCGGTTTTTCTAAGTGGCGTAGTTGCAGGTGATGTAGAATCCCAAACAAGTGCGACAGCACCTGCGTTGCGCTTGCTTCAAGCGATGAAGAACCCGGAATACTTGAGCCATCCGATGGCACCTGCGAGAATGCGGAGCAGAATGACAGGGTGGCTAGAGGTCCACGTGGGCTGTTTCGCGGCAGAGGTCGAGCAGGACTTTGCGGTTGAGGCCTTTGGCTTCGTATTGGTCCACTCTGTCCAGCACTGTCATGCGCAGGGTTTCCTTCCCGTACTTTCGCGCCAGGCTGCCGATTTTGTATGCGAATGCGTTGTAGCGCACGAATTCGGTCATCGGTGTGCTGTGCCTCTGAAGCACTTCGCGCACCCGTGCTGAGATGAGCCGGCTGATTTCGGATGCCGCCCGGTGCTTCGTCGCCTGCTCTGCGGGCGTGTTCGTGGCTTTCAGTTCGGCCCGCCCTTCCCTGAGCGCCTGTTCGTAGGTGCCGCGCCGTTTCTTTTTCGGCTTCCGGGAGAGCGGTTCTGCCGGCGGTTTGCCGGCCGGATACTCGTACAGTCCGGCAAGCACCATCTCCTGCAGGAGCGAGAACCTGAGCCCGTACGCATCCCACTTGCGCAGCGCATCACGCAGCCCGTCGGCCAGTTTCTTGCCGCTCATGGTCCGGAACAGCCGGACAAGCTCACGTCCGAATGTCTTGCCCTGGCAGTACGGTCCGCGTTGGAGGCCGGCGTCGTTGAGCACCTGGAGGAACAGCGGGTCCAGTTCCTTTGCTGCCGTTTGGTGTCCGTACCCGAACAGGCTCGTGCCCAGTTCTTTCTCCTCAATCCGCACCAGCCGTTGGTCCAGTTCAGGACTGAGCTTCAGTTCCTTCACGTTTGTCCTTTACCCGGTCGGCCAGTTGCCCGGTCGGCCAGTTGCCTTGTCGGCCAGTTCGTCCCATCGGCGAAATGCGTAGTCCACCAGGTGCGCGACCCGCTCCTTGCTCCTGGCCCGGTCGATCATCTCCTGCCGTTTGCGCTCCCGGCCTTCGCTGCCGGGTTCGTTCTCCGAAGCGGTGGCACACGCCTCGCTCACCAGCGTGTAGTACCGGCCCACTTCTTTCTCTTCCATCCCGGCGTCCATCAGCAGCTTGCGGTATTCCTGGGTGACCGCGTTGATGACCCGGTAGCGCGCCCGCCCGTAGGACGTCAGCTCCATCCTGGTCCGCTCCACCAGCCGTTGCTCGACCCGCGGCACCTGAACCAGGTGGTTCCGTCCTTCAACCACCGCCAGCGCGTCCACCGGCGGCTGCCGCTCGAAGTCTCCGGACTCCAGCATGCGTTTGAAGGTCTGCTTCATTGCGCGCTCGACCATGTCCGCATCCCCGGCGCTGATGCCTTTGGCTTCCAGCAGCCTGCTGCGCATCCGCTCCCGTGCTTCGTGGTTCCGTTCGAGCGAAGCGAACACCCGGCGTCCGTATGCGGCCAGCAGTCTCTTCTGCTCGAACCCGGCCGGTGCCGCATCGTCGGTCACCAGTTCATGCAGCATTTCTTCGACCATCCGGCGCACGTACAACTGCTGCGCTTTGCGCTTGACCGCGGTCAGTTTCTGTTCCAGGGTCAGGTCGGCATCGGGTCTGCGCCGCGGGCGGGGTTCGGGTTTCTTCTCCTCGGCCTGCTGCGCCGGCTTGACACCAAGGTGCCCGGCAATCGCATCGAACGACGCGCCGCTTGCCTTCAGGAAGTCGGCCACAAGACCCAGCGACGGCTGCTTCAGCCTGCCCAGTTCCAGGCGTGAGACTACCGTCTTGCCCGACTTCCTCTCCAGGCCGATTCGAACCGCCAGTTCCGTCTGGCTCAGGCCTGCAGCCCGACGCAACTCCCGCAGCCGTCTACCCATCTCCGGGGTAAACGAGAGCCTGCCAGTGGTCGATTTCACAGTCGTGTCAGTCTTCTCCTGTATACAATACCGCATACCTCGGGCTTCTGCAACCCCCTTTCTTCCGACCGTGGCGCAAAGCCCTTGAATACGCTGTATTTGCAGCACTTAGCCATGGAGCAGCGGGTCTGAAACCGATACCCAGGGGTCGTGAGGGAGGCTATCTTGACCGCCGTTCTCTTCGTCGTTCACCAGTTCGCTTCCCCGGCCGTTCTCAGGGTTGTCATCCGGAGCATTTCCCCGGTCGCCTTCCGGTTTGTCTCCCGGTTCATCTCACCCGTCATCCCTCAAGCCGCTTCACCGGTCATCCGGAGAGGTGCTGTCCGGGGCGTTTCCCGAAGCGCCTCCCGGGGCGTTTGCTGAGTCGTCTGCCAAGTCGCCCTCAGGGATGCCTTCCTGGTTATCCGCCAAGGCGCGGCCCGCGCCATCCTCGCAGAAACGCTCCCGGTCGCTTCGGCGAAGACGCAGCCGATTGGATGAATCTCGTCAGTTCCACGCCATCGACCCGTGGGCAGCCGTGAGCCTGACATGGTCAGGACATCTGAGGAGAGCCACTGCGCGTCTTGACTTACACTGCCCGGCCAATATGCTGGCAGGCGATGCGCAAGGACAAAGCGCCGGATACCATCCTCCGCCTGGTCGAGACCTTCGACCGCAACCTCGCGTCCTACCACACCTCGGCCTACAACGAGACCCAGCTCCGCCGCGACTTCCTCGACCCGTTCTTCGATGCCCTCGGCTGGGACGTCGCCAACCGCAAGGGCTACGACCAGCGCTACCGCGAAGTCGTCCACGAAGACGCCATCAAGGTCGGCGGCACGACCAAGGCCCCGGACTACTGCTTCCGCGTCGGCGGGGTGCGCAAGTTCTTCGTCGAGGCCAAAGCCCCGGTGCGCGATATCGCCCGCGACCCCGCGCCCGCGTTCCAGCTCCGGCGCTACGCCTGGACCGCCAGGTTGCCGCTCTCCATTCTCACCGACTTCGAGGAGTTCAGCGTCTACGACACGCGCCTCCGGCCCAGCGAGAGTGACAAGGCGGGCAGCGCCCGCCTGCGGCTCATCCCGTTCCACGAGTACGAGCAGACCTGGGAAGAGCTGGTCGGGACCTTCTCGCCCGAGGCCATCAAACAGGGCGCGTTTGACCGCTTCGCCGAGAGCGGGAAGAAGCGCGGCACGACGCCGGTTGACGCCGAGTTCCTGAAGGACATCGAACGCTGGCGTGACGTGCTCGCGCGCCACATCGCCCTGCGCAACCCGCGCCTGACCAACCGCCAGCTCAACCACGCGGTCCAGCGCACCATCGACCGGCTTATCTTCCTGCGCATCTGCGAGGACCGGGGCATCGAACCGGCCGGCAGCCTGCAGGCGCTCACCAACGGCACGTGCATCTACCCCCGGCTGTTCGAGCTCTTCCGCAAGGCCGACGACCGCTACAACTCCGGGCTGTTCCACTTCACCGCCGAGCGCGGGCGCGAGGAACCGGACGACCTGACGCCGCACCTCAAGCTCGACGACCCGGTGCTCAAAACCATCATCGGCCAGCTCTACTACCCCAGCCCGTACGAGTTCAGCGTGTTCCCGGCCGACATCCTCGGCCAGGTCTACGAGCAGTTCCTGGGCAAGGTCATCCGGCTCACGGCCGGGCACCGGGCCAAGGTCGAGGAGAAGCCCGAAGTCCGCAAAGCGGGCGGGGTCTACTACACGCCGACCTACATCGTTGACTACATCGTCAAGAACACGGTCGGCAAGCTGCTGGAGAAGAGGACGCCCAAGACCGCGGCCAGGCTCCGCATCCTTGACCCGGCCTGCGGCTCGGGCTCGTTCCTGCTCGGCGCGTTTCAGTACCTGCTCGACTGGCACCGGGACCGGTACGTCAAGCAAGGCGCGGCCAAACACCGCAAGGAACTGTACGAAGGGCCGGGCGGCGAGTGGCGGCTGACGACGCAGGAAAAGAAGCGCATCCTCCTGAACAACATCTACGGGGTGGACATCGACGGCCAGGCGGTCGATGTCACCAAACTCAGCCTGCTGCTCAAGGTGCTCGAAGGCGAGAGCGACCAGACCATCAGCCTCCAGCAGAAAATGTTCCACGAGCGGGCGCTGCCCGACCTCGCCGCCAACATCAAGTGCGGCAACAGCCTCATCGGCTCGGACTTCTGGCAGGGCGAACAGCAGGGGCTATTCGACGACGAAGAACAGCGCATCCGCATCAACGCCTTTGATTGGGACCACGAATTCCCCGACATCATGAAACGCGGCCTGCCTGCGAGCGGACACGCTCAGGCAGGCGGCTTCGACGTGGTCATCGGCAATCCGCCTTATGGCATCGTCTTCGACCCCGTGCTCAAGGAGTTTCTTGAGCGCCACTACCCAACCTTCGGGCGCAACAACGACGCATACGTCGCATTCACACAGCGAAGCATATCTCTCTTGGCCACGCGTGGGTTGTTTGGCTTCATTGTCCCGAATACCTTCCTCTTGGGCCCCTACTTCGATGCCCTCAAGCAATACATCCTCCAGCAAACAGCTCTGACCGAGATTGTTGATTTCGGCACAAACAGAGTCTTCTCTGGCCCATACGTATTCACCGCCCTTCTGTTTCTGCGTCGGCTCGGGTCGGCCCCAACTCGTGCGCCCGCTGCAAGCCGGCTCGCCAAAGTCTCCGACCTCGGTGCCTTCCCCGACGGACTCGAAGTCACCCGTGTCCCCCGGTCGGAACTTAGCAGCCTACGGTGGGTGCCGGCCGGAAGGCTGGTGGCCCGCCTTCTGGAGGAAGGGAGGCCCCTCGGCGACTTGGCGTGGGTCAAGGACGTCGGGTTCAACTACTGGACTCGAGGACGGGGCAAGAAGAGGGGTGGGTCGATTGCGGACCGAGTGCTCTATGAGGGTAAGCGACTGCATCCCGCCGACTCTCCCTTTCTGAAGGGACGCGACATCAACAGATACAGAATGCTCAGTCCCTCACACTGGCTGCGACACGACTACGCGAAACGGCTGGACCCCGAAGTGGACACGTTTAGATTCAGCCCCGGGTTCCTGCTTCGGGAGAAGGTTATCTACAGGCAAACCGCAGACCGCATCATCGCGACCATCGACACCGCGGGGGAATACGTCGACAAGACTGTGCACTCGGTAGTGCTCAGGGAAGACCATGATGCGTCAATGTGGTACAGATACCTACTGGGCATACTGAATTCGTCGCTGCTGTTATATCTGTACCGGCACCTCGCACAGGAAGAAGGTCGTGGTTTCGCACAGGTCAAGACCTTCCGTGTCAAGCGGCTTCCCATCAGTGTGCCGTCTGACTCGACGGGAATCGACAAGGCCCCCCGCAGGGCTATCGTAGGCTTGGTCGAGCGGATGCTGGACCTGCACAAGAAGCTGCCCAAGGCCAAGGGCGAATCAAAGACCGCCATCGAGCGCCGCATCAAAGCCACCGACCGGAAGATAGACGAGTTGGTGTATGAGTTGTATGGGTTGACGGAGAAGGAGATTCGGATTGTGGAGGGGCGACCTGCGTGAGTTTTCTCCGTTGGCTGGACCTAATGGCAAGTCGGTTCTTGGGCAAGTCTGTGAGTACTGCCAGTCTAGAGGAGGAGCTTGACTCTGTGCTGCTGGAGTACTACAAGGAGACCGGGCGGAATCCAGAAACCGATGACTTCCCCGTCGAGCGACTCAACGAGTGGGCGTCGGACTCGGCGGATGCTATCCTGAACGCCCTCATGTCGCGAGCGCCTTCAGTCTTGAGGTCGCAGCGGCGATACCGGGCGGGCTTCGAATCTAGACTCTGCAGTGTGTGGGGTCATGCCTTGGACCTGCTGGAGGCGCAAGTCGCTATTGCTTTGGAAGCAGGGGAAAGCTTCAACACGAGATACCGACCGGAATCCGCCGCTAATCAAGACCACATCTTCGAAGTCCTTGTTCGACTTCATGCCCGAGGATGCCAAATAGGCTCAGAAGTGCTAGCATTGCTCAAGAGTGGGTTTGCCGATGGAGCGCATGCAAGATGGCGAACGCTCCATGAATTGGCAGTGGTCGCCTACTTCATCAAGGAGCGTGCGGACGACGAACTCGCAGAACGCTACCTGCTGCACTCTAGGGTCGAGTCGCTCAAAGCAGCAGTGCTCTATCAGAAGCACCACGAAGCCCTCGGGGAGGAATTGATCGGTGAAGATGTACTTTAGAGGATGCGGGACGCCGTCGATAGGCTGCGTGTACGTTTCGGTAACGATTTCCGCGGCAGGTATGGCTGGGCGGCGAAGTCTCTGGGGAAGTCCGATCCCTCTTTCGCCGACATAGAAGAGGACGCAGGATTCGACCACATGCGCCCATGGTACAAGATGGCGAGCCACAACGTCCACGCGAATCCAAAAGGAATACAGTTCAGGTTGGGCTACGACGGGGACGATCTAATGCTGGCAGGTCCGAGCAACGAAGGACTTGCCGACCCTGGCCAGTACACTGCTCTCTCTCTGCTCCAGCTCACCGTCGTCATGCTCAACCTCCGCATCACTGCCGAGAACCTAATAGGGCTTCTTGTCTTGTCGAGGCTCACCGATGAAGTCCGAGAGGCATTCCTTGACGCCCATCACAGGATGGGCGAATCGAAGCGCACGGATCGCACAGAGGCCCCGTGAGGCACAAGTACCAGAGTCAAATAGGGACAGCGGGGCTGTTGAAAAAGGGGAGAACCCGGGACACTTCCCACATGGGGAGAACCCGGGACACTTCCCACATTCATGAGCGATGTCAAGGCCCGTCATGACAGGATGGTCGAATCGGAACGGAGTGGAGACTGCCTGCCTGTGCGTGGCACGCAGACCGGTTGTCGGCCGGCGTGCTATGGCGCTTCGATGTTGAAGACCTCGTGGCGAATCCGGGCCAAGATCGCGGGGTCGAGGCCGCGGTTTGCCCATTTCCGCAACAGTATCTCGGCCGCCAGGGCAAACGACGGACCTGTGATGTTCTGACGCCGGGTCAGTTTCCACAACTGCCGGCCGTAGTCCAGGTACGGCACGTAGAGTACGGTCTGGACCGAGGCGCCGTTCAGTACTTCCCTGACCTGTTCCTCCATCGAGCACAGTTCGGCAAATGCCACCTGCACCCGGGCCAGCATCGTGGCGCGCTTGCGGTCCAGTACCCGCTTCACGTGCTCGGTGTCGAACTTGTCGTTCCAGTCTTCGAGTCGCTTCTGAGCGTCAATCGCCATTTCGGGCTCCTTTCCGGCCGGTGAGCGGCCGTTCTCTTGCGGGCCTTTCTGTTTTGCTCGCCGCGCCGTGGGCCGGCGTCCGGCGAGGCTGCGATTCGTTTCCGGTTCCCGTCTTTCTGTTTCCTACATAGATATACACCAGTACCCCGCGAATTCGCCCATGCCGGACTAAATTCGCCCCGCACCGGCAGTTACCGGAGGTCTCTTCAATCCGAGCCGCTGTCAGAAAGAAGGGGGGAGTGACCCCCCAGGTGAGTCTGGACTTCAGGTCTGGAGACAGAATGCCGGTCAGCGTCAGATTCAGGACGAACCTGAGATGCGGTTTGAAAATGATGGTCAGGTTCGGTTTCAGAGTCGAACTCAAACGCAGATTCAAGTCGGAGTTCAAGTCCGTCGTCAGCCTGACTTTGAGCTTGGTCGTGAGTTTGAGCTTCAGACGTGAAGTCAGCAGGAGATTCAGGTTCAGGCTCAGTTGCAGATTCAGGTTCGCGGTGAGTTTCCGGCTTGTCTTCGGAGGTCCGGGTCAGAGAGCCACCGCGTTGACAAGACGCGGGCGGTATCTAGACTGATGGTATGTTTGGACATCGTCATCATGGCTGGGGCCGGGGCAGGATGTTCCGGATGCTTGGCGGCGAGACCAGGCTTCGGATGCTGGACCTGCTCGGGCGAGGGCCGCTGACCGTCAGCGAGATTGCGCGGCGGCTCGGGGTGTCACAGCCGGCGGCGTCCCAGCATCTGGCGCAGCTCCGTGATACCGGCCTGGTTCGGGACCGGCGTGAAGGACAATCGGTCGTGTACGAAGTTGTCCCCGCGGCGTATGCCCGCTACCGACTCGGCACCCGCGCGTTCGGTTGGCGGCGTTCCGGCCCGAAGCGACCGGGACAGGTTGAGGCGTACCGGGAGTTTCTCAAGTCCGAACTCGACCGCGTGGAGCGGGAAATGGAATCGGAACAGGATAAGTAATCCGGGCTTGAATCCTTCTCTCATTTTGGTAGTCTTATAAGCAGATGCTTATATATTCGGTAGTCTCCAAACTACGGAGGTAACGATATGCCAAGTGGAGATAGAACCGGTCCGATGGGATTCGGACCGATGACCGGCCGTGGCTTCGGCTTTTGCGCCGGGTATCCGACTCCCGGCTTCACGCGGGGCTGGGGTCGCGGCATGGGCGGCGGTCGCGGCTGGGGCCGTGGTATGGGTGGAGGTCGCGGCTGGGGTCGTGGCCGTGGCTACGGTGCGTACGGCGCGGGCGTAGGCTACGGTGCGTACGGCGCGGGCGTGGGCTACGGTGCGTACGGCGGTGGTGTTGATGCGCCGGGTTTTTCCCGGGCGTTTCCGTCCGCAGCCGAGGCCCATGAGGACCTCGCAGGATACCGGGACCAGTTGAAACAGGAACTGGCCGGGGTCGAGGAAGCGATATCAAAGGAGAAGCCGACCTCGAAGTAGGCTGAAGGCAGAATACCGGGTGACTGGCATGTGAGTGTCGGCCACCCGGTTTCGTCATCCGGAGACCGACAGAGAAAAACCAACCGCCAAGGCCGCCAAGAGCGCCAAGGGAGGGAATCGAAGCGGAGCGGAAAGAAAGTAACCACGGATGAACACGGGAGGAGAAGGCAGAAGTCAGAGTGCAGAATGGAGAAGTCAGAATGCAAAGGGCAGACTCGCAATTCGACATTCGCAATTCGACATTCGCAATTGTGATAGCTGTGGCAATCTCAAGCGCAGACGGAGCGGAAAGAAAGCAACCACAGATGGACACGGATGAACACAGATGAGGGCCGGAAGTCCGAATTCGGCATTCGACACTCGGCATTCGCACTTGTGATAGCCGCCAAGGCCGCCAGGTGCGCCAAGGCTGAGAATCGGAGCGGAACGGAGAAGCACGAAGCCGTAGATCGTCACGTTCGACTTGACAGGACCGCCGAATTGACCATAATGGGCATATGCCCAAATCGGCCACAGTGAAACCAATCGGTCTGATTCGGACTCCGTTCAAGAAATCGGAGGATTGTCCGATTCAGCCGCGGTTTTCTGATGCCGAGGGGGTTGTTGAGGTTCTGCCGGAGTTCCGGGCCGGTTTGCGCGGTATCGGTCAGTTCTCGCATATCATTCTGGTCTACCGTTTCCACCGTTCGCAGTCGGAGAAGCTGGTCGGAGCGCCGTTTCTTGAACGAAAGAAGCGGGGCATCTTCACTATCCGGTCCCCGCACCGGCCGAATCATATCGGTATTTCGGCTGTGCGGTTGCTTTCGCACCGCAGCGGCAGATTGAGAGTCAGACATGTGGATATGCTCGATGGAACGCCGTTGCTGGATATCAAGCCGTACGTGCCCGGGTACGACGTCAGGACCGATGCGTCTTCCGGCTGGCTGACAAAGCACCTTGCGGAGGAACGCGGTGCCAAGGCCTAAGCGGTGCCGGTGGGTGTTCAGCAATCCGAGCGTGACTGTGTTCAAGCCGCGCGGGGTTCCGACGGCATCGCTGGAGCGGGTTGTCCTGACCCTGGATGAGATTGAGGCGCTGACCCTGGCTGACCTCAAGCAGCAGTACCAGGCCCAGGCGGCGGAACGGATGAAGGTCTCGCGGACGACGTTCGGCCGGATACTGGCATCGGCCCGCACCAAGGTAGCCGATGCCCTGGTTCACGGCAAGGCGATGATGATTGAGACCGGACGCGGCGTGCAGCGGATTGAAGCGGTTGAGTGTAATGTCTGCGGTTTTACATGGGAGATAATGCCCGGGAACGACGTGGCGGTCTGCCCTTCGTGCGGACAGTCGGTCGGGCCGGGCGCGAAAGGAGCCGATTGATGAAACTGGCGATTACGGCCACCGGGCCGGCGTTGGATTCCCCGGTTGACGGGCGGTTCGGGAGGTGTGGTTACTTCGTACTGCTCGACCCGGATACGAATGAAAGTGAGGCGGTTGAGAACCGGTTCGCGGATGCGGCCGGGGGCGTCGGTGTTCAAGCGGCGCAGTTGATGATCGACCACAAGGTTGATGTGGTCCTGACCGGCAACTGCGGGCCGAGGGCTTTTTCGACTCTGGATGCGGCCGGAATCAAGGTGTACACCGGGGCCTCCGGACTGGTCGAGGAAGCGGTTAAGGCCTTCAAGGACGGCAAGCTCAGCTCGGCTGATGGTCCCAGTTCGGCACAGCATTCAGGGCTGCGAGGCTAAGATGGCAACACCCGGACTGGACCCGAAGGACCAGGAGAAGATCAACGCGGCGCTCAGCCGGATCAAGAACCGGCTGCTGGTGTTCAGCGGCAAGGGTGGAGTCGGCAAGACGACGACCGCGGTGAATATCGCGGTCGGCTTGATGAAGGAAGGTCGGAAGGTCGGGCTGGTCGACGTCGATATCCACGGCCCGAATGTGGCCAGGATGCTCGGGGTCGAGGATGGGAAGATGGAGGCGGCACCGGGCGAGAAGCTGAAGCCGGTCGAGACGCCCGATGGAATCCGCCTGGTGTCCATGGTTTTCCTGGTTCAGGACCGGGACGCACCGGTGGTGTGGCGCGGGCCGCTGAAGATGAGGGTAATCATGCAGTTCCTCGGTGACGTGGACTGGGGCGACCTGGACTGGCTGGTGATTGACTCACCGCCCGGGACCGGGGATGAGCCGCTGTCCGTTGCTCAACTGATTCCGGCGACCGCGGCAATCATCGTGACGACGCCGCAGGGCGTGGCCCTGATGGATTCGCGCAAGGCGGTCAACTTCGCCCGGATGCTCAAGCTCAAGGTGCTCGGTGTCGTCGAGAACATGAGCGGTCTTACCTGCCCGCACTGCGGCAAGAAGATTGACCTGTTCAAGACCGAAGGCGGCGCTGAGATGGCGCGGGAGATGCTCGTGCCGCTGCTGGCCCGGATTCCGCTCGACCCGGCAATCGTGGACTCGAGCGATGAGGGCAAGCCGTTTGTGGTCGGGCACCCGGATTCGGAAGCAGGCAAGGCGATGCGGGAGGTTATTGCCCGCGTCATTGAGTCGGAGGCGAAATGAAAGTTGCAGTCTCAACGGACAGCGGGCAGGTTTCGGCCCATTTCGGCAGGTGTGCCGAGTACACCCTGGCTGACATCGAGAACAACAAGGTCGTCAAGACCGAAGTGGTTGCCAATCCCGGGCACCAGCCCGGTTTCCTGCCGAAGTTCCTGGCAGAAAGAGGCGCAAACGTTATAATCTGCGGTGGTGCCGGGCCAAGAGCCCAGGCGCTCTTTGCCGAGCAGAAGATCGAGATGTGCATGGGGATTTCCGGGCCGGTTGCCGCGGTGCTTGAGCAGTATGCGGCCGGGACCCTGCAGGTCGGGGAGTCGACCTGCGACCATGAATCAAAAGGTGACGGTACCCATCAGCACAGCTACTGATTACTGAGGAGGACAGCATGCCCAGAGGAGACGGGACCGGCCCGAGAGGTCAGGGGCCGGGAACAGGCCGAGGAATGGGTCGCAGCGGAATGGGCCGGGGATCCGGCGCCGGACCGGACGGATACTGCGTTTGCCCGGCGTGCGGAGAGAAAGCGCCGCACCAGCGCGGAGTACCGTGCAGTGACGCCAGGTGCCCCAAGTGCGGGGCCAGGATGGTCCGGGAGCAGTAGTGCCGCTTTATGAGTACAAGTGCGAGTCGTGCGGTCGGGTAGTCGAAGAACTGCGTGCAGGCAGCGATGCCGACGTCCCGATTGATTGTCCGGACTGCAACAAGCCGATGAAGCGCGTATTCTCGGTCACCGGTGGAGTCAGGATGGGCGCGGGCCGCCCGTCCGGCGCTACCTGCTGCGGCCGGGCCGAGCGGTGCGATTCGCCGCCGTGTACGGATGGAGCCTGCCGGCGCGATTCCCGGTAGGACCTGATGATTATCGCAGTTGCCAGCGGCAAGGGTGGCACCGGCAAGACCACAGTGGCGGTGAACCTGGCGATGGTTGGGGGCGGGTGTCAGTACCTGGACTGCGACGTCGAGGAGCCGAACGGCCACATCTTCCTCAAGCCCGAAATCGAGAAAACCGAGGAAGTGAACAAGCTGATTCCCGAGATCGACCTCGACAAGTGCACGTATTGCCACAAGTGTTCGCAGGCGTGCGCATACCATGCGCTGGCAGTGCTGCCGGACAGGGTGCTGGTTTTCCCCGAGTTGTGCCATTCGTGTGGCTTGTGCGTCTGGATATGCCCGGAGCAGGCAATCAGCGAGAAGGGGATACCGGTCGGCGTGGTCGAGACCGGCGTCAGTGGTGACATTCGGTTCGGGCAGGGCCGGCTGCAGGTCGGCGAGCCGATGGCAGTACCGGTCATCCACGCGGTCAAGAAAGAGATCAGCACCGAAGGGGACGCAATCCTCGACGTACCACCGGGCACTTCGTGCCCGGTGGTACAGTCGGTGCTTGGCAGCGATTTCTGCCTGCTGGTGACCGAGCCGACGCCTTTCGGACTGCACGACCTGAAGCTGGCGGTCGAGACGGTGCGCAAGCTGGGCGTCAGGTTCGGCGTGGTATTGAACCGGGCCGACATCGGTGACGACGAGACCGACCGCTACTGCCGGGAGGAAGAGATCCCGATTATGATGCGGATTCCGTACGACCGGGCAATTGCCGAGGCCTACTCGAAAGGGGTCATGGTCGTCAAGGCCAGGCCCGAATACGTGCCGGCTTTCAAGCAGTTGTTTGAAGACATCCGTGCAAGGGCGAGCGAGTGAAGAGGAAATTGCGTCAGCAGGCCAGTCTGCGTGCGACGCACAGGCAGGTGAAGACTGGAGTCGATGAGGAACTGTACAACCGGCTTGAGAAAGACGTTCACCGGCTGCTGGTGGAGTTGTTGGGTTCGCAGGGGCCGATTCTGGAGATCGGTTGTGGCGACTGCCGGCACGTGGACAAACTGGCGCGGGCAACCGGAGCGAAAGTTGTCGGTATAGATATCAACGGTGACAAGCTGCCCGGGAAAAGTCCCCGCCGGACCGGCGCCGATTGTATGCAGGTGAATGCGGAAGCGGTTTCGGGAACGGTCAAGGGTCGTTTCAGCAGTGCGGTTGCCCGGTTCGTGGTCCATGAGCTCAAGCATCCCAAGCTTGTGCTGCGGGAGGCATTCAAGGTATTGAGGCGCGGCGGGGTTGTTGTTCTGGCGGACCCGGTGAAAGGTTCGATTGCCGAGCAACTCTACCAGGAAGAGTACTACACTGCGGGGCAGTTGGTCGGATTTCTGCGCTGGGCCGGGTTTTCTGAGGTGGACTGCACGTTTCTGGGGAACGGCAACCTGGCATTCGTTGTGGGCAGGAAGACATGAAGAAAGCTCGCCAGGTTGCGGTTGTCAGCGGCAAGGGCGGGACCGGCAAGACGATTGTGACCGCTTCGCTGGCGGTCCTGGCCGGGAACAGCGTGCTGGTTGACTGCGACGTCGATGCCGCGGACCTGCACCTGTTGCTGCAGCCGGAAGTCAAGGAGCGGAACCGGTTCAGCGGCGGTTCGGTCGCGGTCCGGGACCCGGAGAAGTGTACCGACTGCGGGGAGTGCCGGCGTGTCTGCCGGTTCGACGCGGTGAAAGAGTCGTTCGACATCGACCCGGTCTCCTGCGAAGGATGCGGGTTCTGCGTTTACGTCTGTCCGACGGATGCGCTCGAGATGAAGGAGTGCGTCAACGGTGAGTGGTTCGTGTCGCAGACCCGCTACGGCCCGATGGTTCATGCCCGACTCGGGATTGCCGAGGAGAACTCGGGCAAGCTGGTGAGCGTGGTCCGGAAGCGGGCGATGGAGATTGCGGAGCAGACTGATGTCCGCTACCTGATTGCGGACGGGCCGCCGGGCATCGGGTGCCCGGTTATCGCGGCGATCACCGGTGTGGACCTGGTGCTGGGCGTTGCCGAGCCGAGCCTGTCCGGGATTCATGACCTGCAGCGGGTGGCCGAGGTCGCGGCGCGGTTCCGGATTCCGATGTGCTGCGTGGTGAACCGGTTCGACATCAACCTGGAGAACACCCGGGCGATTGAGAAGTGGTGCGGGGAGCATGATATCGCCGTCGTCGGCCGGATACCGTTTGACGAGACGGTAACGAAAGCGATGGTTGCGGGCAAGCCGGTTGTCGAGTACGGTCCGAGCCGGGCCGGAGACGAGATCAGGAAGGTGTGGCAGGAGGTAGAGAAGTGCCTGACGGCGAACTAGCCGGGAAGAAGCCGGACGACTGGGCAGCCGAGCTTCAGGAGCAGGTCATCCGTGACATGGAAAAGGTGTACTCGCCCAGGGTGATGGAGTTGTGGAACAAGCCGCAGAATGCAGGTTCGCTCGACTACCCGGACGGGTACGGACAGGTAACCGGCCCGTGCGGAGATACAATGCAGATCTGGCTGCGAGTGCGTGACGACCTGGTTACCGAGGCTACGTTCTGGACCGACGGCTGCGGCACGTCGATTGTGTGCGGCAGCATGGTGACAATCATGGCCAAGGGTAAGACCCTGGAGCAGGCGGCCGGGATCGACCAGCAGGTGGTGCTTGATGAACTGGGAGGGCTTCCCGAGGAAGACCAGCACTGCGCACTGCTGGCGGCGAATGCGCTGCGGGAGGCAATCAGTCGCATCCGGCCGGAGTTGGTGAAAGAAAGGAGTTGAAAGATGCCGATCTACGAGTACAAATGTCGCAAGTGCGGCGCGGAGTTTGAGGAACTGCTGAGGCGGGCCGACGAGAGTGTCGAATGTCCCAAGTGCGGGTCATCGGAACTGGAGAAGCTGTTCTCGAAGCTCGGAGGAGTGCGCGGAGGCAACGGGTCGGATGACTTTGGTTCAAGTGGCCCGACCTGCCCGACCGGGACGTGCGGTCTCTGATACAGCCGGACGCCGGCCGGGAGAGGAGAGGACAGGATGAAGAAAGTTGCCCTGTTTGCATTCAACGGAGAGTTGATCTGCTTCGCACACGTGCTGCTCAACGCGCTCGAGATGAAGAACAGCGGCTATGACGTCAAGGTCATCATCGAAGGTGAAGCGACGAAGCAGGTGTCGCTCCTGCGCAACGAGACCAAGCCGTTCGCGGGCTTGTACGGCCGGGTCAAGGCGGCCGGGCTGATTGACTGCGTGTGCAAGGCATGCGCGACCAGGACCGGAGCTCTGAATGCCGCGATTCAGCAGGGGTTGAACCTGTGCGATGAGATGGAAGGGCACCCGAGTGTTGCGCGGTACAAGGAGGAAGGATACGAAGTCCTGGTGTTCTAGGTTTCGCGTTTGCGTCGGTTCTGCTTGCCGCCGGACCGGCGCCGGATGTTGTGGAGGAGAAGATGGTTGAACTGCGGGTCGTATACGACAATCGTACACTCCAGGATGGACTTGAACCCGACTGGGGTTTCGCGTGCGTGGTGGATATCGGTGAGCGCCGGCTCTTGTTCGATACCGGCGCCAAAGGTGAGGTCCTGACGGCCAACCTGCGGGCACTGGATATCGAACCGGCGTCGATTGATGTCGTCGTGATATCGCACGACCACTGGGACCACACCGGCGGACTGGAGGCGATACTCAAAGCAGCGCCGGTTGACTGCTACATTCCGGCTTCGGCCGCGGACGAACTCGGGAAGAAAGCCCAGGCCGTGGGTGGGAATCCGGTGCTGGTCGAGGACAGGATTGAGTTGTTCCCCGGAGTGTGGTCCACCGGCGAAATGGGTGAAGACATCCGGGAGCAGGCGTTGGCTTTTGAGAGCCGGGACGGGCCGGTCGTGCTTACCGGGTGTGCGCATCCGGGTGTCGTCAATATCGCCGAACGGGTGAAGAGGGATTTCGGTTCAGCCCCGTACCTGATTCTGGGTGGTTTCCACTTGTGCCACATGCCGGCAGCGGGTGTCAGCAAGGTAATCGCCGGACTGAAGGAGCTTGGCGTCATGAGGGCCGGGCCGTGCCATTGCACCGGGGACGAGGCGATTGCGCTGTTCCGCAGCGGGTGGCCGGACGGGTTCGAGCGTATCGGCTGCGGTTGGAGCGCGGAAGTGGAACTGCAGTGAAGACGCCTGATTGCGGTCGGTGTCCGGACAAGAAGTGCTACGAGGGACAGGACTGCTTCGGGCTGCGGGACGAAGTGCTCCAGAAGTATGAGGCCCCGGAGGTTCTGAAGATGACCCGGGTTGCGACCGGTCTCGAAGGCAATTACTACATGAAGCTAACCCGGCTCCAGGAGCTGATCCGGTTCGCGCAGGAGATGGGATACGAACGTCTCGGGGTCGCGTTCTGCATCGGGTTCGCGGAAGAAGCCGGGACACTGTGCGACATGCTGAGCAAGCGGTTCAAGGTGAGTTCGGTCTGCTGCAAGGCGTGCGGTATCGAGAAGGAGAAGCTCGGGCTGGACAAGATCAAGCCGGACCGGATCGAAGCGATGTGCAATCCGGTGGCCCAGGCGACGATTCTGAACCAGGCCGAAACCCAGCTCAATATCATCCTGGGTCTGTGTATCGGTCATGATATCATTTTCACCCGGACGTGCGAAGCACCGGTGACAACACTGGTGGTGAAAGACCGGGTGCTGGCCCACAATCCGGTCGGCGCGCTCTATTCGGGCTACTGGCGCAAGCGAATCACACAAGAGCTTGAGTCCGGGAATGAATGAGAGCCCGTTTGACGCGCTGGCGGAGAAGTACGACGTCTGGTACGACGGCAAGGGCAGGGTCGTATTCCAGGTCGAACTGGCGGCGCTGAGGCCGCTGCTTTCAGGTTTGCCCGAGCCGTGGCTCGAGGTCGGGGTCGGCACGGGCCGGTTCGCGCAGGCGCTCGGGATTCCGAAAGGCGTTGACGTTTCGGGTGGGCTGTTGGAAATCGCCCGGAAGCACGGAATCGACGTGATGGGAGCTGACGCCGAGGAGTTGCCGTTCCGGGCCGAGACGTTCGGCACGGTCTTTTTCCTGACCACGTGGGCGTTTCTTGAAGACCCGCTCGCGGCCCTGCGCGAAGCACATCGGATACTCAAGCCCGGCGGCAGGCTGGTGAACGGGTATCTCGACCGGGACGGCGCCTGGGGTGCAAGCTACGTCGAGAAAGGCAAACAGGGACATCCATTGTTCAGCAAAGCCCGATTCCCCGGTTACTCCGAGGTCAAGGCGACAACCGAGCAGGCCGGGTTCGAGATTACTGATACCGTATCGACCCTGTTCCATGGGCCGGACGAAACCATCGAACCCGAGGAGCCGCGGGACGGATTCCACAATGGTGCCGGCTTCGTGGTGGTCGCGGCGCGCAAGACTTGACGGTCGCCCGTGGTGGGCCGGGTTTGAGTGTCATGCCCAGCCGGATGCGCGGCGTGGGTCTGGTCAGGCTGGCGGTGTATGACCCGAAACCCGACATGGGAATCTCACCACAAAGGCACGAAGAGCCTACAAAGATAGGTGGCCGGAGCGGAGAGAAAGTAACCACGGATGAACACGGGAGGAGAAGTCAGAATGCAGAGTCGGAATTCGACACTCGTCATTCGGAATTGTGACAACCGCCAAGTGACAGGAACTGTCACCCCGCTCTGCTTTGAGCAGGTGCCGTTCGATGGCTCACCGAAACGGAGGGGTCTCTCAGGTCGTGTCATTGCGCACGGCCTTTGAGCCGATGCCGCCGAGGCACAGCCGTGCAGCACGCTGTGGCAATCTCAAGCGCGGGGGGTTGTTCTGTTTAGCCGTCAGCGACTTCCGTCGTCAGTGGGTGTCCTTTGACACTCCTGAGACTCTGAAATACAGGGAGTGTCCCGTGTTTTCCTGCATCCGGCGTTGGTTCCGCGGTTCCGATGGAGACAATTGGCTGAGGGACTTGAGCGATGACGCGGCGGATGATATCCGGAGCGATTCGGAGAGTTACGGGGAAAGCAACATGCCGGACGACACAAGGGATACCCGGGAGGACACCTCAGGCCGCAGCCGGTTGGATGAACCGATGGGGATTTCCCCTGATTGCAGGCCGGATGTCTTGTGGGATTCACCGGAGAATGTCCTGCCCGACTCATCGGACAACAGCGGCTGGAATTGCCGGGCAGAGGCTCTGGACGATGACTCGGTGAAGAACATGGAGAGGAACTCCGAGAGTGACCCGTGAGAGTCAATTTTCAGACGCTATTTCCGTCCCTAACTCCCCAAACTACCGTATACTTGGCTATTGCAGCCACTTCCGGGTCGCCTGTCCAGCCTCCCTGTTGCCAGTCTACAAATATGTAGACTGGAATACGCGGTGGCGGCCTTGCGAGACGGCTGGCGGACTGCGGAGGGAACAACCGCCAAGGCCGCCAAGTACGCCAAGAGAGAAGTTGTCATTGCGAGCCTACGCCGTCTTGTCATTCCGACCGTAGTGGAGGAATCTCGGCGTACACGCGGCAATCTCAAATGTGGAGGGCACAGAGAGGAAGAAACCACAGATAAACACGGATGGACACGGATATGGCAGAAGTCCGAATTCGTCATTCGACATTCGGCATTCACAATTGTGATGGCCGCCGAGAGGTTACTTCCTCTCCCTTGAGGGAGAGGACTGAGGTGAGGGTGACAGGATGTGGACTGCGGCAGGGAACCTGCCGCTTTTCCGGTCAGCGGTTAGCGGGTTGCGGCCAGCGGAATCGCTCCGTCCGAATCCGACGTGGGGGGGGCGGCCGGGTCAGAGGAGCTTCCGGAACTCCTCGACCGTCATGTCGGCGTTGCGTATCAGA